>NZ_CAZELG010000009.1:1397-335308 GCF_964512825.1 Tenacibaculum halocynthiae | reverse complement strand
TGTACAAAAATCTTTACCAAATGCGAGAGTAGCTCAGTTGGTAGAGCGTCAGCCTTCCAAGCTGAATGTCGCCAGTTCGAACCTGGTCTCTCGCTCAAAAACCGAAACAATATTGTTTCGGTTTTTTTTATTACATAAAACTTAGGCCAATACTAGCTTAATCTTCTCTTAGAATAAAAAACACACTCCTTTTATTCTTGCTTATTATCTATTAATTTAAAATTAAATAAAAAAAATGGGTAATACTATAAAGCTCCTCATACTAGTTAGAAAGAATAATTATTAAATGCGCATTTAATAAAATTGAGGAAGCTGAAAATCATTAATAGAGTAAGCACGATAATAAACAAATACTAATACAATGAAAAAAAAGTTTTTTTTACCTAAAGGGTTAGACAAATTTTCAAATTTAGAAATTAAAAGTTTAGACAAGTTTAAAGGTGGTGCTATCGGTCCAGTTACTGATGATATTATTTACATACCAACAGGTGGTGGAGGTAGACGTTGTCCAGATGGAATGGTTTGGTCTGAAACATTAAGTAAATGTGTTACTAGAATTGCAGTTGAAGAAAAGAAAGAAGTACGATTCAGCATGTAATTTAAAGTATAGGGAATTATATCTGAATGTTAGATATAATTCCTTTTTTATAAACTTAACCTATCTAATATTATGATTTTCGATGCTTTAGTTTTAAAAGTTGCTAGTAGATGTAACTTAAATTGTTCCTACTGTTTTATGTATAATCTTGGTGATACAACCTATAAAAATCAACCAAAATTTATGTCAGACACTACTGTAGACAATATTTTAAAGAAAGTAAAATCATATATCCAAAAATTTAATAAAGAAAAATTCACTTTCCTTTTCCATGGTGGTGAACCTTTACTAGCTTCTGAAGAATTTTATAGACTCTTTATATCGAAAGCCAATCAGTTACAAAAAAACCTTGATAAGGTTACTTTTTACTATGAAATGCAAACCAATGGTGTACTTATTAATGACAGCTGGTTAAACTTGTTTAAAGAACTTAATATTTACCCTAGTGTTAGTGTTGATGGAACCCCAAAAGCACATGATATGTATAGAGTAGATCATAAAGGTAAAGGGAGCTATGAAGACGTTTTTAAGGGAGTATCTCTTCTTAAAAACAAAATGGGACACGCTGATATAGCTTGTGTAATTAATACAAAGGAGAATCCAAAAGAAACTTACGATAGTTTTAAAAAAATGAATGTAAGCTTAGTGAATTTCTTAATTCCTGACTATACTCACGATAATTTCCCTTTTAACAAGGACAAAAATACAATGTCAAATTGGCTAATTGAGTTATTTGATATCTGGATTAACGATCCTGAAAGATATAAAATACCAATGTTTATCGGTTTTATTAATAGCTTACTAAGAATTACTGAAAATACTGAAAATGAATCAAAAGTATTAGTCATAGAAACTAATGGTGAAATAGAAGCTATCGACTCATTAAAAGCATGTGGTAATGGTTTTACTAAAACTGGGTTAAGCATAAACAGCAATGAGTTTTCAGATATAAAAAACTCTCCTTTAGGAAGTTTATATTTTGGAAGCCATGGAAGTAAATTGTGCAACCAATGTATGGAATGTCCTTTAAACGAAATTTGTAAAGGAGGACGATTAGTTCATAGATATAGTAAGAAAAATGGTTTTAACAACCCTTCAGTGTACTGTAAAGACCTTATTACTTTCATAGCTCATATTCAAAATTACTTTATGAATACACTTCCTGAATTACATAAAGAGGAAAATATTGAAGCTATTAACCCTTCTGAAATTATTGAATACCTCAATACGATTCCTTCAAGATCTTCACATTCTTATTCTAAAGAATTAGAAGCATTTTCAAATAGTATTTAAGAAAAAAAAGACTGTCTTTAAAAGGACAGTCTTTACATTTTATTTATCTAATTAATTTTTTATACTTAATTCGTTTAGGCATTATATCACCACCTAAGCGTTTCTTTTTATTTTCTTCATACTCAGAAAAAGATCCTTCATAGAAATAAATTTGACTATCTCCCTCAAAAGCTAAAATATGAGTACAAACTCTGTCTAAAAACCATCTATCATGGGAAATTACTACAGCACAACCTGCAAAATTCTCTAAACCTTCTTCTAAAGCTCTTAACGTATTCACATCTAAATCATTAGTAGGCTCATCTAAAAGTAGTACGTTTCCTTCTTCTTTTAAAGTCATTGCTAAATGTAAACGATTACGTTCACCACCAGACAATGTGTTTACTTTTTTATTCTGCTCGCTCCCTCCGAAATTAAACCTACTTAAATAAGCTCTAGAGTTCACCTGCTTACCTCCCATCATTACCAAATCTTGTCCTTCAGAAAAGTTTTCCCAAATTGATTTTTCAGGGTCTATATTAGAATGCGCTTGATCTACGTAGGCTATTTTAGCAGTTTCACCAACATTAAAGGTTCCAGCATCAGGAGTTTCTTCACCCATTATCATTTTGAAAATAGTAGTTTTACCAGCTCCATTTGGACCAATAATACCGACAATTCCAGCTTGAGGTAAATTAAACTCTAAGTTTTCATACAATAATTTATCTCCAAAAGCTTTAGAAACACCTGAAGCTTCAATTACATTAGTACCTAATCGTGGTCCGTTAGGAATATAAATTTCAAGTTTTTCTTCAGTTTGCTTTTGGTCTTGACTCATTAATTTCTCATAACTCTTCAAACGTGCTTTTTGCTTTGTTTGTCGACCTTTTGCTCCTTGACGTACCCAATCTAACTCTCGTTCTAAAGTTTTTTGACGTTTTGAAGCTGTTTTACTTTCCTGAGCTAATCTTGTTGATTTTTGATCTAACCAAGATGAATAGTTTCCTTTCCAAGGAATTCCTTCACCTCTATCTAATTCTAAAATCCAACCAGCTACATTATCTAAAAAGTATCTATCGTGAGTAACCGCAATAACTGTTCCTTTATATTGTGCTAAATGATGCTCTAACCAGTGAACAGACTCTGCATCCAAGTGGTTTGTTGGCTCATCTAATAATAAAATTTCTGGTTCTTGAAGTAATAATCTACATAAAGCAACTCTACGACGCTCTCCTCCTGATAAAACACCTATTAATTTATCTGA
This sequence comes from Tenacibaculum halocynthiae, assembly GCF_964512825.1. Taxonomy (NCBI): domain Bacteria; kingdom Pseudomonadati; phylum Bacteroidota; class Flavobacteriia; order Flavobacteriales; family Flavobacteriaceae; genus Tenacibaculum; species Tenacibaculum halocynthiae. Next base: position 332,174 of record NZ_CAZELG010000009.1, on the reverse strand, counting down.
ATCTGGTGTTCGTAAAGCATCCATTGCTATTTCTAGCTTGGTATCTAATTCCCATGCATTCGAAGCATCTATCTGATCTTGAAGTTCAGCCTGACGAGCCATTAACTTATCCATTTTATCAGCATCAGAATATACTTCTTCTAAACCAAACATGTCATTAATTTTGTTGTACTCATCAAGAATTGCAACCGTTTCAGCTACCCCTTCTTTTACAACTTCCATTACTGTTTTAGTTTCATCCAGTTGAGGCTCTTGCTCTAGGTAACCAACTTTATATCCTGGTGAAAAAGTTACATCACCTTGATAGTTTTTTTCAACACCAGCAATGATTTTTAATAATGTAGATTTTCCTGATCCGTTTAAACCAAGAATTCCAATTTTAGCTCCATAAAAGAAACTTAAATATATATCTTTTAAAACTTGTTTTCCTGTACTTTGATAGGTTTTAGAAACCTTATTCATCGAAAAGATTACTTTCTTATCGTCACTCATTATAATTATTCTTTAAAAAATTAGTGGATATTATTATACTCTACCTTTTAGTGCATTAAACACCCATGCATTTGCAAAAAAACCAAGACCAACTGCGCCAAATCCATACCCTGCTATTTCATCGTATTTAAATACTGCTAAAGTTACAAGTAAAATCCCCATTAAAATCATTATCAATGTAGCCCAACCAAGAACTGTGTTTTTATTCATTGCCATTCTATTGTATTTTGTAATAATATCACAAATATCGGTAAATATTTAGATTTATCAATAAATTCAGGTTTTATAAAAAAGAAATCCTGCAAATTGCAGGATTTCTTTTTTATAATTTAGCAGCTAATCTGCTACCTTGATTTATAGCTCGTTTGGCATCTAACTCAGCAGCGACGTCAGCTCCTCCAATTAAATGAACATTTACTCCTTTTGCTTCTAAAGGCTCGAACAACTCTTTAAAAGGAACTTGACCTGCACAAATAATTACATGATCGACCTCTAATATCTTTTCTTCTTCATTTTGAGTATAATGCAATCCTTGATCATCTATTTTCGTATACTGAACTTCATTTATAAACTGTACATTCTTCTTTTTTAAATTAGCTCTATGAATCCAGCCAGTAGTTTTCCCTAGATTTTTTCCGAATTTACCTTTACTTCGTTTAAACATAAATATTTCCCTTGGTGAAGGATGAAACTCAGGCTTAACACCTTCAATACCACTTCGTGCTCCCATTGTTTTATCAACTCCCCACTCTTTTAACCAAGCATCTATATTTTGACTTGTGCTTTCACCTTCGTGAGTTAAATATTCAGAAACATCAAAACCAATACCTCCAGCTCCTATAACAGCAACTCTTTTACCTACTGTTTTTTTCAATTTTAAAACATCGATATAATTTAATACTTTTTCATGATCGACACCTTCTATTCTTGGCGTTCTTGGAGTAATACCTGTTGCTAAAATTACTTCATCAAAATTACCTTTTGCTAAATCTTCAGCTGAAACCCTTGTATTTAATTGAATGTTTACATTATGTATTTCAAGCTGTTTTTTAAAATATCTAATTGTTTCGTAAAACTCTTCTTTTCCTGGAATTTGTTTAGCGATATTAAACTGACCTCCTACTTCTTTATCGGCATCAAAAAGTGTTACTTCATGACCTCTTTGAGCTGCAACAGTAGACGCTGCTAAACCTGCAGGTCCAGCACCAACAACCGCTATACGCTTTTTATTATTTGTAGCAGTATAATTTAATTCTGTTTCATGACACGCTCTAGGATTTACTAAACAACTTGCTATTTTCTTTTCAAAAACATGATCTAAACAAGCCTGATTACAAGCTATACAGGTATTAATTTCATCATCTTTTTCTTCTTTAGCCTTATTCACCCATTCAGGATCAGCTAAAAATGGACGAGCCATAGAAATCATATCTGCATGCCCTTCTGCCAAAACCTTTTCAGCTACATCTGGCATATTAATACGATTAGATGTTATTAAAGGAATAGAAAGCTCTTCTTTCATTTTTTGAGTAACCCATGTAAAAGCTGCTCTAGGCACTGAAGTTGCTATTGTAGGAATTCTTGATTCATGCCAGCCAATTCCAGTATTTATGATTGTAGCTCCTGCCTTCTCAATTTCTTTTCCTAATTGAACTACTTCTTCCCATGAACTACCATTTTCTACTAAATCTAACATTGACAAGCGATAAATGATAATAAAATTCTCTCCTACTTCTTCTCTTATTTTACTTACCAATTCAACGGCCAAACGAATACGATTTTCATAAACACCTCCATAGGTATCCTCTCTCTTATTTGTTCTTTTTACTATAAATTGATTGATTAAATACCCTTCGGAACCCATAATTTCTACTCCATCGTAACCAGCTTCTTGAGATAATTTAGCACAATTAACAAAATCTTTCACTGTTCTTCGTATTCCAGATTGCTTTAAAGCAAATGGTTTAAAAGGATTAATTGGTGCTTTTATTTTCGAAGGAGCTACTGTAAATGGATGGTACCCATAACGACCAGAATGTAAAATTTGCATACAAATTTTCCCTCCTTCTTTATGTACAGCTTCAGTTATTACTTTATGTTCTTTAGCATGTTTTTTTGTACTCATTCTTGCTGAAAAAGGTGCTGTCCAACCTTGAATGTTTGGTGCTATTCCACCCGTAACTATCAATCCAACTCCTCCTTTAGCCCTTTCAGCATAGTAAGTCGCTATCTTTTCAATTCCATTCTTCTCTTCTTCTAAACCTGTATGCATCGACCCCATTAAAACTCTATTTTTCAAAGTTGTAAATCCTAAATCTAATGGCTCAAAAATATGTTTGTACTTAGTCATGATATAATTTTTTATTATTTTTATTATGCATGCATAATAAATGCAAGATACTAATATTTTAAATATCTTATAAATAAATAGAGCATTTTCAAATGAAAATGCTCTATTTATTCTAATTCTACTATTTACTAACTATACTCCTCCTTAAAAACAGCCTTAAACAATAGCTTGTATAACAGATAAAAAACAGTTCCAATAAGTGCACCTGTTAAGTAACCTGACGTTACATCTACTGGATAATGAACCCCTAAATATATTCTACTATACCCAAAAATTACTGGAAATATAAATAACAAGTATATTAATTTAGTTCTGTTTCTAAGCAGGAACACTATAAATACAGTAAATGCTGAAGACAGTGATGCATGTCCAGACCAAAAACTATACCCTCCCGGCTTATATGAAAATGTTCTTAATAACTGCTGTAAGCTTTCAGTATTACAAGGTCTTAATCTCTCTGAATAGTTTTTAACTAAATTTGTAAACTGATCAGAAAAAGCAACTAATAAAACTAGGAATAAAAATGTAAAAATTCCTTTTTTGAATCCTAGATATTTAAATATTAAAAATAAAATAAAAGCAAATAAAGGAGCCCAAGTAAATTGATTAGTTATTGTTAACCAAAAACCATCATATTGCTCACTTCCTAAATTATTTAAAAAGATCAACAGCTCTCTATCTTTTTGTAAAATACTCTCTACCAAACTATTTACCTACTTTTAAAACTTCAACTTCAAAAATCAAATCAGATTTCCCAATAATTGGCCCTAATCCATCTTCACCATATCCTAGATAATAAGGAATAAAAAACCTAGACTTATCACCTTCCCTCATCGTTTTAACACCTTCTTTCCATCCGGCAATTAAATCCATTTCATCTATTATAAAAGTAAATGGCCTTCCTTTGTCTATACTCGAATCTATTTTTTTTCCATCTATTAAATAAAGTGTGTAATGAACTGTAGTTGGAATAGCAGGATTCACTTTCTTACCTTTACCTTTTTGTAATGATAATATTTTCAATCCAGACTCAGTAGAAATAGCTTTATCTATCCCCATTTTTTCTAGATACTTCTTTTTTAATTCTTCTAATATTCTTTTGCGTTCCTCTTCTTTTTGAGCTGCATTTGCTAATTCATTTTTGAATACTATTGGGGCATCAAATTTCTTTGCCTCTTTACCTACTCTAATAATTTCAATATGATTTATATAATCATTTTTCTGAATAGTATCAACAATAGACTGTCCTTTTTGCACCATTCCAAATATAGAATGCATTCCATCTAACCAAGGTGTAGCTTTGTGCGTAATAAAAAACTGACTTGAATTTGTGTTTTTACCTGAGTTAGCCATAGATAAAACACCTGCTTTCTCATGTTTATAAATTAATTTTCCTTCGGCATCCATCGGAAACTCATCTCCAAATTTATATCCAGCATTACCACCACCAGTTCCTGTAATATCTCCTCCTTGTATCATAAAATCTTTAATAACTCTATGAAATTTTGTTCCATCAAAATAAAGCTTTCCTTTTAATGAATCGGTTACTTTAGGATTGTCACCTTCTGCTAAAGACACAAAATTAGCAACTGTCATTGGAACTTCTTTATCATGAAGTTTAATTAATATATCACCTCTATTCGTCTGTATATCAGCATACAAACCGTTTTCTAAATCTGGATATTTTATTGTTTTACAAGCAGTTAATACAACTGTAATAATTAATAAATATTTTACTAATTTCATTTCTCTATTTTTAGTTTAGCTAAAGTACTAAAAAACAATTAGGCTAGTGAATTCACTAGCCTAATTGTTTTTAAATATGTTGTGATAAATTACTTAATTTCTAATAATTCTACTTCAAAAATTAATGCAGAAAATGGTTTTAATAATTTACCTCTTTGTTGAGGTCCGTAAGCCAATTCTTGTGGTATAAAGAATTTGTATTTAGCTCCTGGTTTCATTAACTGTAAACCTTCAGTCCAACCTTTAATTACTTGCCCTACTCCAAATTCAGATGGCTCTTTTCTTTCTACAGAACTATCAAAAACAGTACCGTCAATTAAAGTTCCGTGATAATGTACTTTAACTCTAGAGTTAGCCTTAGGAGTATCTCCATTACCTTCTTTTAAAACTACGTATTGTAATCCACTAGCAGTAGTAACTACTCCACTTTTAGTTTTATTATCAGCTATAAACTTTTCGTTTTCTTTTTTATACTCTCCAAATTCTTTTTCAGCTTTCTTAGTTTGCTCCTCCTGCATTTTTTTCATTCTCTCTTGCTGTTGCTTTTGGAAATAGTTACGTAAAACAACGTTTACATCTTTATTTTCCATTAACATATTAGTAGAATCCATTCCGTTTTTAAAACCTTGAATAAATAAATCATTATCCATGTCTTTAAAGTTAGCCCTTATCTTTGTTGCCATATCTAAACCAATAGCGTAACTTACTGAATCTACCTCAGATGTTAATGAACTTTTAGTTTTTGTTTGACCGCTGCCATTACTACAAGAAGCTATTGATAAGCCTATAATTGAAGCTGCTAAAATTTTAGTTAATTTCATTTTTATTTATTTGTTTTTAATGTCGATTAATGTTACTGTACTTTGTATAGGCTGATTTATACCTATTTTATTTCCATCACCAGTAATACCATAAGCTCTGTATGAAGGGATCACAAATGTAATGGTTTCTCCTATTTTCATCAACTTTATTCCATCTTGTAAAGCAGGAATAAAATCTTCTTTATCTATTTTGTATGTTCTTTGTTGTTTTTCGTATATAATATCACCAACCATACTCTTTACATTATACTCTATATCAACAAATTGCTCAAATTTAGGAGTATTACTTTGAAGCGTATCTTTTTTTACATAATAGTACCAATACCCTTTGGTACTTTCAATAAAATCATGAATTGTATCTTTAGATATCCATAACTCTATACGTTTTTTTTGCAGGTCGTTTATTTTTTTATTCTCTTTTAATACTTCTTTATAAAAGTTTTGTGTGCCATGCTTCTTAGGTCTTCTTGCTTTGGGTTCGTTACAAGAAAACAGTATAATTACTACTAAAAAAAATACACTTTTATACTTCATAAGATGTTTGTAATTCGTCAATATATTGAGGTAATAACGATTTAAATTTAGCAATCGTATCTTCCATATTTAATTCACTTTTTCCTCCTGACGCATTATCATGTCCTCCTCCATTAAAATAATTTCTTGCAAATTGATTTACAGAAAACTTTCCTTTAGACCTGAAAGATATTTTTATAATCCCCTGCTCTTCATCTTCTATAAAAATAACTCCAAATACAATTCCTTTTAATGATAAAGCATAATTTACAACACCTTCAGTATCTCCTTTCTCATAATTAAACTTCTTTTTTTCTTCTTGTGAAAGTGTTATAAAAGCTGTTTTATATTCTGGTAAAATTTCCAAATTACTCAATGATTGTCCTAATAACAACAATCTGCTATACGTGTTCGAATCATTAACATTGCTATGAATTTTATCATTTTCCGCTCCCTTATCTATTAAATCAGCAATAATTCTATGTGTTCTACTTGTTGTAGAACGAAAACGAAATGAGCCTGTATCTGTCATTATACCGGTATATAAACAGGTAGCAATGTGTTTATCTATCATATCCACATCTTCCATCATCTCAATAAAATTATATACCATTTGACAAGTTGAAGACATTGACGTATCAGAATACATATACGTAAAATCATCAGGCTGTTGATGATGATCAATTAATGCGAAATCGTTTTCATACTTTTCTAAAGTATTTTGCATGTCATGACCAACTCTATGCAATGCATTAAAATCTAATAAAAATATAATGGTAGATTTTTTTAATGCTTTTACACTTTGGTTATTTTGTCTGTCAAATCTATATACAGTTTCAGAGCCAGGAATCCAATGTAAAAAATCAGGATATTCATTAGGCATTAACACTTGTGCTTTATGCCCTTTTTTATCTAAATAATGTTTTAAACCTAATGTAGATCCAACTGCATCTCCATCAGGATTTCTATGCCCTATTATTACCACTTCTTGAGGCCGTGATAAGAATTCTTTTAATTCCTTAAATTGTTTCAAAATCATAAGTGGCGAAGATACAAATTAATGTTTTATTAATCTTTTTGTCCTTTTCTTTTTGTTTCTTTCAGAAAAAATTAAACACATGATTCGTTATAAATTTATTTTACCATTTCTAGTTTTATTATTTACTACTAACTCTTTCTGTCAAGAGAAATTCACCATTGCTTTTGGTTCTTGTAATAATCAAAATTTGCCAAATCCTTTTTGGCAAGACATCACTTCTTTACAACCTAATGTATGGATATGGGGCGGTGATAATATTTATGCCGATACTAATAGCATGCGTAAAATGAAAAGATTATACACTCAACAAAAAAATCGCTTCTTTTATAATAAATTAACTAAAACAACTCCTATTTTAGGAACTTGGGACGATCATGATTACGGAAAAAATGACGGAGGATTCGAATACAAAAAGAAGAAAGAAAGCCAACAATTATTTTTAGATTTTTTAGATGTTCCTGAAAACTCTCCTAGAAGACAACAAGAAGGAATTTATCATACTAAAACCTTTAAAACAAAAAACAATAGTGTTAAAATAATAGTATTAGATTCTCGATACTTTAGAACTAAACTAACAAAAGGCACTGGAAGTAAACGATTCCAACCTAACACTCATGAAGATGGTTCTATTTTAGGAACTCAGCAATGGAAATGGTTAGAAAATGAATTAAAAAACTCAAATGCTAACTTTAATATAATTGTAAGTAGTATTCAAGTATTATCAAAAGAACATGGTTTTGAAAAATGGGGAAACTTCCCAAATGAAGTAACTAAACTTTTTAAGCTTATTAAAACTTCAAAAGCAAAAAATGTTATTTTTCTTTCAGGAGACAGACATATTTCTGAATTTTCTAAAACTACAATAAAGGAAGTTCCGTATCCAATTATCGATTTTACTTCTAGTGGATTAACACATTCTTACACTTCTTTTAAATCGGAAGAAAATAAATTCAGAACCGGAAAAGTTGTAAGTTCTTTATCTTTTGGTGTGTTATCTATTGATTTAACAAGTAATAAAGTTGTTTTTCAAATGCGAGGTAAAAACAATGCTATCCTTCAAGAAATCGGTCAAACGTATCCTTAACTTGTTAATAACATTAAAAAGTGTATTTTTGCGCCGATTAAAAAACAAGAAGATTATTAAGATGGCAACAAATAGAACTTTTACAATGATTAAACCAGATGCAGTTGAAAACGGACATACTGGTGCAATTTTAGAAAAAATTAATGCTGCAGGATTTAGAATTGTAGCTCTTAAAAAAACACAAATGACAAAAAGTGATGCTGAAGCATTTTATGCTGTTCATAATGAGCGTCCATTTTTTGGTGAATTAGTTGAATTTATGACTCGTGGTCCTATTGTTTCTGCAATTTTAGAAAAAGAAAATGCAGTAGAAGACTTTAGAACATTAATTGGTGCTACAAACCCAGCTGAAGCTGCTGAAGGAACAATACGTAAAATGTTTGCTACTTCAATTGGTGAAAACGCTGTTCATGGTTCAGATTCTGATGAAAACGCAGCTATTGAAGGTGCTTTCCATTTTTCTGGTAGAGAAATGTTTTAATTAAAAGCATTAAAAAATATAAAAACTCGCTACAAATATGTAGCGAGTTTTTTATTTAGTGTTAAATTAATTCATTTTCTATAAATTTCTTTACCTTTTTATGTTGTGTTTTTTTATTTTTCTTTTGAAAATCATCTTCTAATATAAATTTGGGAATCCCATAAAAATAATGTTTCTCTATAAACGGGAGCATCTCATTCAATTTAGTTATATAAATTTTTCCATTTTCAAATTCCCATACTCCTTGTGGTGGAAAATAGTGAACTCTATATTTTATTTTATTAATTTCAATAGTATCAAGAACAATAAACTCTTCTTCAACCATACCTTCTACCAAGAAAGTTAATATCATAACACCAAAAGAAATTATTATTGAAAAATACTTTAAAGTTCTATTAACTAATGATGATTTCTTCCAATTTATTATGGTTAAAATTATTATGATTACTGATACTAAAATTGCAAAGAAAACATCACTATAAAAACCTATTAAAGAAAAAATTGTATAATTAATAACACCTACATAAAAAATCAATATTAGTATTAAAAATGTTACTATTTTATTCATTTAAACCAACATCAACTTCTTTACTAAATCTTCTCCCATTTCTTCATTAATCATTCTTATTATTTTGTCTTTACCGTAACTCAATTCTTCTCTTAATACCGAAGATTTTAAACGTACAATTAACGTTCCATTTTGTAATTTCACGCCATCTGTATAAGAAGCTACACCAGTTCCCATTAACTTTGCCCATGCTTCTTCAATATGAATTTTTTGAAACCCTTTATTTAAATTATTTTCTTTAATAAAACTTCCCATTAAGTCTTTTACTGAAAAACTATCATTCTCTCTTTTTGCCATCTCTTAATTTTTTAATATTAAAGTTTAAATATTTGGTATTCTTTATTACTTTTTTTAATTACATTTTCAGTTCTATCAGCATGAGTATCAGTAATAAAAATCTGACCAAACTCATCATCATTAACTAAATCAACAATTTGACCAACTCTATTTTCATCCAACTTATCAAAAATATCATCTAATAATAAAATTGGTACCACATTGGCTTGTTGTTTTATAAATTCAAACTGTGCTAATTTTAATGCTATTAAATATGATTTTTGTTGCCCTTGAGATCCAAATTTTTTAATTGGATACTCTTCTATTACAAAACTTAAATCATCTTTATGAATTCCAACTGTTGTGTACTGTATCATTCTATCTTTTTCCAAACTTTGTGCTAATAAGTCTTCAAAAGAAGTATCGTTCAACTGACTTTTATAGAATAAATCTACTTTTTCATTAGCTCCAGAAATTATTAAGTGCTTTGCATTAAAGATAGGTACAAATTCTTCTAAAAACAATTTTCTTTTTTTATGAATCACAGATCCATACTGTATTAACTGTTCATCATATACTTTCAAATTTAATGCGTCAAATGTTCTATTCGCAGCAAAATATTTTAATAGCGCATTACGCTGTACAAGTACTTTATTATAAGATATTAAGTTGTGTAAATATTCTTTGTCTTGTTGAGAGATAACACCATCAATAAACTTTCTTCTTGTATCACTTCCTTCAGTAATCAAATCTCTATCTGCTGGTGATATTATTACCAATGGTAATTGACCTATGTGTTCAGAAAATTTATCGTACGCCTTTCCATTCCTCTTTAAAACTTTTTTTTGACCTCTTTTTAATGAGCAAATAATTTTTTCAACTCTTTCATTTAATAAATAATCTCCTTCAATCATAAAAAAATCTTCACCATGTCTAATATTTTGCCCAGCTACAGAATTGAAATAACTTTTAGCAAAAGATAAATAATATATAGCATCTAACACATTTGTTTTACCAATACCATTGTTACCTACAAAACAATTTATCTTCTTTTGAAAATTAAATGTTTGTACTTCAATATTTTTAAAATTAACCAATGAAATTTTCTGCAAATACATGTAAAAAAGGTGTTTCTAAAAAGGTAGCGCAAATTATTGAAAATTTACGAAAAATCGATTTTTAAAATCCAATTAAAAAAACTATTTTTGTCGGCACTAATTTTTAAGCAATTATGGCTACATATAAGAAAAGAGGTTATAAACCTAAAAAAGAAAAGATTGTAAAGGAAGTAGAAGAAACTTTTGACGAAACACAAAGTACTACTGCTGAAGTCTTTAATAATTTAGATGAAGCCGCTAATAAATCTGAGCAATGGATTGAAAACAACAGCAAACCTTTGTTTTATGGTTTAGTAGCAGTTGCTGCTTTAATTTTAATATACTTAGGATATAATAAATTTATTGCTGAACCTACTGAAAAAGAGGCTTCAAATGAATTAGCATACCCTAGAACATTTTTTGATAAGGCTGCTACTTCTAGTGGAAAAGTTGCAGATTCTTTATACAACTTAGCGTTAACTGGTGGTGATGGAAAATATGGTTTTCCTGATATTGCAGAAACATTTAGTGGTACTAAAGCTGGAAATGTAGCAAATTATTATGCTGGTATTTCATATTTAAAAATGAAAAAATACGAAGAGGCTATCGAGTATTTAAGTAATTTTTCTTCTGATGATGAATTATTAGGCCCTACTGCTTTAGGAGCTATTGGAGATGCTTTTGCAGATATCAACCAAGCTGAAGACGCTTTAGAATACTATGAAAAAGCTGCTACTAAAAAAGATAATGAATTCACAGCACCTTTATTTTTATTCAAAGCAGGTCAAACTGCTATGAGTTTAAAAAAGTATAGTGTGGCTGAAAAACATTTTTCTCTTATTAAAGAAAAGTATTCTAATACTGATCAAGGAAGAGATATTGAAAAATACATTAACAGTGCTAAATACGCACAATAATTAAAAAAAATCTGCCATTACCAATTAATATTACTTTTAATTAGTAATAGCAAAAAATAAAATATGGCAACAACAAATTTATCACATTACGATAAAGCTTCAATCCCAAACGCGAAATCATTTCGGTTTGGGATTGTTGTTTCTGAATGGAATCCAGAAATAACAGGCAGCATGCATCAAGGAGCAATTGAAACTTTTCTTGATTGTGGAGCAGAAAAAGAAAATATTATTTCTTGGGAAGTTCCAGGAAGTTTTGAATTAGTATATGGTTGTAAAAAAATGATTGAATCTCAAAAACTTGATGCAATCATAGCTATTGGAAATGTAATTCAAGGAGAAACTAAACATTTTGATTTTGTTTGTGAAGGTGTAACTCAAGGAATAGTAGATTTAAACATTAAATACGATGTTCCTGTAATATTCTGTGTTTTGACAGATAATACCAGACAGCAATCTATTGAAAGATCTGGAGGAAAACTAGGAAACAAAGGTATTGAATGTGCAGTTGCGGCTATTAAAATGGCAGCTATTAAAAATCAAGAAAGAAAATCTAGTTCATTAGGTTTTTAATTTTACAAGCGCAAAAAGTATTTACAAGCCAAAAGAAAAATAATTATTTTTCTTTTGGCTTTTTCATGACCGATAAATACCATTGCTTATCACATACTATTTTATCAACATTGTTTGAACACCAATCTTTAATTCAGTAACTTTGATTTTTTACTTTTTATGGTGTGATTTTTGCAGAAACTCATCTAAAAAACAACAATTTTTATGGGATTTATTAAAAGAGAAAATAAAAAATTCGATTATACGCCTCGTTATTACAAAGGAGATGGAAATCCGTATGAAGTTAAACATAAATTTGATGAATTTCGTACTACGGTAGGAAAGAGAAAAAGTTTAAAAGGAAAGTTAAATTCAGCTATTGATGAATTTAAAAATTCTAAGAACGGAGGACTTAACAGTACTATAATTATTATTATAGCTGTTCTTGTGTTGTTCTTTTTATTTATAATTGATTTTGACTTATCCATATTTTTATCAAAAGATAATTAATGTCTGATATAATACAACTATTACCCGATCATGTAGCAAATCAAATTGCTGCAGGCGAAGTGGTACAACGACCTGCTTCTGTTGTTAAAGAATTATTAGAAAATGCTATTGATGCTGGTGCTACTTCTATAAAGTTGCTTTTAAAAGACGCTGGTAAAACGCTTATTCAAGTAATTGATGACGGAAAAGGCATGAGTACTACTGATGCTCGTTTATCGTTTGAACGCCATGCCACCTCTAAAATAAAAGATGCTCAAGATTTATTTAACTTAAATACCAAGGGATTTCGAGGAGAAGCCTTAGCTTCTATTGCTGCAATTGCGCATGTTGAGTTAAAAACAAAACAAGAAGATGAAGAGTTAGGTACACAAATAAAAATTGAAGGAAGTAAAATTACTTCTCAAGACACTATTTCAACAGCAAAAGGTACTAGTTTAGCTGTTAAAAATTTATTTTATAACATTCCAGCTCGACGTAATTTTTTGAAATCTGACACTATTGAAACTCGACATATTGTTGACGAATTTCAACGTGTAGCTTTAGCACATCCTGATATTACTTTTTTATTACATCATAATAATAATGAAGTATATCATCTTAAAAAAAGTAACCTACGCAAACGTATTGTTGCTATTTTTAGTCCAAAGATGAATGAAAAACTGGTTCCTATCCAAGAACAAACAGACATCATTACTATTACTGGTTTTGTAGCTAAACCTGAATTTTCTAAGAAAAAAAGAGGAGAACAATTCTTTTTTGTTAATGATAGGTTTATTAAAAGTTCTTACTTGAATCACGCTGTAGTAAATGCTTTTGAAGGGCTTTTAGAAAATGGATCACATCCTTCTTATTTTTTATATTTAGATGTACCTCCAAACAGCATTGATATTAACATTCACCCAACTAAAACAGAAATAAAGTTTGATAATGAAAAAGCTTTATATGCAATTTTACGAGCTACTATAAAACATAGTTTAGGTCAATATAATGTTGCTCCTGTATTAGATTTTGAAAGAGATGCTAATTTAGACACACCTTATGATTACAGTAAAAAAGGAACTCCTTCTGTTCCTCCAATAACTGTAGACCCTAATTTTAATCCTTTTAAAACAGAGACTCAGTACGAATCAACTCCAACTATTAATTCTGGTTCTTCAAGTAATACTTCTTCAAGTTCTACCCAAAGTTATCAGGCTAACTTTAAAAAAGACCCAGGTAATTGGGAGGCCTTATACACTAGTAATATTGAACCTCTAGATCCTGTACCTCAAGAACAACTTTTTGAATCTTACCAAGAAACTGAAACAGGTAAAACATTTCAAATTCAAAAAAAATATTTGTTAAGTTCAATAAAATCTGGAGTTGTTTTAATACATCAATCATTAGCCCATCAACGAATATTGTATGAAGAGTTTTTAGAAAACATTACCGTTAAAGAAGCTAGTAGTCAACAACTATTATTCCCAGTTAGTATTTCTTTTTCTACTTCTGATATTGAAATGATATATACCATAAAATCAGATTTAGAAAGTGCTGGTTTTATGTTTGATGAATTCACCAAGGAGAGTGTTGTAATTGGAGGAATACCAACCTCTATTACAGAAAGTCAAATTACACTTATATTGGAACAATTACTTGACGATATTAAGTTAGAAGTTCCAGACGCAAGTTTTAGTCATTTTGATGTTATGGCTAAGTCATTTGCTAAATCATTGGCTATAAAAACAGGAACTTTATTATCAACAAAGGAGCAAGAAAACTTAGTAAACGATTTATTTTCTTGTAAAGAACCTTCAGTTTCTCCTTTTGGTAAACCAATTTTTAAAACATTAACCTTACATGAAATTGATGCTATTTTTAACAAATAAATAATTTTTAAAATTAAAAAGAATAGTTAATTTTATATGCGTTCTTTATTTAAATGATTCAGAACACTTTAAAACTTTTTTAAGATGCCTAAATTAACAGATGCTATTAAGCATTTAATTATTATAAATGTAATCATGTTTGCAACTCCATTGCTATTAAAAATGGATTTAACAAATATTTTTGCACTACATCTACCAACAAATGAACACTTTGGTTTTTGGCAATATATTTCTAGTATGTTTATGCATGGTGGATCAATGCATTTAATATTCAACATGTATGCTTTATGGGCTTTCGGAACTCCGCTAGAGCAAATGTGGGGAAAAAACAAGTTTTTATTCTTTTATTTTTCAGCAGGACTTGGAGCAGGCTTAATATATACTTTTGTTAATTATTATCAATTTAATGATATTTATGAGCAATTAATTAGTCTTGGTCTTTCTTCTTCTGATATTCAACAAATTTTAGAATTTGGTAAATACAATGATGACATAATAACATTGTCTAATAAAACAATGAGTGAATTTTATTCTTTATATCATACACCCGCAGTAGGTGCCTCTGGAGCTATTTATGGAGTTTTAGTTGCTTTTGCTATCTCTTTTCCTGATGCTAAGCTAGCAATGATCTTTTTTCCTGTACCAATAGCTGCTAAATACTTTATTCCATTAATTATTTTAAGTGATTTATTTTTTGGATTAACTAAATACTCTGTTGGAAACATTGCTCACTTTGCACATATAGGAGGTGCTATTATTGGTTTTATAATCGCTTGGTATTGGAAAAAAAATCAATTTAAAATTCTTTAAATTTACCTATTAATTTTCGTTTATTAAAGATGGATGTATTAGAAAACATAAAGCATAGATTTAAACACGCAGGCATAGTTGAAAAACTAATTTACGTAAACCTTATCATCTATTTTGTTACATTGATGTTCGATGTTTTTAGTAAATGGTTTAAAACTGGTGAAAATATTATTGTAAAATGGTTTTCTCTTAATTCGAGTTTTGATGTATTTGTTTCACAACCTTGGACTATTTTTACATACGGCTTTTTACATGCTAACTTCATTCATATTTTATTTAATTTAATTGCCCTGTTTTATATAGGTCATTTATTTAAACAATACTTCACTTCAAAACAATTTCTTAATTTCTATCTACTAGGGACAGTTTCTGGAGGTATATTGTTTTTATTAGGATATAATTATATCCCTCTTTTTAAAAATCAATTAGTACCTCTTGTTGGAGCATCGGCAGGTATTTCAGCTATTTTTATAGGAATAGCTAGTTATATACCAAATTATCAATTAAAAATTAGATTTATTGGATTCATACATTTGTGGAAACTAGCCCTTATATGGGTATTATTAGACTTAATACAATTATCAGGAAATAATGCAGGTGGTCATTTTGCTCATTTAGGTGGATCTTTATTTGGTTTTATGTATGTAAAATATGCTAGTAATAAACAATTTAATATCTTTAAGCCTTTTACCGATTTATTTAAAAGAAAAGAAAAACCTTTAAAAACTGTATATAAATCTGGTAAAAAACCAACGTACTCTACTGCAACAAAACGTAAATCTAAAACACAACAAGAAGTTGATCTGATTTTAGAAAAAATAAGTAAATCAGGATACGAAACACTTTCTAAAGAAGAAAAAGAGTTTTTGTTTAAACAAGGAAAGAACTAAATAACTCTTTATTAAGAATTCCCCAAAGAAATACTATAAGACCATAACTTTTAAAATTTATTTGTGTGAAAAAGCTTTCAATTATAAACCCTCTTTTACTTTTTATTAATTCGATATTAGCAACCGCTTTGCTATTATCTTATTTACTGCCTTACATTTCACCAAAAACAGTACCCGCATTAACCATTTTTAGCTTATTTGTACCTTTCCTTGTACTAACTAATTTAGGATTCCTTATTTACTGGTTAATTAAGCTTCATAAAAACACACTTTTATCAGCTTTTGTTTTACTTATAGGCTGGTTTGTAGCTCCGCCTCTTCTTAAATTTTCTAACAAGGAGATAGTTCTTACTAATGATTTAAAAGTAATGAGTTATAATGTAAGGATGTTTAATTATTACAAGTGGAATGATGATGTTACTACTGAACAAAAAATTTATGAGTTTATAAATAATGAATCTCCAGATGTTATTTCACTACAAGAGTTTTATCAATCAGATTTATTAGATATTAAACTTCCTTATAAATATATAAAAACAAAATCTGCTACTAATAAATTTGGTCTTGCTATTTATTCAAAACATCCAATTGTAAATTCGGGTTCTTTAAATTTTAAAAATAGCGCTAACAATACAATTTTTATTGATATTGTAAAAAACATGGATACCATACGTATATATAATGCACACCTCGAATCTTTAAAAATTAATCCTAATAAAGAAAATTTTGGAGAAAAGAGTTCTGAACGTTTATTCAAACGTTTATCTAACGGATTTAAAAAACAGGTAAGTCAAACCGAAAGTATTATTAAACACGAATATAGCTGGAAAGGTAAAAAAATTATGTGCGGTGATTTTAATAATACTTCTTACTCATGGGTATATCGAAAATTATCAAAAAACAAAAAAGATGCTTTTATTGAAGGAGGTTTGGGTACTGGAAAAACCTTTCGTTATATATACCCTATGCGAATTGACTTTATTTTAACAGACAAAAGTGCTGTTATAAATCAGTTTAAAACATACAATGACAATAAACTTTCTGACCACTACCCTATTATGAGTCGTTTAAATTGGTAATTTTAGTTCTTATTTTTAAAAATAATGTATTTTTGCCTGCACCAAATAAAAACATATGAAACATTACGATGTAGCTGTAATTGGTAGTGGCCCTTCAGGCGCTTCAACAGCTTTTCATTTAGCTAAAAAAGGAATTTCAACTGTTATTATAGAAAAAGAAACGTTACCACGTTATAAAACTTGTGGTGGTGGTTTTGTTTTTAGAGGACGTAAAAATTTACCTTTTGAGATTGACGAAGTAGTTGAAAAAGAATTTCATACTGTTGATATTTATTTAGGTGACAAACTACATTTTAAAACTCATAGAGAAGATCCAACTATTTCTATGATTATGCGTGACTCTTTTGATAATCTTATTACTCAAAAAGCAAAAGAATTTGGAGCTACTTTATTAGAAAACCACAAGTTAAAAGGATTATCTTTTGAAGGTAATCTAATCACTTTAGAAACATCACAAGGTAATATTACTGCTAATTTTGTAATTGCTGCTGATGGTGCTTTAAGCCCTACAGCTAAAATGGCTGGTTGGAAAGAAGATACTCGAAAATTAATTCCAGCTTTAGAGTATGAGGTTGAAGTTTCTGATGAAGATTTTGAACGTTTATCAAAAGAAGTTCGTTTTGATATTGATGCTATTCCTTATGGATACGCATGGAGTTTCCCTAAAAAAAATCATTTATCTATAGGAGTTGCTTCTGCTAGAAGAACTAAGATTAATTTAAAAAAGTTTTACCAAGAATATATGGAAACACTTGGTATTACAAATGTAATTAGTGAATCTCAACACGGGTTTCAAATACCTGTATCTCCTCGTACTGATGGTTTTGTTAAAAACAATGTCTTTTTAATTGGAGATGCTGCAGGTTTTGCTGACCCTATAACCGCTGAAGGTATTTCTAATGCAATTTACAGTGGGAAATTAGCTGCTGAAGCTATTTTTGAAAGTAATAAAAATAATGAGCTTGCTGGTAAATTATATATAGAAAAAATAGAAGAAAACTTATTACCAGAAATTAAAACTGGTTTATGGCTTTCTAAATGGTTTTACGAACAAAAAACAGTTAGAAATATTTTACTAAAAAAATTCGGTCAACAATTTAGTGAAGCAATGGCTGATGTGTTTCATGGTGATAGAAGTTATCCTAAAGACATTAAGAAAACAATTAAACAACGAATTAAGGATTTAGTATTCTAAGTACCAAAAAATAATACCTTTTAAAAAAACGCTCTAAATGAATATTTAGAGCGTTTTTTATTAAATACTAAAACTCATATAAACATAAGTTTACTCTAATTAATAGTACTTACATAAAACAAAAAACACCATCAAAATGTTGATGGTGTTTTATTATATGAAACCTATTAAATTCTTAAGGGTTCTTCAATTTTTCAATTGCTGCCTTTTTCTCTTGAATTTCAGCTTTTATTTTATTTAATCTTTGGTTTATTTTAGAAACTATAGATGCTTTTCTATTTATTTCTTTTTGAGTAGCATTATCATCAGCTTTAACTTTAGCTAATTTAGCCTGTGCTCTTTTTAAACCTTCTTGACCACTTATTAAAATCTCTTCATTAACTATAATATCATCTTCTAACTCGTTGATTTTATCACGGTTCGCCTCAATTTTCTGATTTCTAATTGCTTCTTTTTGCTTGATTATTTTTTCTTTCTCTACTTTTATCTCACTATCAAGTCTATTTAACTTTTCAGCTTCTTTTAAAAGTTCTTCTTGCTCTTTACGATATTTCTCTTCTCTTTCTTTTCTTTCTCTTTCTAACTTTTCTCTTGCTATTTTTAACCTTTCTTGACGTTCAGCTAATTCTTTTTCGTTATTCAGAAATGCAGTTTTCTCAACTTTAGTTTTAACTTTAGCTACTTTTGTTACTCCTTTTTTAGCCGTTTTTTTCCCTAAATCTTCTTTATAATTAACTAAAGTTCTTTTTTGCTTCTTTATTTTTTTATCTAAAGTGTTTAATCTACTTTGAACATTAGCAAAAATTTTACGTTTTCTTTCAATTTCTTTTCGTGTAGATTTTTTAGTTTTTTCTGTATTTGAAAATCTTTTCTTGATTCTTTCTAAACCATCAATTCCACTTACTAACATTTCTTCGTTAACGCGAATCTCTTCTTCTAAATTTCCAATTTTTTTTCTAATTTCTTTTGATGTTTCTTGAGCAGTTGCTTGTTGTACATTTACAAAACTCAAAAAAGCAATTAAAGGGATAATGAACTTTAATATTCTCATTTTATTAAATTTAATTTAAATAACATTTACTTGAAATGCGACACATATTAGCAATTTTAGTCACATTTTTTCATTTAACTTTTGTGGGCACAAATGAAATAATATTATTTTACAATTCCTAATTATTTTAACACCAAAAAAAACAATCAACAATCTGTTATACATCTATTTAGTTAATGAAGCTATAAATGAAACACAAACTAAAAACCTTCAAAATTTAACACTTTTTTAGTCTTTTTATTTCGTTTTAACTCCTAGTATTTCTTATTGATTATCTTACTATTTTTTTTAATTACTGTATTTTAGTCTATTGTAATATATTTAGAGTTGATATTTTTACTTTAATGATAAAAAACACATTTGATTAATCATTAAAAAAGGGTTCTAGTAATTCAAATAACAAAAAAACAAGCCATAAATAAGGCTTGCTTTTATCTTTTATAAATAACTACTCTAAAGTTATTGAATAAAGTAAACTTTTTTAATTTTATTGTTTTCAATATGATATATAGCAACTGCTTCTAATATCCTATTTCCAAACTGAACACGCTCCTTATCTATTACAATATTTCCTTGACTAATTCTACTAACTAATTCACAATGTAAGTTCGGTGTGTTTTTAAACATTTGAGCATATCCTTTTCTCATTGTTTCTTTACCTTTATATTGTAATTTATTTGGATAATTATATACCTCAACATCATCTGCATATGGTTCTAAAAAGGCATCAATATCTCTTAAGTTATAAGCATTTAATTGCCTTTGTGCTAAATCAGCAGGAGTGGTTTGAAGTATTTTAGAAGGTGTAAAAACCTCTCCTTTGTTTATCACTTTATTAATCTTGGTTATATTCTCTATATTTTCAATTGGATTCGCATCTAACAAAATAAGGTTTGCTTTTTTTCCAACACTAACGGTTCCGAATTCTTTTTCTTTATTAAGAACTTTAGCACCATTTATAGTAGACGCAGTTATTAATTGCCAATTATTCATTCCACTTTTATGCATCGCTTTTAATTCTGCTAAATAAGAAGAAGCATGTAACGTTCCAATATTTCCTGCATCAGTTCCTGTAGCTATTAAAACTCCTGCATCAGACAACTTTTTAAGATTAGTCATCATTATTGACCTACTTTTTTTAGAGCGAGCAATACTTGCTATGGAATTAACACTTTTCTTATAACGTTTTATAAGTAGAGTATCTGGTAAGTGTTTTAAATCAAGTAACGACCCTAATTGATCAGGATCTGCTTTTTCTAACTCATGATGACTCATTTTTATCTTTTGTCCTAATGTATTCATATAACCATCATAAACTACTAATGTTGGACAAAGAACTGTTTTCTTTTTTAACAATAACTGAACAAAATCATCTTTTAACTCTTCATCATCCACACTATGCACTAAAAAATCACATCCGTTTTCTACCGCCAACTGAGCCGTAATTCTTTGAGAAGCGTGAACTGCAACTTTCAAATTATTTTCATGAGCTTTATCTATAATTACTTTTACTATTGGTAAATTTTTTCGTGCACTCTCTTCTTTTGAAAGTCCATCAGTACCAACTATATACCAAATTTTAATAAAATCAGGCTTGTATGCTAATTGTTCTTCTACCATTTTAACTCCATCTTCTTTAGTTTTCACTAAATTAAAAGGGGCATCGTTTTTTAAGTTTTTATAGGCTTTAGGTAAATATGTTGTTAACAAAGGTCCTGTCATATAAACAGAAGGACTCTTCTTATTTTCTTTATACTTATCTCTTGCTTTTAATAAATTATAAGTTGCTCCAACATCTATTACATTTGTAATCCCATTCTGTAAATATCGTTGCATTTTATTCTCCATTTTAGTGTGAGAATTTTTTATTTCTTTATGATAAGGCATGTCTTTTCGCAAGTCTATTACATCTGGTCGTGTATAGAGTCCTCCACTTTGAAAAAAGTGGATATGTGCATCAGTTAATCCAGGAAATAAAAATTTTTCTGTTCCGTCTATTATTTTCCCTTTAGAAGGTATTTTTATTTTTTTACTAGATTTAATCGAGGTTATTATATCATCTGTAATTTCTACAGTTTGATTAGATACTAATCTTTGTTTTTCTACATCAGCTACTGTAACATTTGTAATATAGGTTTGTGCACACAGTGGCACAGATAAAATTACTAGAGCTAACACTCTTAAAAACTTATTTTTCATATTATATTTTGTTTGATTAGGGTTACATACTTTTATAAGTACTGCTTTTTTTGTAATGTGTTACAGTTAACGAATATAAATATTAAAGTTCAAGAAAATTCATTTCTTCTATAAACATAAAAAAACTCCAATTGGAGTTTTTTTATGTTATTTTGAATCGAACTTATTCTTTTAATACTTTTTTTAAAGCCACTTTACTATTGGTGTTTTCTATTTTTAATAAATAGATTCCACTAGGTAAATTTGTAAAATCAATAATCACTTCTTTACTTTTTATGAGCTCTTCTCCTAAGATGTTAAACACACTAATACTTTTAATTTTATCTGTCTCAGAAAGCTTAATAGATAGTTTACTATTTACTGGATTAGGAGCTATTAAAATTCTTTGAGTAAAAACATCATCAATATTAGCTGTAGCAGTACAAGTTTCACTGTAACTAGCTGTAGTATCTTTACACCAACCTCTGTAATTTGTTCCTGTATAACATGTAGGATAAGTAGCCTGTTTATTATCTACTTCAATACATGTTAAGTTTGAATTATTATTAGCAAACATTGTTCTTATCCTACCATTATTACCATTCTTAACATTTAAATTCACTAATTTGTTATCTCCACAATTTAAATTTTGAATTAATTTATTATTAGAAACATCTAAACTGGTTAGTTGATTTTCCATACAATATAAACTAACTAAACTTGTAGCACCTTTTACCTCTAGAGCTGTTAATTGATTTTCATAACAAGATAATGCTTTTAATTTTTTATTACTAGAAACATTAAGAGTTTTCAGCCTGTTTTTATAACAGTATAAATTTATTAATTCTTTATTATTAGAAACATCTATACTTCTTAATTGGTTATTATAGCAAAATAGTTCAGTCAAAGCAGTATTATTTGCAACATTTAAGCTGCTTAAATAATTATCAGAACATACTAACTTTGTTAGTAACTTATTTTTTGAAACATCTAAATTTGTTATTAAATTTCGAAAGCATTGTAAATTGGTTAATTTTATATTCTTAGAAATATCTATACTTCTTAATTGATTTCCCCAACAAGTTAACCCCGTTAAATTAATAAAAGCTTCAATCCCTTTTAATGATCTAATGCTTCTAAAAGAACAATCAATTGTTTCTGTAAACCTCTCTGCTTCGGTTATTTGAATTTCGGAATCGCCATTTATATTAATACTAGTATTACTTAATAAGTATTTTTTAAAATTAGCATCAGAAATACTTACATTTTGAGATGCAGTATTACAATCTTCACTATAACTAGCTGTACTATCTATACACCAGCCAGCATTCCCATTTTTATTACAGCTAGGTTTTGTTGTATTTTTATCATCTACCTGAATACAGGTTAAATTTGGATTAATATCAGCCCACATAATCATGTTGCTATTGTTCCCATTTTTTAAATTTAAACTAGTTAACTTATTATCTGTACAATTTAACCAAGTTAATTTACTAGCATTAGAAACATCAATACTTTTTATATAATTTTTATTACACCATAATCTATCTAAAGCCTTGTTTTTTGAAACATCTAAACTAGTTAACTGATTATCTGAACATCTTAAAAAATACACTGCAATATTTTTTGAAACGTCAATATCAGTAAGCTCATTTCTCCAAAAACTTAATCCTTCTAATAAGGTGTTTTTTGAAACATCTAAGTTTGCAAGTTGATTTGTATTACAATCTAGCCAAGTAAGTTTTGTGTTTTTTGAAATATCTAAACTTCCTAATTTATTTATAGGGCATTTTAACCTATTTAATTCAGTAGCTCCAGAAACATTTAAACTCGTAAGTTTATTGTTATCACAATACAAGTTTTTTAAAGCTACATTTTTTGAAACATCTAAACTTGTTAATTGATTATTTGAACAGTTTAATTCTGTTAATGAAGTAAATGCTTCAATACCGGTTAGGTTAGAAATATTTTTATTCATACACCAAATAAGTCCATTATGGGCTTTCGCTTCACTCACTTGTATCTCATTATCTCCATTAGTGTTTATAGTTCTATTTCCTACCAAATATGCTTTAAAATTAGCATCAGGAATAGAAACGTTTTGAGCAGTTAAAAAAGAAGCATAGCAAAATACTAGTACTAAAAAGTAATACTGTTTCATAGTTTTTTTTAAAAAATTTTGAGCAAAATTAATAAAATATTCATTGTTTACAAATTACCTAAATTAGCTTTTGAAGTTATTAAGTAACTTTCTTCTTTTATATAAGATGAAGACATTCTTTGCAACTATTACAAAGTTAAAATTTCTTACACTTTTCAATATTTTTACAATAGGCCTTCTTACTAAACTTAAAAGTGATAATTTATTACTTGATGAAACTGTACTCTTAAGTTTCTCATTCGATTTGTAATTGCTTAAATTAGATGCTTAAACTTCGATGTAAATTATTTATAAATACCTAAACTAAATGGCAATAGGAAATATAGCAGATTTTGTAAAGGAATTACAGAATATTCCAAAAATGAAGAACTATGAGCTCTTTTTCAGAGGGCACTCTGATTTGAATTATGGTTTAGAACCAAGCATTTATAGAAATAAAAGATTAATATCTAATGAAAATAAACTGTTCAAAGAATTTATTATAAGAACCCCTTCAGATTTTTTAAATGAGAAAAGTGCTTTAGAAAAACTAGTAAAAATGCAACACTATGGTTTACCCACACGACTGTTAGATATTACAACTAACCCGCTTGTTGCTTTATACTTTGCAAGCAGCAGTAAAGGAAAAAGAGATGGAAAAGTAGTTGCTTTTAAAGTACCTAAGAAAGATATCAAATATTACGACAGTGATACCGTAAGTGTTATTGCTAACATTGCTAAAAGACCTAGCTCTTTTTCAGTTGAGAAAATAAGGGATTTAAGTACTAAAGAGTTTAACGATGAAATAGGATACTTGATTCACGAAATTAAAGAAGAGAAATCTTACTTTCAATCAATAATCAATCCTGAAGACATTGAACGAGTTGTTGCTGTGAAAGTAAAACAGAGTAATAATAGGATAATTAAACAAAGTGGTGCTTTTTTAATATTTGGTATTGACGGACATAAAACCAAACCAGCTAAAATACCCAATGAATGGATATTAAATCTTGATTCAACAGGTGTAGATTTCAACATTAACAACGATAGTAAAGAAAATATAATCAACGAATTAAATGTATTAGGAATTAATGAGTCTACCTTGTTCCCTGAACTTGAAAATCAAGCAAAATACCTTAAGAAGTACTATGGGTAAACAATTAATAAACGAAACTAACTATTACAATTTTCAAGTTCTAATATCTTTTTATATAAATTAGCACAAAATGCTATACCATGAAAGCAGTTATTAAAATATGCGCCCTTTTATTAATTTTCAACTTACAGTCTTGTAAAAATCTAGTTCAAAATACTAAAAATCAACAATTAACGACTGTGTTTGATTTCTCAACCATTGAGAAATTTAGGAATTCTAAATCTAAAGGATTATTTATTAACGATTACGATAACCTATTTACTACTGTTCAAATAAACGAACTTTCAGATATTATTTATAACTATAATTTAAAAACAACACGACAAATAGTACTTGTAACCATTGACAATATTACCCCATATACTGATATTCAAAAATACGCTACCGATTTATCAAACTATTGGGGTGTTGGAACTTCTGAAAAAAATAATGGCCTTACAATCTTACTATGTAAATCTTGTAAAAAAATCACCATTGTAACTGGTACCGGTACTCAATTGATTTTAACTGATGAAATTTGTAAAAAAGTAATCGATGAAAAAATAATCCCTGAATTTAAACAAGGAAATTATTATACTGGTGTAAAAAATGGACTACTTGAATTAATTGATAAGTGGTAGATAAATAATTATACTACTACAAATCTATTTCTTTTAACGCCTTGATATTATTACGTTCCAAGAAAGCATCAATAGTTTCAAAGTGCTCAATAACACGTTGGTCTTTAAATTCAAATACTTTTTGTGATAATCCTTGTAAGAAATCACGGTCGTGAGATACTAGTATTAATGTTCCATCAAAATGCAACAATGCTTCTTTAATTACATCTTTTGAACGTAAATCTAAATGATTTGTAGGTTCATCTAAAATCAATACGTTTACAGGCTCTAACAATAACTTAACCATCGCCAAACGTGTTTTTTCTCCTCCAGAAAGTACTTTTACTTTTTTATCAATATCCTCGCCACCAAACATAAAACGACCAAGAATATTTTTTATTTGTGTACGAACATCTCCTTCTGCAACCTCATCTACCGTTTGAAAAACAGTTAACTCAGGATCTAATAACGAAGCTTGATTTTGCGCAAAATATCCTACTTTAGCGTTATGTCCTAATCCACATTCTCCTTCAAAATCAATTTCTCCCATAATAGCTTTTATCATGGTTGACTTCCCTTCTCCATTTCTTCCAACAAAAGATACTTTCTCTCCACGTGCAATTGAAAAACTTGCTTCTTTAAATACTATTAAATCACCGTATTTTTTAGTTAAGTTCTCAACCTTTACTGGATAATCTCCAGAACGAGGAGATGGTGGAAAGCGTAATTTTAAAGAAGTTGTATCTACCTCATCTATTTCAATAGGAACAATTTTTTCTAACATTCGCTCACGTGATGCTACTTGATTCGTTTTTGAATAGGTTCCTTTAAAACGTTCTATGAACCCTTTAATATCAGCAATTGTTTTTTGTTGCTCTTGATACGCTTTTAACTGATGTGATCTACGTTCTTTCCGTAACTCTAAATAATGGGAATAATTAGCTTTATAGTCATGAACTGTCCCCATAGTAACCTCAATAGTTCTATTAGTAATATTATCAATAAATGCTTTATCATGTGATATTACTACAACTGCTTTCGCTTTATTCAATAAAAAGTTTTCCAACCAAATTACAGACTCAATATCCACATGGTTAGTAGGCTCATCTAATAAAATTAAATCAGGTTTTTGCAATAGTATTTTAGCTAATTCAATACGCATTCTCCAACCTCCACTAAATTCAGAAGTTAATCTTTCAAAATCATTTTGCTTAAAACCTAATCCTTTTAACGCTTTTTCAACCTCAGCCTCGTAGTTAACTTCTTCTAACGCA
This sequence comes from Tenacibaculum halocynthiae, assembly GCF_964512825.1. Taxonomy (NCBI): domain Bacteria; kingdom Pseudomonadati; phylum Bacteroidota; class Flavobacteriia; order Flavobacteriales; family Flavobacteriaceae; genus Tenacibaculum; species Tenacibaculum halocynthiae. The sequence continues at coordinate 305,491 of NZ_CAZELG010000009.1, read as the reverse complement.
TAATAACTTTCTCCTAAATCAGAAACACGCTCAATAATTTTCATGTACTCTTCCGATTCATAATCAGTACGTGTTTCTAACTGTTTATTTAGCGATTCCATTTCATTTTTCATTGCAAAAATTGCTTCAAAAGCTTTGGATGCTTCCTCACGTACTGTACATTTATCTTCCATTAATAAATGCTGGGGTAAATAGGCAATTACTGTATCTTTAGGACTTCTTACGGCTCCTTTAGTAGCTTTAGAAACTCCTGCTATAATTTTCATCATAGTAGATTTTCCTGCCCCATTTTTACCCATTAAGGCAATTTTGTCATTTTCATTAATAACAAAAGACACATCACTAAACAAAGCCTTTCCACTAAATTCAACTGTTAATTGATCTACAGTAATCATAAATTATTCATTTTGAATCGCGAAAATACTAATTTTGTTGGTGTCTATTTTGATTATTTAAATAGGTTTTTTATTAACTTAATTACTAGCTAATAAAATTTTGAGTTCCGTTTATACTGCTATTTAAATATATAAGCAAAACTAATTCGATCACTTACTTAATAAATGTTATTTATATCTATTTATTTTTATATTAGTTGTACCTTGTAACACATATAACTCTCTTATAAAGAAATATTTTTATCTGTTTTTAGTTATACATACTCAAAATCAGTGTTTTTAATACTTGCAAATTATTTCTTTAAATGATCAATTTATTTTTCCAAAACGCCGCAGCTGGTCTTCTTTATTCAGATGAATTATCTCTTGAAATTAATTCCATTTCTAGTCTTTCAAGTTTACGATTAGTATTGGAAATTTCTGTTATACGTTCTGAACCTCTATCTGCTAAAAACTCTCTTGTTTATTTTGTTATAAAAAACGACAAACTAAGCGGAAAAGTAAAACACCAGATTGTTACTCATTTTGAAAGCCATGATAGGTTCCGGTTTTATTAACTAAGTTTTCCTTCTTTAATATTATAATGCATTAAAAAAACTATTTTATACTTATAAGGTATAAACAAACCTAAAAGTAACAAAACGGGGCTGAATAAATGTTTCAGAACTAAATACTGAAAAATTATTAGCACTACTTCTTATTTGAGAATCTATATTTAATAAATTGGTTGCTTTAATTTCATATTCCCATTTTGCATCTCTGTTTTTTCTATACGAAAGAGTTGCATTCCAGTTTTGAAAAGACTGTGATTCTCCATTTCCAAGATCTTGATTAGTATATGAATAATTAGTACGAAAAGAAACTGTTTTCCATATATAGGCATCAAACTCAATTGAAGGTGCATTGGTTACAAAAGTTGTTTTACGACTTCCTTGATTGTTTGTAGATACACTATAACGATATCTTAAATTTATATTAGGTGCCTTTAAATAATTTGTACGAATACCAGGCGTATAGCTTTGAGTGTACCTTTCATTTAATGATTGTACTCCCTGAATAAATTGATTAATTTTACTATAATTAAAACTTGTACTTAAACTTGCTCTTATTTTACCAAATGTTCTTTGTACACGGCCAAACACATTCACATTTTCATCTGCAAAATTAGAATTAAAAAAAGTACTGGTTCTAATTACATTTTCAAAGTTTGTTACACTTCTTACTTGATCAATATTACTTGAATATGCTGCCCTTGCAAATACATTAGTATAATTAAACAAATTAAAACTACTGTAAAAAAGACTAATATTATGTGATAATGCATTTTGAAGTTCTGGGGCACCAAATTGAATACTATTGTAATTATTCAACATCAAGCCTTCAGCTAAACGTGTTACATCAGTAAATTGATTTCGCATTTCATAGCGTAATGTTAAAGCCTCGCTTTTTTTAAATTGTATTCTGGTTTCAAAGTCTGGTAAAATTCTAAAAAAATTATCTTCATATACTTTTCCAAATTGAATATTCTTATTTCCGTAAGCATGAACCGAAAAACCAGGTGTAACAGTAAACTTTCCTTTTTTAAAGCGATAGTGAACTCCTAAATATATATCACTAAAATTATATTCAATATCATTGCTTGCCTTCCCATTATTGATTGTAGGAGTAGGATTAAACCTTGATCCATTATCAAGAAACTGAAAAATAGTTGAATTAAATTCTTGCTTACTTAAAATAGTTCCTAATGTTAGATTTAAATTACTTTTAGTATTAATAATATTATAGTAATCTAATTTAGCATCTAATTGATTGGATTTAATGCGCCTGTTTTGAGCAAAGTTGTATGTATTTAAAGATGTATCTAAACCTAAAGCATTTGCTGTTGTATCAAATGGATCATTGGCATTTGGATCATTTACTAACACAGCATTATAAAATGGATCTTCATTTTTGATTAAATGCTGAGCCTCTAAAGCAAAAATATTTGTTTCATTTAAAGTGTAATAGTAGTTTATATTTTGATTGATACTATATGGTGTAACTTCATCTATTTGATTCGTATTACCAACTACTGTAGAAAATATGTTTTGATTTTGTCTATCATTTGATATTCTTCCAATCACATCGTAATCTACTTGATTATTTACATTAGGTTTGTAAGAAGCACTTAGTTTTAACAATCCTTGATTTGAACGTTCATTACTAGTTTGTTCAGTAGCTTCATCTGGAATTCCCAAATCTTTGTTTGTATATTGAACAAAACTTGTTTCTTTAGAAAGTATTTGACTACTATTGTAAATAAGGAAACCACTTAAATCTAATGATTTTTTAGGAGAATAACTAAAATTTGCTGTTGCTAGTTGATTTTCAATCTCTAAAGCATTCCCTTGGCTAGTTAAAAAATTAAGGCTGTTATCTCCTAAATTTATACTTGTTCCACTACTTCTACTTGGAGCTCTAAAACCTCCTCCGAAACCTCTAATATCTCTACGATTTAAAGCTACTTCTCCAATATTATTAACATCTCCTATAAAATTTACACTGTACTTAGGTGTATAATAAAACAACTTCGGTTGTACTAAGTAAAGTTCTTCCTGTGGTGCTGTTCCTGCTCCTACCGTTACGTTACCAAACCAAAAACTCTCTTTTCCTTTTTTTAACTTGATATTTAAAGCAACATTATCTTGATTATTTCTTACACTACTAAGTTGACCTACTTCTGAATAATTACGTAGAACTTGAATTTTATCTACTGCTTTTGAAGGAATATTTTTCGTTGCTAATTTGGTGTCTCCATCAAAAAAATCTTTTCCATTTACCATTAACTTATTAACTACCTTACCTTCTACCTCTATTTGTCCTTCTTCATTTATCTCTACTCCTGGTAGCTTTTCTAAAACGTCCTCTAACTTTCTTTCTGTTCCATTTTTAAAAGAATCTGCATTATAAATTAAAGTGTCTCCTTTTATAGTCACTGGCATTTCATAAGTAACTTCTACTTCATCTAAAGTATTATCTAACTGCAGTGTAAAGTTTTTAATAATTTTATTTTCTTTAGTAACCAAAACTTCTTCTAACGTTTTCATTCCCACATAGCTTATTTGAACTTTATATGTTTGATTCTTTTTAAGTTCTAACTTGTATGTACCATCAGAATTGGTAATTCCATATGATTCTAATAAATCTGTAGCTTTATTTATAGCTATAACATTTGCTAATTCTAAAGGAGCATTTAAACTATCTTTTACAATTCCTTGAAAACTTATTTGTGCGTAGGAATTGATTATTATAAATAAAAACAAGAAACTAACTGTTTTTTTCATGATGTGAAATGACTTATGGTTTATAAAAAGTTTTATTTTAACTATCACCTTCTTCTTCCTCTGTTATTTCTCATTTCAATCATTTTTCCTTTAATAGTTTTTTGGTATTCACTCTTTGTTATTTCTTTTCCTTTTTCAGGAGCCTCTATAATTATTTCTTCTTTAGGATTTAAAACTACTTTAGAACACAACATAATGGTATTTCCAGCTCCTACCTCAAGTATAAGTCCAGGTAATCCCCAATATTCTGCAGGACCATGGCTAACGGGTATCTGTGGTGTATACCAAGCTTCGACATCTGTCATTTTCACAGTTTCTTCTTTATTTTTACTTGGCCTTAAATCGCTCCATGAAAAATTATACCACGTTAACTCTGATGTTGGTATAGACGCTGTAGCCTTAAAACACAAATACTTTCCTATTTTTTTAGATTCTTTTCCAAGTTTCCACTTAATTACTTGCAACTTGTCTTTCACTAAAAATTTTTTCCCATAAAACTCTTGACTTTGTACCAATGTATTTTCTTTTACATTTTTGTATTGTTCTCCTTGTGTAAAATTTTTTCCCCAAGAATCTGTTGCTCCAGAAATAGCATCTAACTTATCTTCTTCTTTAAAATAAGATTCTTTTTTATTAAAATTTAATACATATGTTTTTTCTAATCTATTTTTTAAGCGTGCTTGAATTTGCTTTTTCTGAGCTTCGCTCATTCTTGCTCCCCATCGGCCTAACTCCATTTTAGATTTAGAAAAATATACTGCTTGACCAGTAAACTCTTTTGCTGTTGGTTTAAAAGATACAAGAATGAAAAAAATAAGAAAACTTAATTTGTAAAGAATTGGTTTCATAATGAGAGTTGATTTAATTTTGTTTAACAAATATACATAAACATTAAACAAAATAATGTTTCTTTAAAGAAATTTAACATTTACTTTGAATTTAAATATACTAAAAATCAATATTTTATGCATGTTTAGTGGAGGTCTTAGTCTTAAAACATAGAAAAATCAATAAAAGAATTATGTTAAAATTTGTTCATTTGGCTTAAATTTTGATGCTTACTCAGCTTAAAATCACAAACCAAAAGCATTAAAAAAATCTAATTATATGGGTAAATTATCTTTTAGAGAAGCAAAAGAACTAGCATCAACTAAAAATTTAACTGATAAAACTTATTTTACTCCATTTGGAGGTGGGGTAAATAAGAAAGCATACGGAATTAACAATTCTCCTTGGATTGTATTGAGTGCTCCTAAATCAAAAGAGCGTTTAATTAAAGCAGAAATTGATCAAATTTTATCCCTTAAGAAAAATGGTGTTTACACACCTGACTTAGGAGTTTCAACTACTGATGAAGCTATTTTTGAGGTTCAAGAAAATACTGAGAAAAAAATTGCTTTTATTGAAGAAAAAATTGATGGATTTGAAATACCTAGAGCTGGCACCGCTTTTTCAGAAGATGAAGTTAAAAAATTCAGTATTCAAATTCTTAAATTTATAGCAACTCAACCTACTATAGAAGATGCTGAAATAAAAAGAGAAAATGCCATTAAAAGTATTGAGCTTTTAATTCCGCAAATTAAAAAAGCTGATGTTCCAGATTTTCAAGTACGATTTGATAACGCTACAGGTAAAATATTAACCTTAGATCCAGGTGACCCATTAAACTCTGAAAATGCTCAAGACAAACACTTAAGGTGGTTAAATTTTTGGCAAAAAGATTTAGCTGATAAACGCTACTTATCAAGACTTTGGAATGAACAACATCCAAATAATAAAGTAAATTCTAACGGAAGTAGTTGGAAATAAAAATTCATTTTTTTAAACACCATTATTTTAATGGTGTTTTTTTAAATCACGTTTTATTTTATTTCTTAACACTATAATATCAGTAATATGAGTGTAAATAACTATTGGTACAATTACCCCAGCCAACAATATAATTGGAAAGTACGCTATTCCTCTGTTGGGTACTGAATATCCAAACTTTGTATAAAATAACTCTTGTGATAAAAACCCATTAGTCAATATAAATAGTATAAAAACCAACCCTATTATATTCCAATACAGCAATAATTTATCACTTATTTTTTTAAAATTTAATAAAATAACTAATACAATTGAAGTAACACCAGGAATAATATCATAGTTCCATCCTTCATAAGTCATTTCAATAGGAATCCATTTATGTATTGCTAACTGAAATAATAAAAGTTCTACAGGAAATCGAAGAATATGAACAGCCGTACTCCATCGTAAATCTCTCTTTTGATAAACAACACTTCTATTAACCAGAAAAATGATAAAAAAAATTACAGGCAAAAGCAAAAATAAAAATCTAGAAAAAACATCTCCTTCTTTAAAATGATATACTCCATTGTATGCCATTACAGAAATAAATACTATCCAAAAAATGATTAAAGCTTTAGTACTATTTTTTAATTGATTTGATTTTTCGAATAAGAAAAGAGCATAAAAAGTTATTATTAAAAAAGATACAGAAATATATATTGGTAAATTAGGAATCATAATTCATAAAATTAGATATCCAAAAATAATCTACTACGTAAAAAAAAATCTTGTCATATGACAAGAAATACTAGTTAGCTAACTCTTTTCTAATTCTACTTAACGATGTATCTGTTATTCCTAAAAAAGAAGCAATCTGCTTTAAAGGTGCTTTTTGGATAACTTCTGGTCTGTTTTTTAATAAGTTTTGATATCTATCAGTAGCAGTATCTGTTATCATTGCCAAACTTCTTTCTTTTAAGGCAAAGAAATTTTTAACCAAATGTTCTCTACCCCACTCTCTATATTTTTCAAACTCATTAAAGTGCTCATTAAAAACAGTAACGTGTTTACTCCACAAAATACAATCTGACAACGCTTGAATATATTCCTTAGATGGTAATTTCAAAAAAAATGAACTTTCTTCTATGATTAAACTGTTCTTTGAAAAAAAGTTAGTAGTTACCTCTTCTCCTTCATAATTTATAACAAATGAACGAATAAACCCATCAGTTATAAAATAATATGCATCAGAAATTTGACCTGCTTTTAAGAGAAAATCTCCTTTTTTTACAGTAGTTTTTTTATACCCTGAAGCAATACTTTCTAACTCGTTTTTTGTAAAACCTATCCCTTCAAACTCTTTTAATAAAAGATCATTATCATTCATTATTAATGTAGAATTTTAAATAACAACTCTTTTAAAATGTCTGATTGTGGCATAGCATTAGCTCCAACCCCCTTACTTTTAACATCTGCATCTCTTAATAACCCTATTATTTGAGACACTTTTCGCATGGGGTAATTTCGTCCTGCAGTAGCATAATCATCAACAAAATAAGGATTCACACCCAAAGTTTTAGCTACTGACCCTTTAGATTTATCTTTTAAACCATGATACATTAACATTTGTGTAAAAAAACTATTCAATAATGAAATAGTCATTACTAAAGGATTATTCTTAGGGTTTTGAGCAAAGTAATTAATAATTCTATTAGCCTTAACCACATCTTTTTGACCTACAGCTTTTCTTAACTCAAAGTTATTAAAGTCTTTAGATATTCCAATATTCTCTTCTATATGAGAAGGATTAATAATTGTTTCAGCTGGTAATACAGAAATTAACTTATCTAATTCGTTACTTATTTTACTTAAATCTGTTCCTAAAAACTCAACCAACATCTGTGAAGCCTTAGGTTCAATATTGTATTTTTTTCCTCCTAAAACTTTACGAATCCAATCTGCAACTTGGTTTTCATACAACTTCTTGCTCTCGTAAATCAGGCCATTTTTAGCGATTGCTTTGTATGCCTTTTTACGTTTATCAAGTTTTTTGTATTTGTAATTAAAAACTAATACAGTAGTTGGCTGTGGATTACTGGCATAACTTTCAATTTTATCTATAGTTCTACTTAAATCTTGTGCTTCTTTTACGATAATTACTTGGCGGTCTGCCATCATAGGATATCGTTTAGCTGATGATACTATTTCATCTATAGAAACATCTCTTCCATACATTACTACTTGATTAAACCCTTTTTCAGATTCGTCCAAAACATTTTTTTCAATGTATTCAGAAATTTTATCAATATAATACGGTTCTTCACCCATTAAAAAATAAATAGGCTTAAGAGCTCCGTTCTTTATATCATTAACTATATGTGTTACGTCGTTCATTTAAAATAAGTAAACAATTGAAAATTAAATATTGAAAGTTTTTATATTTTTGACTAATGCAAAAACTGAATTTACCCACATATCCTTTCAAGCTCAAAAGTAACGAAAATAAGACGCTTATTTTTGATAGTTTACGAAAAAAATACATGGTACTAACTCCTGAAGAATGGGTTCGTCAACATTTTGTTAAGTTTTTAATTAATGAAAAAAAATATCCAACAACTTTAATTGCAATTGAAAAACAACTTACCATTAACAATTTAAAAAAACGTACGGACATTGTTATTTTTTCCCCTAACGGAACCCCTAATATAATTGTAGAGTGTAAGGCTCCAAAAGTAAAAATAACACAAGCTACTTTTGATCAAATTGCTCGTTATAACCTAAAGCTAAATGCTCAATTTTTAATAGTTACCAATGGTTTGGAGCATTTTTATTGCATGTTAGATACCGAAAATGAACGTTATATCTTTTTAAAAGATATTCCTTCATATAATTAATATTGTTCTCCATGGCTTTTAACTTAACAACTGAATTAACATCAATAGTAGAGAATGATTCTTGGATGCTTAACATTTTAAAAATAGTAAGAGATTTAAATTTAACTGACTGCTGGATTGGTGCTGGTTTTGTAAGAAATAAAATATGGGATTATAAGCACAACAAAGAAAGATCTTTATTAAATGACATTGATGTTATTTATTTTGATAATAATTCATTTACTAAAAATGGTGATTTCATAATTGAAGCTAAATTAACAAACATAAACTCAACAATAAATTGGTCAGTAAAAAATCAATTTAGAATGCATACTAGAAATGGGCATCCTCCTTATAAAAACTGTGAACATGCAATTTCATTTTGGCCTGAAACTGCAACCTCAATTGCTATACGCATAAACACTAATAATAAAATTGAATTTATTGCACCTTATGGTTTAAGTGATTTATTTAACCTTATAGTTAAACCAACTCCAAATTTTAATTTAACAGTTTATAGAAAAAGAATAAATGAAAAGTCTTGGAGAAAAAAATGGCCTCTATTATCTTTTTATAATTATATAGAATAGTTTTTATTCTTCTTTTCAATAACTGTATTTGATTCAACAATGATAGATTCAAATTAACAAATTATTACCTTTTAAAACCACTTTAAAAGTGTAAGTTTGCGAACTTGAAAACTGCAATAGTCATATTAAATTGGAACGGTAAAAAGCTTTTAGAACAGTTTTTACCATCTGTCGTAAATTTTAGTGAAAATGAAGCTGAAGTATATGTAGCCGATAATGCTTCTACAGATGATTCTATTCAATATATCCAAACTTATTATCCATCAGTGAAAATTGTTAAAAACACAACTAATGGTGGTTATGCAAAAGGCTATAACGATGCCTTAAATTTTATAGATGCTGATATTTATTGTTTATTAAATTCAGACATTGAGGTTACTCAAAACTGGCTAACTCCTATTTTAGAAGTTTTTAAGAATGATAAAAATACTGCTATTATTCAACCTAAACTGCTAGATTTTAAAGATAAAAACAAATTTGAATATGCAGGAGCTGGTGGTGGTTTTATTGATTTATTTGGATATCCTTATTGTCGCGGACGTGTTTTTAATAATTTAGAAACTGATACTGGTCAATTTAACGATACTACTTCAATATTCTGGGCTTCTGGAGCATGTATGTTTATTCGTTCTAAAGTATACCATAACTTAGACGGTTTTGACGAAGATTATTTTGCGCATCAAGAAGAAATTGACTTATGCTGGCGTGCTCAAAATGAAGGTTATCAAATTAAATATGTTGGTCTTTCTACAGTTTATCATGTTGGTGGAGCTACTTTGCAAGAGAGCAATCCACATAAAACATTTTTAAACTTCAGAAATAGTTTACTAAACGTTGTTAAGAATGTACCAAAGCAATGGTTTTTATTTGTTGTTTTTTCTCGTTTAGTTTTAGATGGTATAGCAGGACTTAAATTTCTTTTAGAATTAAGGCCAATACATACCTTGGCAATTTTAAAAGCTCATCTTAGTTTCTACGCTAATTTTTTTAAGTTTTTAGGAAAGCGACGTACTCTACAAAAGAAATCAAATTACAACCTACATACTTCTATTGTTTGGCAGTATTTTGGTTTAGGTAGAAAAAAGTTTAAAGACTTACATTAAACTATTACAAAATATCTAAACTTCCTTTACCTTCTCTTATTACTTCAGGATAATCATCAGTTAAATCAATCACTGTTGAAGCGTAATTATCTCCATAACCTCCATCAACTACAACATCTACAATATTTTGCCATTTTTCAAAAATTAACTCAGGATCAGTTGTGTATTCTATAATTTCATCTTCATCATGAATTGAAGTAGAAACAATTGGGTTTTCAAGAGCTTCTACAATAGCCCTTGCTATTGTATTATCTGGAACTCGAATACCTACAGTTTTTCGTTTTTTAAATACTTTTGGTAATGAATTACTTCCCGGTAAAATAAAAGTATAAGGTCCTGGTAATGCTCTTTTTAATATTTTATATGTAGGTGTGTTAATTTGCTTTACATAATCAGATAAGTGACTCAAATCATTACATATAAATGAAAAATTAGCCTTTTCTAATTTTACACCTTTAATTTTAGCTATTTTTTCTAAAGCTTTTGTGTTTGTTATATCACATCCTAATCCATAAACGGTATCGGTAGGATAAATTATTATACCTCCATTTTGTAAAACCTTTACAACCTTGCTTATTTCTTTTGGATTAGGGTTTTCATTATATAACTTAATAAACTGTGCCATACTATAAAGGTACTATATTATACATAAAACTCAATATTTTTCATTTAAATAAAATACTATTAATTAATGTCTAAAAAAATGACAAATCCCTTATTTTATATAAAATAAGGGATTTGTCATTTTTAAATTTTAGATTACATATTAATAGTTATCAAAATCAAAATCATCTAAGCTTTCAAATTCGTCTTTAAAATCATCATTAAGACCTGAATGTATATCTTCAGCTTTAAATTCTTTGTCAGGAGCTTCAGTTGGAACTTCACCTACAGATAATATTACTTTGTTTTCAGAAATATTTTCATCAGTTTGATCTATTAATTCAATATAGAAAGTCCACATATGTAAAAAGTCATATACATAAATAAGCTTATCATTTGTATTACGCAACGTTTCGTGCACCATACAAATTGCCATTGACAAACCTTCTCCTGCCTCTGCCATATTAAACAATGGAATTTCCTCTCCTTGGTTCCACTCTTCATCTGTACGATAAAAAGAAGCCATTTCTTGCCCATCAAAACCAAATGCTTTAGCTACTGAAAAATGTAATTCTTCCAAAGATTTCTTTTCATCAATCAACAAAGTTCTTATTACATCTTCTTGTGTATCTAATATTGCACGTACTTTATACATTCTCTTGTTTTTTATGGGTACAAAAATACGTATTTTTGGGTGATTTTACTCTAGCATTTATTATGGATAAGCAACAGACTCTTGATAAACTTAATAGTTTTAATAAAAACACCCTAATGGAGACTTTAAATATTGAGTTTACAGACGTAGGTGATGATTTTTTAACCGCAAAAATGCCTGTTAATTCTAAAGTTCACCAGCCCTATGGTATTTTACATGGAGGAGCTACTGCTGCATTAGCTGAAACTGTTGGTAGTTGTGCTTCTGGCTTTTTATTTATTGATACTAAAACTCAAATTGCCAAAGGACTAGAACTTAGTATTAACCATATTAAAAGCAAAAAAGAAGGAATTGTTTTTGCCACTGCAAAACCAATTCACAGGGGTAAAACTACTCATTTATGGGAAGTTAAAATTGTTGATGAATATCATAACCTAATTTCTATTTGTAAAATCACTAATATTATATTAGCAAAAAAATAATGAGAAGATTTAAAAAATTTCTTAAAATAACAAGTATCATTTTTTGTTTTCTTCTAATAGGAGTCTATACACTTTTTGTTTATTTTTCTTCTCCTGATTCAGATAAAGATTTACTAGACAAGTTTGATAAGTTTCCTCAAAAACCAATTATACAACATCAAAAATATAAAAACTTTAATTACAGAACTCTAAAAATTATTAAAGACACTAATTTACCTACGTTAGTATTTATTCATGGGACTATTGGGTCATGTAGTAATTTTGTTAAATATATGTCTGATAACGAACTACTAGAAAAGTTCAATATGATTTCTTATGATCGAATTGGGTATAATTACAACGATAAATATCATGTTCAAGAAAGTATTTCTTTTGAAAAAGACTTGGTTGAAGATTTAGTTAAAAACATTCCTTCAGAAAAAATAATACTCGTTGGCTATTCCTATGGAGGTCCTATAGCCTTAGCTGTAAAAAAGAAACTTAATAAAATTATACTATTAGCTCCTGCGGTACATAGTAAGGTAGAACCTATGCCTTGGGCTTTAAATTTTTATAAATGGAAATTAACTAGGTGGTTAGTTCCTAAAATATGGAAGGAAGCTTCTAAAGAAAAGATTTCTCATATTAGAGACTTACAGAATTTTGAACAAAACTGGAAATCTACAGCTAATACAATTACTAGTATTCATGGTAATTCTGATTGGATTGTTCCTTATAGTAATTCTGAATTTTTACAAAATCAGTTCCCTAAGGAACAATTTGAATTAATCACAATTCAAAACGCTGGTCATGATTTAGTTTGGAGTGAATTTCCAATTATTAAACAACAACTTTTAAATTTATCAAATTGAGCATTTTTATCCATATTGAAAAATCCTTTAAAGAAGGACTTCCTTTTGTTTCATATAGAAAACCTAATAGTAAAAAGATTAGCGCGTTTTTTCAAAAAGATACTTCTTTAAATATTATTGATGAATATTCAAATAGTGGATTTGTTTTTGCCCCATTTAATAATACTGATGATGCTGTTTTTATTCCAAAAGAATCATCTATCTATATAGAAGAAGAACAACCTATATTTGATTTTAAACTACATTCTAAAAATACTTCAATTAACTATTTATCTAAAGAAAATCATATTGACTTAGTAAAAAAAGGAATTGACGCTATTAATAACAATGACTTTCAAAAAGTTGTTTTATCAAGAAAGGAACTTGTTGAATTAGCAAATTTTGATTGTTTAGTTGTTTTTAAAAACCTGCTGTCTATTTACGCCAATGCAATGGTATATGTTTGGTTTCATCCAAAGGTAGGTTTATGGCTTGGCGCTACTCCTGAAACACTTGTTAAAATAGATGGAAATTCATTTGAAACAATGTCACTTGCTGGTACACAACCCTACCAAGAAAATGAAAATGCAATTTGGAATCAGAAAGAAATTGATGAACAACAATTTGTTACTGATTATATAGTTGAAAAATTAACTCCAATAAGTGAAAGCATACATACAGGTAAAACAGAAACCATAAAGGCAGGGAGTATTTTACATTTAAAAACAAAAATAACAGGAACTTTTAAAGTTAAAAACTCTAAACTCATTGCTGCTTTACATCCAACTCCTGCCGTTTGTGGGTTACCAAAAGAAGGGTCTAAAAATTTTATTCTTAAAAATGAGCTCTATAAACGATCATATTACACAGGTTTTCTTGGCGAATTAAATAACAACGAAAAACAAACTCAGCTTTTTGTTAATTTACGTTGTATGCAAATTATAAGTAACAATGCTATTATTTATATAGGAGGAGGAATTACTAAAGATAGTATTCCTGAAAAAGAATGGGAAGAAACTGTAGCAAAAGCTTTGGTTATGAAAAAAGTTCTATAAAAAAACCACCAAATTAAACATAAGTTATTGGTGGTTTTATTGTGTAAATTGAATTTGAATTGAAATTTTAAAGTCTAAATACAACACAGAATAAAAGTCTCTGTCAAATCTTTAAACTAAAGTAACCTCAGTACTTATATATCATCAAAAGAAACATCTGTAAAACTATCAGTTGATGCTTCAGCTACAGCTTCAGTTTCTTCCTTTTTGTAATCTTTTTGGTGACGTTCACTAATAACTTCTTCACCTTTTTCTTTTACTATATAATCAGTAGCTTTATCTAACATTTCTCTAAAGTCAGAAAAATCTTCTTTGTATAAGTAAATTTTATGTTTTTGGTAATGAAAAGAACCATCATCATGAGTAAATTTCTTACTTTCTGTAATAGTTAAATAGTAATCATCTGCTTTTGTAGACCTAACATCAAAAAAATAGGTTCTTCTTCCAGCTCTTAAAACCTGTGAAAAAATTTCTTCTTGTTCAACTCTCTCGCTCATAATTCTTGTCTTAAGTAATAGTTGTTTGTTTAAATTTGCTCAACAAATCTAACAAAATATTTTAGGTAACAATACGAAACCTTAGATTTCTTTTTCTAAAAGTTGTTGGTTATACAATTCTTTATAGTAACCATCTTCTTCTATTAACTGATTATGAACACCTTGTTGCACTATTTCTCCTTCATCTAATACAATAATTTTATCAGCATTTTTGGCTGAAGAAACTCTATGACTGATTATGAAAGTTGTCTTATTTTTTGAAACTTTTTCTAAATTTGATAATATTTTCTCCTCTGTTTCTGTGTCTACAGCTGATAAACAATCATCGAAAATTAAAATTTTCGGATTCTTTATAATAGCTCTTGCAATTGACGTTCTTTGCTTTTGACCTCCCGATAAAGTAACACCACGCTCTCCTAAAATAGTTTCATAACCATTTTTAAATTCTGCTATATTATCATGAATTACGGCATTTCTTGCAGCAGCAATTATTTCTTCTTTACTGGCATCTTCTTTTCCGAATTTTATATTATTCTCTATTGTATCAGAAAATAAAAAAGGATCTTGTGGTACAAAGCCTATTTGATTTCTTATGTCGTACAAATTGCTTTCTAGTATATTAACATCATCTATTAACACCTCACCTGTTGAAGTATCATACAATCTAGATATCAAGTTTACTATAGTAGATTTACCACTACCAGTTTTCCCTAAAATAGCTATTGTTTCACCTTGTTCAACAGTAAAACTTATATTTTTTAATGCAGTAATATTAGTATCATCATACGTGAGTGTAACATTATTGAACACAACCTTTCCATTAACCTCAGTATTCGTTTTTACATTATTCTTAATTTCTGGAACTTGCTCTAAAAATTCATTTATTCTTTGCTGAGAAGTTTCGGCCTGTTGAACTATTGAGGTAACCCAACCTACTATTGCGACAGGCCAGGTAAGTATATTTACATATAAAAAAAACTCTGCTATAACTCCTATTTGAACTTCCCCATTTATATATTGCTGTCCACCTACATATAATACAATGATATTACTTATACCAATTAGCAAAATCATTAAAGGGAAAAACAATGCTTGGATTTTATGTAATTCAATATTTTTTTCTTTACTAACATCTGCTAAAGCATCAAAATTAGTAATTACAGCTTTCTCAATTGCATAGGATTTAACTACATTAATTCCTGAAAAAAACTCTTGATTAAACGTTGTTAGTTTAGATAAATACTTTTGTACAATAGCACTTTTTTTATTTATCTGTCTACTTAATACAAAAATTGAAATTGATAAAACTGGAAAAGGTATTAAAGTGTACATTGTTAATGTAGCATCAATTTGTATCATTTGTGTAAAGCCCACTATAAACAATACAATCATATTTATAGAATACATAATAGCTGGACCAAAATACATACGCACTTTAGAAACATCTTCACTTATCCTATTCATTAAATCACCTGTCCTATTTTTTTTATAAAAATTAATTGATAAATGTTGATATTGTTTATATATCTCATTTTTCAAATCAAACTCAATTAATCTAGACATAACGATAATCGTTTGCCTCATTAAAAATGTAAAAAAACCAGCAATTAATGTAACTATAATTATAAAGAATACATTATACAATAATTCTTTCTTTACAACCGCTAAATCTTTAATATCTCCATTTATATAATTCTCTACAACGTTTAATGAATCTCTAATTATTGCAGGTATTCTTAATGCTAGAAGTTTAGATAACACCGTTATAACGATACCAGCTAATAATCTCCATTTGTATTTTATAAAATATTTGTTTAAGTATTTTAATGCTTTCAAAGTTACTTTTAATTTTAAAATAAAAATTCAATCTAAAACCCTGTTAATTGTTAAAGATAATACAATTATGGAGTGTTTTTTTGATTATGTTTTAACGATTTCATACTTTTGCCTTCTAATTTTTTGAGATTAATAAAATAAGCTCAAAACTAAAAAACATTAAATGACATCAGAAATCATTGATTCTAAGGACCTTAAAAACGACCCTGTATTTGGTCAATTATCTTTTGACAACCATGAACAAATCGTTTTTTGCAACGACGAAGATACAGGTTTAAAAGCAATAATTGGTATTCATAATACAACTTTAGGACCTGCTTTAGGAGGTACTAGAATGTGGCAATACAAAAGTGAATGGGAAGCTTTAAATGATGTATTACGTTTATCTCGTGGTATGACTTTTAAATCTGCCATAACAGGATTAAACCTTGGTGGTGGTAAGGCTGTTATAATTGGTGATGCTAAAACACAAAAGAACGATAACTTGATGCGCAAGTTTGGTGAGTTTGTTAATTCTTTAAGTGGAAAATATATCACTGCAGAGGATGTAGGAATGGAAACTCGCGATATGGATATTATTCGTGAAGTTACTCCTCATGTAACTGGTGTATCAGAATCTATAGGTGGATCAGGTAATCCATCTCCTGTAACTGCTTATGGTGTATACATGGGTATGAAAGCTGCTGCTAAATACAAGTTTGGATCTGATAACTTAGCAGGTAAAAAAATATTAGTTCAAGGAGTTGGTCATGTTGGTGAAACTTTGGTTAAGCACATAACTGATGAAGGAGCAAAAGTAATATTAAACGACATTAGTGAAGCTCGCCTAGAAGAGTTAAGTAAAAAATACAATGCTAATGTAGTACTAGGTAATGATATTTATGGTTTAGATGTTGATATTTATGCTCCTTGTGCATTAGGTGCCACTTTAAACGACACAACCATTAATCAATTACAAGCAAAAGTTGTTGCTGGTGCTGCAAATAACCAACTAGCTAATGAAATTAAGCATGGTAAGTTACTACAAGAAAAAGGGATTGCTTATGCCCCTGATTTTTTAATTAATGCTGGAGGTATTATAAATGTTTATGCAGAAGTAGCTGGATACGGTAAAGATGAAAGTAAAAAAAGAACTGAAAATATTTACAATACTACTTTAGAAATCTTTGATTTAGCACAAAAAGAAAACATTACTACTCATAGAGCTGCTTTAAATATTGCTCAAGCAAGAATTAATGCACGTAAAAAAGAACAAAATAGTTAAATAGAAAAAATAAAAGTTTTACTTTTGCAGAGCGTTAGAAATTAATCTATCGCTCTTTTTTTTAAAGTTCTTTAAAATGATAAATAGGAGACATATTCGAGTTAAAGTAATGCAATCTGTTTATGCTATGCAGCAATCAAACAGCGATGATTTAATTAGAGAAGAAAAGTTTTTAAAACATAGCATTCAAAAAATGTTTGACTTGTATGTTTTAAACCTTCAATTACTTATTGAAATACAGAAGTTAGCTCGTAAAAGAATTGAACTTTCAAAAAAGAAAATCTTAGCTACTAAAGAAGATTTAAACCCCAACCAAAAATTTATTAATAATAGACTTATAAACTTGCTTTCAGAAAGCGTTAGTTTAGATAGTTATGTTGAATTAAATAATTTAAATTACTGGGATTTAGATGACAAATATGTTCAAATAATTTTTGATGAGTTACTAGCTAGTGAATTGTATTCAAAATATATGGACACAGTTGAAGATTCATATAATGTTGATCGTAGTTTTGTTATCAGTTTTTTTAGAGAAATAATAGCTCCAAATGAAAAAATAGCAGATTATTTTGAAGATAAAATGATTTCTTGGGTAGATGACATGCCATTTGTTAATACTTGGGTATTAAAAACACTTAATAAACAGAGCCCTAAAAATCCTTTTATACTAGGAAGCCTTTATAAAGATAATGACGACAAGCAATTTGTATCAGATTTATTTAACAAAACAATGCTGAATCATCATAAATATGAAGACCAAATTAAGGAAAAGACTCCTAATTGGGAAACAGATAGAATAGCAGATATTGATATGATATTAATCAAAATGGCTATCACAGAATTTTTACATTTCCCTTCGATACCTAGTAGGGTTACAATTAATGAATTTATAGAGCTAGCTAAAGACTATTCTACAAATAAAAGTGGTTATTTCATTAATGGTGTTTTAGATAAACTAGCGAAAGATTATCTTGCTTCAAATGCAATGGTAAAAATTGGTAGAGGTTTATTATAATAAATTAGTATTTTTACACTAAATAATTTTTAAAAATGAAAAAAACAATATTAACCTTGGCTGTTGCAATCTCTTCATGTTTTTTAATTTCATGTGCAGAGGGAAATGCAAAATCAAAAATTAAAAAAGAAAATATAGCTAGCGCCCTAAAAAGAGATAACGATATTAGTAAGGGAGCTCCAATTGCTAAATTTGACAAAGAAGTTTATGACTTTGGAAAAGTAGCAGAAGGAGACATTGTTGAAACAACTTTTGTTATTACAAATACAGGTAAATCTGATTTAGTTATTACAGACGCTAAAGCTACTTGTGGGTGTACTGTTCCTGTATGGCCAAAAGATCCTATTGCCCCAGGTAAAACTGCTGATATAAAAGTTAGTTTTAATACAAATGGAAAACCAAATAAACAATCAAAATCTGTTACTTTATCTACTAATACAGAAAATGGTAGAGAAGTAATTAAAATATCTGGGATGGTAACTCCTAAAGAAAAATAAAAACAACTATGTTAACACAAACATTTTTTTTACAAGCTAGTGGTGGCGGAATAATGAGCATGCTTCCTTTTATTTTAATGATTGGAGTTTTATATTTTTTTATGATTCGCCCTCAAATGGCACGTCAAAAGAAAGAGAAAAAATTCCAAGTTTCAATTCAAAAAGGAACTAAAGTTGTTACTTCTAGTGGAATTCATGGTAAGATTGTTGAAATTAATGATAATGACAATACGGTGTCCATTGAAACAGGTGCTGGTAAAATAAAATTTGAACGATCAGCTATATCTTTAGAACTTAGTAAAAAGTACAATACGGAAGTAAAAAAATAACAACCAATATCCAAGTGAGCTTTTTAGCTCACTTTTTCTTTATTAACCTATTTTATTATAGTGAAAAAAGCTTTTAACATACCCAAATCATTTATAGGATTTCTAATAGCTTCCTTATTTTTTTGGCTATTAATAAATCTTTCTAAAGAATATACTACTGAAGCTTCTTTTCTTGTTAATTACAAAAATTTAGAATTAAACAAAATAATGCTTAATTCTCCAGAAGAAAATATTATTATCAATATAAAAGGCAGTGGTTTTAAACTAATAACAACTCGCTTCTCTAAAAAGATAATTACACTAGATTTAAAAAAACTTCAAAAAAAATTAGGAGAGAATTATTTTCTTCTAACTAAAAACCACAACGCTGAAATTCAAAAACAATTAAAATCTGGAATCAAACTAATTTCAATCCAAAAAGACTCTATTCAATTTAAAATAAACCAATTGAACTCTAAAAAAGTCCCTATTAAAGCAAACTTGAATATTACTTTCAAAAAAGGATTTGATTTAAATACTCCATTAAAAATAACTCCAGACTCTATTCTTCTTTCTGGAACGAAAAAAAGCTTAGAAACTATTAATGTTATTTACACAGAAAAGAAAGATTTGATTAATATTTCTGAAAGTACCACTAAAAAATTAAATTTAGTTATTCCTGAAAAAATTAGAGTAAAAAACAACAATGCAACTGTAAGTTTTGATGTTGACAAATTCACTGAAGGTGAAATAGAAGTGCCTATTACCATAAAAAATTCACCAGAAAAAGAAAGCATTAATATTTTTCCAAAAACTGTAATTATTACATACAAAGTTGGCTTAAAGAACTTTAACCGAATCAACACTAATTCTTTTGATGTTTCTTGTGATTACAAGCTTACCAAAAAAAATAACTTGACATATTTAGTGCCGCATTTGAATGTAAAAACTAACTTAGTTTCTTCAGTGAGAATGATTCCAAATAAAATAGATTTTTTAATACATAAATAATGGTTATAGGACTTACAGGAGGCATAGGAAGCGGTAAATCAACTGTTGCAAAATTATTTTCTAAATTCAATAATATTGCCATATACAATGCAGATTTAGAAGCTAAGAAACTGATGAATACTTCTTCTGAAATAAAAAACAAACTCATCAAAGAATTTTCTAATGAAGTTTACAAAAGCAATCAATTAAACAGACCTTTTCTGGCTAATATTGTTTTTAATAACAATGAGAGATTAAATTCACTAAACAGTATTGTTCACCCAGTTGTACATAACCACCTGAATAATTTTATAAAAATCAACAATAAGAAAGAATATATTCTTTACGAAAATGCTATCTTATTCGAGAATAAAAGTAATCTATTTTGCGACAAAATAATTACAGTTACGGCTCCTATAAAAACTAGAATTCAACGAGTTATAAAGAGAGATAACAGCACCTATGAAGATGTAGAAAAAAGAATCAACAACCAATGGAAAGATTCAAAAAAAATAATACAATCTCACTACGTAATTCACAACTTATCTTTAAATGAAACTGAAAAGGAAATTTCAAGAATTCATAATTTTTTAACAAACACGAAGTAATTACTTAGCTTTTTTTAGGGTTTTTTCTTAAATTTTTCTTAAATTTAAGAAATGTTTGTTAATCTAAGTTAAAAGGAAATTACACCTCATTTTATTAATTTATTTTTGACTAATGGGTAAAAAAATTTTTATTCTTATTGTTGTTTTAATGAGCATCTCATTAATAGGAATTATATCCGTACAAGTATACTGGATAAAAGACGCTATTAAAAATAAACGACAACAATTTGAAAACGATGTAACAATTTCTCTAGCGAGAACATCTGAACGGATTAAAGAACGAGAAGAAAATGAAGCTTACAATGAGTATAGTAAATTTTTAGAAACTGATAGATACAGAACAGATGCGGAAGTAAAGAATTTCCTATTTAAACAAATAGATACAACGGGTAATAAAAGTTTTATTTTCGGAACTTACGTTGAAGAGAATTACAAAATACCTACTGGGTTTTCTGTAAATGATTCAACTTTTATAAAAAAAATAACTGGGAAACAAGATTTTTTATTTGTTCAATCTATAAACTCTAAAAATGATTTTTCAGCTAATTATAATGAAAAACGTTTTTCTTCATACAAAAGATATGATAATTGGGATAAATTACAATATTCTGAAATGTTTAAACAAAGAAAACGTTTTTATCCCATACACAAAAGAGTTAGTAATAAAGAACTAAATAACACATTAAAAGAAGAGCTAAGTAAACGAAATATAACTCAGAATTTCAAATATGGAGTATATGAAGACGGATTTGCAACCCCTTTAAAATCAGGTTATTTTAACATTCAACCAAATGATAACTTTTACTATCCCCTTTTAGAAGATGAAAACGGAAACAGTAAATATAAATTATATATAAAATTTCCTGATAAAGAAAAAAACATGTTATCAGGCATGATGAAAATTTTATTATTGTCATTATTGTTTATTGGTATAATTATTGCAGCGTTTTCAACTTCGTTATATCAATTGGTAAGACAAAAAAAGATTTCAGAAATAAAGACTGATTTTATAAATAATATGACTCACGAATTTAAAACACCTATTGCTACTATTAATTTAGCTTTAGACGCCATTAAAAACCCAAAAATCATTAATGATGAAAGCAAGGTTAAAAGGTATGTACAAATGATTCGTGACGAAAATAAACGCATGCATGGACAAGTTGAAAATGTGTTACGAATTTCGAGGCTAGAAAAAAATCAGCTAGATATTAGTAAGGATGCTGTTGACATTCACGACATTGTAGACGAAGCTATTGAACATATACAATTATTAGTTAATAGTAAAAATGGTGTTGTAAAAACTCATTATAAAGCTATATCAACTGAAGTTCTAGGAAATCAATTTCATTTAACAAATGTATTGGTTAACATACTTGAAAATGCAGTTAAGTATTCAGAAAATTCACCAAAAATTGATGTTTTTACTGAAAGCACAAATAAAAATTTTATTTTAAAGATAAAAGACGAAGGAATTGGAATGAGTAAAAATGCTCAAAAATATGTTTTCGATAAATTTTATAGAGAGCATAAAGGAAATATTCACAATGTAAAAGGTCATGGTTTAGGGTTAGCTTATGTTAAAGAGATAATTGATAGCCACCAAGGTACCGTTTATGTTGAGAGTGAAAAAAGTAAAGGAAGTACGTTTACAGTAAAATTACCATTAATATAAAATGAAAGGATACAATGGGAAGTAAAAAAATTCTATTAGTAGAAGACGATCCAAATTTTGGAACCGTTCTTAAAGATTATTTAGCCCTTAACGATTACAATGTAACTCACGCTAAGGATGGAATTGACGGATTAATAATGTTTAAAAATGCAGAGTATGATTTGTGTATTTTAGATGTTATGATGCCTAGAAAAGATGGATTTTCTTTAGCAGAAGACATTCGTACAACGAATAAAGAAATTCCTATTATTTTTTTAACAGCAAAAACATTAAAAGAAGATGTTTTAAGAGGTTATCAAGTGGGGGCTGATGATTACTTAAATAAACCTTTTGATTCAGAAGTTTTATTGCATAAAATAAAGGCAATATTACAACGTAAAGAAAATGAAAAGTCAACAGAAAGTGAAGAATTTGAATTTAAGATTGGTAAATTTGACTTTAACTCAAAACTTCGTCATTTAATTTTCAATCAAGGTGAAGCGCAGAAACTATCGCCTAAAGAAAGTAAACTTCTTAGAATGTTAGCTATTCATAAAAATGATTTAATGCCTAGAGAATTAGCATTAACTAAAATATGGAGAGATGATAATTATTTCACATCACGAAGTATGGATGTATATATTGCTAAACTTAGAAAGTATCTAAAAAGTGATGAACATGTTGAAATATTAAATATTCATGGTGAAGGTTTTAGGTTAATAGATAAATCATAACTTTTCACAAAGAAAATAAAAAAAGCTTCCTTATATTAGGAAGCTTTTTTATTTGTAACAAAAAACAATAATAATCGTCATATAATTATAACTAACAAAAACCAAACAATTTGGAAACCATCTTATCTATTAAAGATTTAAACAAAAATTACGGAAAAATACAAGCCGTTAAAAATTTATCTTTTGATATTATAAAAGGTAACATTTATGGTATTTTAGGTCCTAACGGAAGTGGAAAATCAACAACTTTAGGTATTATACTAAATGTAGTAAATAGAACTTCAGGATCATTTAGCTGGTTTAATGGCAACATATCTACACACAAAGCATTAAAAAAAGTTGGAGCTATTATAGAGCGCCCTAATTTTTACCCATATATGACTGCCCGTCAAAATTTACAATTGATTTGCCAAATAAAGGGTGTTTCCTATGATAAAATAAATGACACCTTAGAAACTGTAAATTTATTTGAGAGAAAAGATGATAAATTTAGGACATATTCATTAGGTATGAAGCAACGTTTAGCTATAGCATCAGCCTTATTAAATGATCCTGAAATATTAATTTTAGATGAACCTACTAACGGGCTAGACCCTCAAGGAATTCATGAAATTCGCCAAATAATAAAAAAAATAGCCGAAAACGGAACCACCATATTACTAGCATCTCACCTACTTGATGAAGTAGAAAAAGTATGCACACACGTTATTGTTTTGCAGAAAGGAGAAAAATTATATAGCGGAAGAGTTGAAACAATGGTTGCCTCTAATGGTATTATAGAAATAAAAACAGAAGAAAATATTGAAAACACTATAAATGTTCTTAAAAACTACCATGAAACTGCAAGTGTTAATGTAGATGGAGATTTGATTATTGTTCAACTAGAGAATGATATTTCTTCAGCGACTCTTAATAAATATTTATTTGAGAATAACATAACTATATCTCACCTTGTAAAACGCAAGCCTAGCTTAGAACAACAGTTTCTAGATTTAACCAACAACTAAAACAAACCATCTACATATGTTTCGTCTTTTAAACATTGAATTTCATAAATTAAAACATAACAAAGCCAGTAGAGTATTATCTATTATTTATTTTGGCTTACTAACCTCTATTGCTCTAATAGCTGCTATAAAATTTAATATCGGTACTTTCAAGCTTCATTTAGCTGAGCAAGGAATTTTTAACTTCCCATATATCTGGCACTTTAATACTTTTACTGCTTCAATATTCAAATTTTTTCTATTACTCGTTATCGTTTCAATGATGGCTAATGAATATAGCTATAAAACGCTAAAACAAAATCTTATAGATGGTTTAAGCAAAAAAGAATTTATTCTTTCAAAATTCTATGCTGTTGTAACTTTTGCCTTTATTTCTACTATTTTTGTTTTTATTGTTTCTATTGTTTTAGGATTAATTTATTCTGATTTCAATGAACTTTCTATCATTTTTTCAGATTTAGAATACTTGGTTGCTTTCTTTGTTAAATTGGTTGGTTTTTTCTCTTTTGGATTATTCTTAGGTATTTTGATAAAAAGATCCGCTTTTGCAGTCGGAGCTATGATTGTTTGGTATTTAACAGAATGGTTAATTTATGGTATTTTAGGTTGGAAAGTTGTTTCTAACTGGAATACAGCTCAAAGTATTAAGAATTTCTTACCGCTAGAGTCTATGCAAAATCTTATAATTGAACCAGGTTCAAGATTAGGTGCTGTAAAATCTATCGCAAGTCAAATAGGGCAAAACTTCACAAAAGATTACTCTGTTAGCTTCACAAATATTTTAATTGTACTGGCATGGAGTGGTATTTTTATCTATGCTTCGTTCATTTTGTTAAAAAAACGCGATTTATAGAGGGTTTTAAGTAAGTTAGTTGTTATATATTAGCAAGAAATTATTTAGAATGAAAAAACTACTTATCCTATTTACATTTTTAACTACTTTTTTAACATATTCACAAAAAGAAGCAAATATTTGGTATTTTGGTGAAAATGCCGGATTAGATTTTAATACTACACCACCTACTGCTGTTACCGATGGGGCTTTAAGTACATTAGAAGGATGTTCTTCTTTTGCTGATGCAAGCGGAAAATTATTATTTTATTCTGACGGGATAACCGTGTGGGATAAAAATCATGCTATTATGAAATATAGTACGGGTAACCTTGCTAATGATTTAAAAGGTAACCCATCTAGTAGTCAATCAGGCATGATTATACCAAAACCTAATTCAACAAATATTTATTATTTATTTACTGTTGATGATGGCCCTGTTATTGATTTCACAACTGGTTCTGTTATAGATCCTGGAAAAGGTTTTAATGTATATACTATTGATATGTCATTAAACTCTGGAAATGGTGAAGTAACTGGTCCTGGAAGGGATCTTTCTGTTGGAAAGTTTAATGATTTTACAGAGAAAGTTGCTGCAGTAAGAGGAAGTGAATGTAATACATTTTGGATTGTTTCAACAACCGACAATCAATTTTACGCTTATAAAATTGATGAAAATGGTATTGGAGCAGTACCTGTTATATCTACTATCAGTAACAACTTAACAAGAAGGGGTTACCTTAAATTATCTCCTGACGGAACTAAATTAGCTATTGCTAATCAAGGAAATAGAGAATCATTATTATATTCTTTCAACAACACTACTGGACAAGTGTCTGATGACGGGATCATTTTAACAACAAATACTGATGGTGAGTCATATGGTGTTGAGTTTTCAAGAAGTTCTAAAAAACTATACGTATCTACAACAAGTGCTTTTACTGATAATTTATCAACTCCAAGTACTTATACTCTATTTCAATTTGATTTAACTCAAACAAACATACCAGGTTCTAAGCAAAGAATACATCAACAGAATGGTTTTAGAGGTGCTCTTCAATTAGCCGGTAATGGTAAAATATATGCCACAATACCGCAAACCTATAGTAATCCACTAGGTTTTGCTACCCATTTAGATGTTATAGAGAATCCTGATGCAGTAGCAGCTGATGTAACTTTTACTAAAGATGCTGTAGATTTAAAAGGGAAGAAATCTACCCAAGGTTTACCCCCTTTTATTTCATCATTACTTTTACCAATAGAAATTAAAGACCAAATTACTGGTAACCCTGTAAATGATAAAACACTACAGTTTTGTATTGGTGATACTAAAACCATAGCTCCTGATCCTGTTACAGGAACTGGTATAACATATGCTTGGACCTTTAATAATGGTACAACTACTACAAATGTATCAAGTACTATTTCTTTAAACTTAACTAATATCGCCCTTACTGATGCTGGTGAATATAAACTTATTGTTACATTAATTGATAAATGTGGAAATAAAGTTGAGCAAGAAGGTATTTTTAAAGTAGAAGTTTATGAAGCTACATCTGCAACTAAACCTAGTGATATTAATTTTTGTGATGTAGATAAAGATGGTTTAAATTCTTTTGATTTACAAAAAGACGTAACACCTCAAGTTCTTAATGGTCAAAGCGCAACTACTTTTGAAGTAGCTTATTTTTTATCTCAAGCTGATGCTGATAATAATGCTAATGCACTTACTAACCCTTATACAAATCCTACTCCATTTAGTAGCCAAACTATATATGCTAGAATGCATAACAAATCGGCGCCAAATGCATGTTATGATGTAAAAACTTTTGCTCTTAATGTAACAGGTAAACCAACACCACAGACACCCGTAAACTACCAAGCTTGTGATGATACTGTTAGTGGTGGTGACATTGATGGCTTTTATAATAATTTTATTTTAAACACAAAGGACACTGAGGTATTAGGTAGTTTAAATCCTTTAACTTATTCTGTTTCTTACCATAAAACACTAATTGGAGCTCAAACTGATAACACAACAGATGTTATTAATAAAAATACTCCTTACAGAAATGAAACAATAAATAATCAAACTATTTATGTAAGAGTTGAAAACAACAGTAATAGTTTATGTAATGATTCTTCAGTTACCTTTAATCTTGTTGTTAATGCGTTACCTACAATTAATAATGTTGTTGAATTAAAACAATGTGATAATGATACTGATGCTTTTGCTGATTTTAATTTAGAAGAAGTTCGAAGTGATATATCAAGTAATTTCAATAATGAAGTTTTTGTTTTTTATGAATCACTAAATGATGCTCAAAACAACAACAATCCTATAACCACACCTACTGTTTATAGAAACAAAACAGTTACTTCTGATAAAGTTTGGGCAACAATAACAAATACTAATGGTTGTAGAAGAATTTCTGAAGTAAACTTAACTGTATCTACAACTGGGATTCCTTCAACATTTCAAAGAGCTTTCAATACTTGTGATGATTTCTTAGATATTAATGGAAATAACAATATTAATAATAATGATACTGATGGTGTTTCTTCTTTTAATTTCAGTTCTGTAGATACTGAAATAAGAAATTTATTTACCGCTACTGGTCAAAAAATTAATGTTACTTATTATAGAAATGAAGCAGATGCTGCCGCAGAAAAAAATGCAATCCCAGATATTTCTAATTATAGAAATATAGGCTATGCTAATACTCAAAACATATATGTCCGTGTAGATAGTGATCTAGATAATGATTGTTTAGGCTTTGGACATCATATAACATTAAATGTAAACCCTACTCCTACTGCCAATATTGTTAGTGACATAGAACTATGTGACGATTTTGTAAGTGGTGCTTTTGATGATGGTGTAAATATTAATATAAACCTTAGAAATAAAGTTAGCGCAATATTAGGAACACAATCTCCATTAAATTATACAGTTACTTTTCATACAACTGCAGCAGATGCTAATTCTGGAGCGAATCCTATCTTAAATGATACTAGTTACACTAATACTACTAGAGATAAACAAACTATTTATGTTAGAGTTCGAAACAATGCGGCTAACTGTTTTAATGATCATACTAAGTTTGATATTATAATACACCCTTTACCTACAATTTCTAATGCTATACCTAATTTAGAAGTTTGTGATGTACCAACTGCTAGTGATAGTGATTCAAGAAATAGAATAGCGCAAAATATCACTTTAGGAGATAGAGATGTAGACGTTTTAAATGGAAGAGTTGCTAGTCAATATGATGTTAGCTATCATAAAACAAGACAAGATGCAATAGATGGTGTTAGACCTTTATCTAAAACTAATTATGCAAATGATCCAGCAACTACTAGCTTTCCAGCTAACCTTGCAAGTGATGATCCTGCTACAGAAATAGTTTTTATTAGTATTCTAAACAAAACTACTGGGTGTAGATACGGAATAGCAACTCTTCAATTAGTTATTCATCCTGAACCTAATATTCCTGTTAGTATTAATAATTATGTGGATTGTGATAATAATTCAGATGTATCTAATGATGATACTAATGGAATTAATGGAGATATTACATTAAAAAATAAAACTTCAGAAATTTTAAATAATTATCCTGTTGCTGACCATAATAAATTCTCGATAACTTTCCATGAAAGTTTAGCTGACGCTCAATCAGGAAGCAACTCTTTAAATGAAAATAAATATCAAAACACCTCGAACAATCAAACTATTTATGTTCGTGTAGTTAATAATCAAACTAAATGTGTCCATGACGATTTAACGTTTAATATAATTATTAACCCTTTACCTTTCTTCACTGTTGATTCACCTGTAATTGTTTGTTTAAATGCTCCACAAACTCGTTTAGAACCAATAAACCCAGTTGCTACCTATGATTATGAATGGGTAGTAAAAGGAAGCAGTACTGTTTTAAGTAGTGTAGCCTTTTTAGATGTTACAAAAGGAGGTACTTATGTTGTTACTGCAACTATGAAAGATGGTACTGGATGTAAAAGAAGTAGAGAAATTATTGTAAATGAATCAATCAATCCAACCTTAAAAGAAGAGGATATAGTAATAGTTGATGACACCAATAATAATGGTTTAGATACCTACTCTATTAAAATAATTACTGAAAATAATAATCTAGGTATAGGTGATTATCAATTTGCCTTAGTAAATGAAAAAGGAGATCAAACTGCTTTTCAAGATGAAGCTATTTTTAAGAATATTACTGGAGGTATATATACAGTTCTTGTTAATGATAAAAATGGATGTGTTCCTGATGCTACATTAGACGTTTCTGTTATTCAATACCCAAAATTCTTAACTCCAAATAATGATGGGTATAATGACACTTGGAAAATTAAAGGAGCTAATTCTAGTTTCTATCCATCTAGTAACATTTATGTTTTTGATAGATATGGTAAATCTGTAGCTATTATCCCCATAGATGGAGAAGGATGGGATGGAACATACAATGGTAAAGTTCTTCCTTCAAATGATTACTGGTTTAAAATACAACTCGTTGATAGAAAAGGAAAAACACACTTACATAACGGGCATTTTTCTTTACTAAGAAAATAATAATTTTACTTTTTCTAATACAAAATACGGATAGTTTTAAAAAAAACAATCCGTATTTTTGCTGTATGAACTTTGATTTAAAATCTGAATTTAAGCCTACTGGCGATCAACCTCAAGCAATTAAGCAGTTAGTAAACGGAATTATTACTAATGAAAAATACCAAACCTTATTAGGTGTTACTGGTTCCGGTAAAACATTTTCTATAGCCAATGTTGTTGCTGAAGTAAATAGACCAACTCTTGTTTTAGCACATAATAAAACATTGGCTGCTCAGTTATATTCAGAGTTTAAGCAATTTTTCCCTAACAACGCTGTAGAATATTTTGTTTCTTATTACGATTATTATCAACCTGAAGCTTACATTCCTGTAACTGGAACTTATATAGAAAAAGACCTCTCTATTAATGATGAAATTGAACGTTTAAGAATAAGTACTTCTTCTTCACTTCTTTCAGGTCGTAGAGATGTTCTTGTTGTTGCATCAGTTTCTTGTTTATATGGTATTGGTAATCCTAATGAGTTTAAGAAAAATGTTATTCCTATTAAAGTAGATCAGCAAATTTCTAGAACAAAATTCTTACATCAATTAGTCACCAGTTTATACGCTCGTACCGAAATAGAAATAAAAAGTGGAACTTTTAAAGTTAAAGGAGATGTTGTTACAATTTATCCTTCTTATGGTGATAGTGGATACCGTGTACACTTTTTTGGAGATGAAATAGAAGAAATAGAAACCTTCGATATAGAAAGCAATCAAGTAATTGATAAATTAGAAGAACTAACTATTTACCCAGCTAATTTATTTGTTACCTCTCCTGATGTTTTACAAAATGCCATTCATAAAATACAAGATGATATGGTAAAACAAGTAGATTATTTCAAAGAAATAGGAAAACATTTAGAAGCTAAACGGTTAAAAGAGAGAACAGAATTTGATTTAGAGATGATTCGTGAATTAGGGTACTGTTCTGGTATTGAAAACTATTCTCGTTACTTAGATGGTAGAGATCCAGGAACTCGCCCATTCTGTTTATTAGATTATTTCCCTGAAGATTATTTGATGGTTATTGACGAAAGTCACGTTACGATTCCACAAACTCATGCAATGTATGGTGGAGATAGAAGTAGAAAAGAAAACTTAGTTGAATATGGTTTTCGATTACCTGCAGCTATGGACAATCGACCATTAAAATTTGACGAATTAGAAGCTTTACAAAATCAAGTAATTTATGTTTCTGCTACACCAGCTGACTATGAATTACAGAAAACAGAAGGGATTTTTGTTGAACAAGTAATTAGACCCACTGGATTATTAGATCCAGAAATAGAGATACGCCCTAGTTTAAATCAAATAGATGATTTAATTGAGGAAATTCAAATACGAGTTGAGAAAGATGAACGTACACTAGTTACTACATTAACAAAACGTATGGCTGAAGAATTAGCTAAATATTTAACCCGAATCCAAGTTAGATGTAGATACATACATTCAGATGTTGACACTTTGGAACGTGTTCAAATAATGCAAGATTTACGAAAAGGAATTTTTGATGTTTTAATTGGAGTTAACTTACTACGTGAAGGTTTAGATTTACCAGAAGTTTCTCTTGTTGCCATTTTAGATGCTGACAAAGAAGGTTTTTTAAGAAGTCACCGTTCAATAACTCAAACCGTTGGAAGAGCTGCTCGAAATGTTAATGGAAAAGCTATTATGTATGCTGATAAAGTAACAAATAGTATGCAATTAACAATTGATGAAACTGCTAGAAGGAGAGAGAAACAAGTTAATTACAATACTAAAAACGGAATAACACCAACTCAAATTAATAAAAAACTAGACAATACTCTTTCTAAAGATACAATTACAACTTATCAGTATGATAATGCCATTCAAAAAGCTGCTGAACAAGACTTAGAGTATTTACCTAAACAAGAAATAGAAAAACGTATTCGTGAAAAACGAAAACAAATGGAAGAGGCTGCTAAAAATTTAGATTTTTTAGTTGCTGCTCAATTACGTGATGAAATTACTGTTTTAAAAGAAAATTTATAGTTTTATAAAAAGTTATAACAAAAAAAGTGGTTAAAAACTATTAATAGATTAATCAAACAAAAAACGTTTCACAATTAATTGTGAAACGTTTTTTTTATATTTAACTAAAAATTAATCTGGTTGATTAAGCGTTTAAAACATCACCAACTTTATCAGCTGCTTCTTGGAACTCAGTTGCTGAGATAATTTCCATTCCACTATTATCAATTAATTCTTTTGCTTCTTTAGCATTTGTTCCTTGTAAACGACAAATAATTGGAACATTAATTTTGTCTCCCATACTTTGGTACGCATCTACAACCCCTTGAGCAACACGATCACAACGAACGATTCCTCCAAAAATGTTTACTAAAATAGCTTTTACATTAGGATCTTTTAAAATAATACCAAAAGCAGTTTCAACACGTTGTGCATCAGCTGTACCTCCAACATCTAAAAAGTTTGCTGGCTCTCCACCTGCTTGCTTAATTAAATCCATAGTACCCATTGCTAATCCAGCTCCGTTAACCATACATCCAACGTTACCGTCTAAATCTACATAGTTTAAACCTGCAGCTTTAGCTTCAACTTCAATTGGATTTTCTTCACGTAAATCACGCATTGCTGCATAATCTTTATGACGATATAATGCGTTTTCGTCTAAGGTAACCTTAGCATCAACTGCCATAATTTTATCATCAGAAGTTTTTAACACTGGGTTAATTTCAAACATTGAAGAATCTGATTTAATGTAAGCAGTATATAATGCTGTTACAAACTTCACCATTTCTTTTAAAGCTCCTCCTGATAATCCTAAGTTAAAGGCTACTTTACGAGCTTGAAAAGGCATCAATCCTAATGCTGGATCAATTTCTTCTGTAAAAATTAAGTGCGGAGTTTCCTCTGCTACAGTTTCTATATCCATACCACCTTCGGTAGAATACATGATCATATTTCTACCAGTCGCACGGTTTAATAAAACCGACATGTAGAATTCATTTGGTTCGCTATCACCAGGATAATATACATCCTCAGCAATTAAAACTTGATTTACCAATTTTCCTTCTGCTGAAGTTTGAGGAGTGATTAACATCATTCCTAAGATATCGTCAGAAATACTTTTTACCTCATCTAAGTTCTTAGCCAACTTAACTCCACCTCCTTTTCCACGACCACCTGCGTGTACTTGTGCTTTTATTACATGCCAACCAGTTCCTGTTTCCTCAGTTAGTTTTTTTGCTGCTTCAACAGCTTCTTCTGGTGTATTTGCTACAATTCCGCGTTGTATACGAACGCCAAAACTGTTTAAAATTTCTTTACCTTGATATTCGTGTAAGTTCATTAGATAAGAATGTTTTTAAAGTCGAACAAAAATACAAATTCAATTTATAATATATTACAATTTATTTTTTATTTTAATCTAATTATTAAAGACACCTATATTGGGTTTCACTTTCACATTTTTTTAACAGTATATCTGTAACGATCATTTTTTTAACAGGTCTTTACAGTAATTAACAGGAATTTATGATTTCTGAGCCTTAAACATAAATAATTTAGCAAAATATTACATACGTTAAACATATGCATAGAATAGCCTTACTCTCATTAGTGTTTTTGATTATTCCCCATAAATCAAGTTCACAAAGTTTAAATAGTAACCGGAAGAAACTTGAAGCCGTAAGAACAACAACTCCTCCAAAAATTGATGGAGTTATTGATGATGAAGCTTGGAAAAGTGCAGAAATCGCTAAAGATTTTGTGATGATGCGCCCAAATAATGGAGAAGCAGAGAAAGATACACACAAAACAGAAGTACGACTATTATATGATAATGAAGCTATCTATATAAGTGCTGTAATGTTTACTCCAGATCCTACAAAAATTCCTGCTGAATTTACCAACAGAGATAACTTTGGGAATTCAGATTTTTTTATGGCTATGATTAACCCTAATGATGATGGTCAAAATTCTTCTATGTTTATTGTAACTGCTTCTGGTGTTCAAATAGACTCGAAAGTATCAAATGGAAATAATGAAGACTATAATTGGAGTGCTGTTTGGAGTAGTGAAATTAAAATTAATGATACAAACTGGACGGTAGAAATGAAAATACCATACAGAGCATTACGTTTCTCTAATGAAAATGTTCAATCTTGGGGAATGAACTTCCATAGAGAAACGAGAAATTTAAATGCACGGTACACTTGGAATCATATAGATAATACTATTGGTAAATGGACGCAATATGATGGATTAGTAGAGAATTTTAAGAATATTAAACCTCCTACTCGATTAAGTTTTTACCCATATGCTTCAGGAACTGTTACTTCAACTAAAAATGAAACAAATGCTGATTGGAGTGTTGGAATGGATATTAAATATGGTATTACCGAAAACTTTACTCTTGATGCTACTTTAATTCCTGATTTTGGCCAAACTGCCTTTGATAATGTATCATTGAACCTTGGTCCTTTTGAGCAACAATTTTCAGAACAACGTCAATTTTTCACAGAAGGGACTGAGTTATTTACAAAAGGACGTTTATTCTATTCTAGAAGAATTGGATCTAGACCAATTGATCAATTTAATGTTAGTAGTCAATTAAAAAGTAATGAAGAAATAACTGATAAGCCAAACAAAGTTGATATGCTTAATGCTATTAAGATTTCTGGTAGAACTAAAAATGGCTTAGGTATTGGTTTTTTTAATGCTATTACAGATAAAACAGAAGCTACTATTTTAAATAAGGATACTCAAGAAACAAGAAAAGTAGTTACAAA
Source organism: Tenacibaculum halocynthiae (assembly GCF_964512825.1). Lineage (NCBI taxonomy): Bacteria > Pseudomonadati > Bacteroidota > Flavobacteriia > Flavobacteriales > Flavobacteriaceae > Tenacibaculum > Tenacibaculum halocynthiae. The sequence goes on along the minus strand of NZ_CAZELG010000009.1, from coordinate 271,139 downwards.
TCCTTTTTCAAACTATAACATTCTAGTTTTAGATCAACAATTTAATCAAAACTCTGCAATTACACTTATAAACACTAACGTAACACGTGATGGTAGATTTAGAGATGCGAATGTAACTGGTTTATTATGGCATGTAGAAGATAAGAAAAGTAGGTATAACATTGATGGTTCTTTTAAAATGAGTGCTATTTCTGATGATATAAATAGCCCAAACAATGGATATGCTTTTGATACAAGTATAGGAAAACAATCAGGAAATTGGATTGGTGAAATAGGTTATCAATTTGAAAACAAAGATTACAACCCTAATGATATGGGTATTTTATTTAGCAACAATGAACAAGGTATATACGGCTTTGCTAGATATAGAATTTTACAACCTAAAGGAATGTTTAATAGCTATAACATTAGTATGTATTATAATGTTAACTTTTTACATACGCCAGGAACCTATACTGGCTCAAGTGTTAGGTTATCTTTTGGGTCGCAAACAAGAAAACGTTTTGGATTTGGTGGTAATATAAATTATAATACTGTAGGAAAAAATTTCTTTGAACCAAGAGAAGGCTCAACTAGTGGTATTTATTTTAAAACTCCTATGCGCTTAAACCTTAATCACTGGGGATCTACTGATTACAGGAAAAAATTTGCTGTAGATTACAGTTGGTATTACACTTTCTTTAAAGACAATCCTAAAGAAAGTTATGGTTTCCGTTTTTCTCCTAGATATCGTTTTAGCAATCAATTTTCATTAATCTATGGTATACGTTATAACAAAACAAACAGAGAACAAGGTTATGTTACAAAAATTGATACTGATAATGTTTCTAGTGATCCTGCATTAGCTCCACTTTTAGATGAAATTATTTTTGGAGAACGTGATTGGACTACTTATGACAACTCTTTAACTGGAAAATATAGTTTTAGTACAAAATCAGCTTTATCACTTACTTTCAGACACAACTGGAGTAAGGTTCCTTATCATGATCAATATTATAGTTTAAATAAAAATGATGGAACATTAATTACTAATAATTACAAAAGCAATAACGATAAAAACTTTAATAGCTGGAATCTAGATTTAAATTATGTTTGGCAATTTGCTCCAGGTAGTCAATTAATAGCTTTTTATAGAAATTCAATTAATCCTGATAATGATTTTGCACCTGCTGATATTGATTTTTCTGACAACATAAACCGCCTTTTTAAAGAAGATATGCAACATACATTTTCATTACGATTGGTATACTTTATAGATTATAACAATTTGAAAAATATTTTATAACAGTATTTTTAAAATTTATAAAATCAGATAAACTTTATTAATAGGTTTATCTGATTTCTTTTTTATACATTCGTTTATCTAACATACTATCTATGATTATTGCTAAAAATGTCCATAAAAAATATGGAGATGTTGAAATTTTAAAGGGAGTAAATCTTCATATAAAAAAAGGAGAAATTATTGCTATTGTTGGTCCATCAGGAGCAGGAAAAACAACACTTTTACAAATTTTAGGCACATTAGATAAACCACAGAAAGAAGTTGATTTTCAATTAGAAATTAACGAGACTTCTATAAAAACATTGAGTGATAAAGAAATTTCAGTATTTCGGAACCAACATATTGGGTTTATATTCCAATTTCATCAGTTATTACCTGAATTCACTGCTTTAGAAAATGTCTGTATCCCAGCATTTATAGCTAAAAAAAATAAAATTGAAACGGAAAAAAGAGCTAAAGAGTTACTATCTTTTTTAGGGTTATCACATAGAGAGAATCACAAACCAAATGAGTTATCTGGAGGTGAACAACAACGAGTTGCAGTTGCAAGAGCGTTAATAAATAATCCTTCAGTGATTTTTGCTGATGAACCAAGTGGAAACCTTGATTCTACTTCTGCAAAAAACTTACATGATCTTTTTTTCAAGCTTCGTGATAAATTTGGTCAAACTTTTGTTTTAGTTACACATAATCAGGAACTCGCTGAAATGGCAGACAGAAAATTAGTAATGAAAGATGGGGTAATTGTATAAAAGTAGTTTTATATCGAGAACTACTGTTTCGTAATTTACTTTAACATATTTAAAGCTGTCGTTGAAAAACAATCTTAATCTTTTATCTATTCCAAATCCATTTATTCTGGCGCTTCACTTTGTTATTAGAAGAAAAGCAAACAACATTAAAACTCTATTATTTAAAATACAATACGAGTTGATGAATAAAAAAAGCATCTCTAAAAGAGATGCTTTATTAATTTAAAAAAATAATTAAGCTGTACTAACTCAGCCAAAACCGAGTCAACAACATTACAACTATTTAATTAGGGTTTACCGAGGTTATAAAAGGATCAAATGTCATTAATTTTCCATTAACTAACAATGTCATCGTATACTGAACATTTGTTCCAGCACTATTAACGTGTCCTCCCCAAACTGCACCATCATGTTGAGGGTATTGCGCAGGTTTTATAAGACCTTCATTTATTGCTTCTCCATGAAAACTATGAATCGATATTGATAGATTTGGATCAATTGATACAACACTCCAAACTATAGTATCACCATTAGTTACTAATGTATGAAGCTCGTCTGTACCTTCACTTTTATTACCGGTCCCCATATAATCATTTGTATCCATCATAAAAACATATTCACCTAAATTACCGCTTTTTATAGCTGCAGCTACGTTTACTGCTGCCAAAATATTTACTTGTGCCATTTTATTCAAAATTTATTTCTTACTCTTTTGGCTTTTCAGATTTCGCCTCGTTTTTTACAGTAGTTCCTGAACTCTACTTTGGTTAGTTTTACAAAAATTAGAAATAGCGCTAGTTTTAATTTCTGGTATAAAACTACTTTGAATAAGCACGAAAAAACGAAGTATTGACATGAAGTAAGAAATATACTACATGAAATAGTGTTCTACTATGTTTTAAAAAGAATAGATACCTCTGTAAAATAAATGAGAAACAAACTAATTTGTTAATTAACGAGAAAGGCTAACTCTTTTTATGTATTGTATACGTAATGGTTTGAGGATATAATGGTTAAAGAACTTTAGAATTTATTTTAAAATACTCTCTTTTTTAATAATTCCTTTATATTTTTCGCTTAGAGTAATTTTATGATTACCTGATAATACAATTAAGTTATCATTTGGAAAAATCTCTTCTATTTTTTGAATGTTAGCTACAAAATTTCTACTAACTCTACTAAACATAGTTTTGTCTAGTAACTCTAATATTTTGGTTAATGAAATTAAAATCACAAATTTTCCTTTTTCTGTAATAATATTACAATAACGTCCCTCTACTTCAATAAAAATAATTTCAGAAATGAGTATTTTTTTTAACGATCTACCTTTTTGTATATACAAGTGTTCTTTAGTTACAACTGTATCTTGCTTTTCGTCTGTAAATACATTTTTCTGTTCATAAAACTTCTCAACAGCCAAATGAATAGAAAACAAAATTTCTAACTCATTAAACGGTTTTATCATATAATTGAATGGCATAGTTAATTTTGCTCTTTCAAAAATTTCTTTATCTGTAGAACTAGTTAAAAATAAAAAAGGTCTTTTATTTGTATGATGAAGCTCATTAATAGTTTCTGCAAATAAAATACCTTCAGGATCTTCCCCTAAAAAAACATCTATAATTACCAAATCAATGTCTTTTCTGTTTAGATATATAGCCAATGCTTCTTTAAAATTTTTAGCAACATCAACTATATTATAATCATTAGCTTCTAACACATCTACGAGTGCTTCACTTTCTATCGGATTATCTTCTACAATAAGTACATTTAAACTATTCATTAATAAAAGGTTTAGGTAAAGATACAATCATTTTTGTTCCTTTTCCTAATTCACTTTCTACTAAAATTCTACCATTATTTTTTTTTATCATCGATTTACAAAGTTGAAAACCTAATCCTGAACCTATAATTTCTTTATTCTCTTTTTCACTTATAGCAATAGTATCTTTTTGAAGTTGCAATACAGTTTTTTCACTCATTCCTATTCCTGAATCTTCCACAACTATATCTAAAAAACCTTCTTTTGATGTTTCTATGTAGATCTTAATCTTATCATTAGGTTCAGAAAACTTAATAGCATTATCTAATAAGTTTCTCAAAATAATTTTCAGAGATTCTTGATCTGCAAGAACTTTAGCCGATTTAGAAATTGTACTTTCAAAGTGCAACTCCTTTTCCTTTATGAATGGTAAGTAGTTATACACCAAATGCTCTACAGCAAAAAACAAATGCATTTCTTTAATTTCAAAATATGACTGTTTGGTTTGTAGTAATGCCCAATTCAGTAAATTATCTAACAAATTATAAGCACTACCTACTATAGCACTGTTTTTTTGCAGTAACTCATATACAACGTTTATATTTTGTGCCTTTAAATTATTAATTAACTTTTTATTGCTAAGTTTAAGTGTGTTTACGGAAGAACGTAAATCATGACTTACAATAGAAAATAATTTATCTTTTGTTGCATTCAAGTCATTTAACCGTTTATTTTGTTCTCCTATAATTTTTTTAGATTTAATATTTTTTCTAAAAAAATAAATTATAATAGATAGTAATACTACTAACGATATAACAGTGTATAAAATTCTACTTATTTCTGCAGTTTTAGCTCTATTTTCTATTTGTAAAACATTTACTTCTTGTTGTTTTTGTTGTACAGCATGTTTTTTTTCTAATTGAGCCGTTTCCCATATTCTATTTTGATTGTTTAAAGAATCTTTCCATTTTTCGTATTCCTTTCTATATTTTAATGCAGCTGTTAAGTTTTTTCTATTTTCTTCTACTACAGCCATATTTTTAGCCATTTTCCCTTTAGTTTCAAAATCTTGAACATCCTTTGAAAGTAAATACGCTTTTTTATAAAAAGGAATTGCTATTGCATCTTTATATTGTGCATAATATAAGTTACCAATATCTGCATAAGAGCTTATTAACCGAAAGGTATCTTTCTTTCTTTTTATAATATTTATACTTTTTGTTAAGTAAAATTCTGCTTTTTTATATTTATTTAAATGAAAATAACTGACTCCCATATTATGAAAAATGCTACTTTTTTTAACACCTATAACAGCATCTGATTTTAATGATTCAATTTTTTTAAAGTAAGAAATTGCTTTATGATATTCTTCTTGCTCTACAGCTATTTCTGCTAAATACATAGCTATTCTATCATAGAAATAAAAGCTTTTTTTTATAATAGAAAACTCTCTTTTTGCTTCTTCAAATATTCTCTTTTTTTTTAAACTATACCCTCTAAAAAAATGGGTGTAGTTATTCAATTCAGTGTTTTTTGTTTTAACATTTAACAACTTACCTGTGTATATTAAGGTAGAATCCCACTTTTTTTCTAAAAAAAATGATTGTGCCTTATGAAAAAAAAAAACTTTATTGTAAACTTGACTTTTAATTTCTACACTTTTAAAAAAAACAGATATTTTTTTTTTCTCTTGTGAATAAAAAATTAAAGGTAAAAGTAAAAACAGTATTAATAAACTCCTATAAATAAACAATTTAACTGATTTTTGATTTAAATTGCTTCTAAAATACAAAAAAGCAGAGGAAGCCTCTGCTTTAATTACGTTTTAAACCCTAATTATTTATAATTCATTTTAAAATTAAAACTTTATCTTTTTAAAAGTTAAAAAACTAATCATCTCCTGATTGTACTGTAGTTTCAGTACCTCTAGAAGTTTCAGGATCTGTATTTATTAAAAAAAATTGTACTGTTTTTATTTTCTCCATTGGGACTTCACTACCATTCGCACAATGGACCGCTCCTTTTTCAAAATCAAATTCAAAAGAATAATATTTATAATCTGTAGTTTTTCTCTCTTCTTCATTAAATGTAATAAAGATATTTAATTGATGTTCTCCTGAACTATTAAGACTAAAATCATAATAAAAAGTAAATTCATTATACGTCAACTCATACTCTTTATTTATAAAACAAACAGCATAAACTTTAAGTTTTCCATCTCTAAATATAACATGCCCTATAGGAGCTACTAAATCGACAAAAGAGTCGATAGGTAATCTAAGGTCAGATATTAGATCCTTTTTACCACTGTTTACATTTACAAACCTATTAGTTATACCTATTCTTTTTCCTGGTATAAACATTTGTGATTTTTTTTTACTTGAAAAACCCTTTTTTATTTCTTTTATTTCTCTTTTAAGACTTTGTATTTCACTAATACAATCTTCTGACAATTGTCCTTTTACTCCCATAATAGTTTGATTTTAAATTATTAATTAATGTTATAGAATTACTACTTTTAAAAAATTAATTCTATAACAAAGAAACAAGAAGATTTTTTTTTAAAAATACACAATGTTATAAGGGATATATTTTTAAGTACAAAACAAACTATTTCTTTGCACCAACATAAAAACTAGCAACAGTTATACTTTTATTTATATTTATATTTATAAGTATATCTTTATTTTCTCAAAACATTAGTTAACTTTATAAAAAAACATTTTTTGATTATATTTCAAAAAGCATCAAAATATCATGTTGAATAGTAATTTTCTTTATTTTATGTAACATTGTTATTTTTTTACCTACTTATACTTACAAATCAACATTCATGAAGCAAACATTTCAAGAACTCATTACCTATTTAAAAAATCCCGTTTTAGAGAAAGATAATAACACAAATCTTAACTATAGGTTTACAAAGTTTATACACCTGCTTATTATTTGTATTATTACAAGTGGACTTATTATGCCTTTATTTTATTTAATTGAATATTTAGGCTTAGTTGATATGGAAAAACATGCTATGGAGGATATGATGAAAACATTATCTAAACCTATGGTGTTTTTCTTTGCTGTTATAGTAGCTCCACTTGTGGAAGAGTTAATTTTTAGAGGTCCAATCACTTTATTCAAGGATAAAAATTCATTTAAAATAGCTTTTTATTCTTTTGCAATTATATTTGGATTAGTTCATATAACTAATTATAACATAACTACAAATGTACTTTTATTAATACCTCTTTTAATAGCTCCTCAAACTATTTTAGGTGGCTATTTAGGATTTATTAGAGTTCGTTTTGGCCTACAGTGGAGTATATTGTTACATGCTTGCTATAATGCTTTTTTTATGATAATGGCATTTGCTGGAGAAACTGTTTAAAATGAAAAAACAAGAGCTTAAGGAATTTCTTGACGAAAAGGTTATTAAATACAATACTTTTAACTTTATTGAAAGTGACCCTATTCAAATACCTCATCTATTTACTCAAAAAGAAGATATAGAAATAGCTGGTTTTTTAGCTGCGACTATTGCTTGGGGTAATCGTAAGATGATTATTAAAAATGCACATCGAATGATGGACTTATTAGGTAATTCTCCTTATGATTTCGTTATGAATCATTCTGAAGATGATCTTGTTAGTTTTGATGGTTTTGTTCACAGAACCTTTAATTCAGATGATTTTACTTTTTTTATACAATCACTTAAAAACATTTATCAAAATTATGGGGGGTTAGAAAATGTTTTAAAACCTGAAAGTAATTCAAATAATTATCAATTAGCTATTCATAATTTTAAAAAAGTGTTTTTTGAAATACCTTATCAAACCAGAACTTTAAAACATGTATCTGATCCTTTAAAAAATTCAGCATCAAAACGTATTAATATGTTTTTACGTTGGATGGTTCGTAATGATAATTCTGGGGTAGATTTTGGTATTTGGAAATCTCATTTATCACAAAATTTACATTGTCCTTTAGATGTTCATTCCGGAAATGTTGCAAGAAAATTAGGGCTTTTAACTCGTAAACAAAATGACTGGAAGGCACTTATTGAACTTGACGATACTCTAAGGCTTTTTGATCCTAAAGATCCTGTAAAATACGATTTTGCTTTATTTGGATTAGGTGTTTTTGAGAAGTTTTAATACTTTTAGCTTAATTAACTAAATATGTTAATACAAAAGCTAAAACTTCTTTCTATAATGAAAAATATTATTTTATTAACTACACTATTTTTTAGTATAGCTATATATTCTCAAGACTCTCGAGTTCCTATTGATACTACTGTTATTACATCGAACACAGTTACAATAAAAGGTAAAAAAGTAAACTATAAGGCTCAAACAGGTACTCAACCTGTTTTTGATGCCAATGGAAAAATAAAAGCTACCTTATTTTATACATACTATTACCGTACTGGAATACAAAACAGAAAAAAAAGACCTTTAATTATGTCTTTCAATGGTGGACCTGGATCAGCTTCTGTATGGATGCATATTGCATACACTGGCCCTAAAATTTTAAACATAGATGATGAAGGAAATCCAATTCAACCATACGGAATTAAGGATAATCCGTATTCTGTTTTAGATGTAGCTGACATCGTTTTTGTTAACCCAGTTAATACTGCTTATTCTAGACCTGTAGTAAAAGAAAATAAAAAAGTTGATAAGAAATACTTTTTTGGCATCAATGCGGATGCCAAATATTTAGCTGATTGGCTAACCACTTTCATTACCCGAACCAATAGATGGCAATCACCAAAATATATTATTGGTGAAAGTTATGGAGGCACACGCGTAATGCAATTAGCTCATGAATTACAAAGTAAACAGTGGATGTACTTAAACGGTGTGATTATGGTTTCTCCTGCTGACTATCAATTATTACGCACTAAAAACTCAGAAGATTACGCTGTTAACTTTCCATATTTTACAGCTGCTGCTTGGTATCATAATATGCTACCAAAGAAACTACAAGAACAAGAATTATTAGAGATTTTGCCTGAATCAGAAAAATTTGCCATCAATGAACTTCTTCCTGCAATTGCTAAAGGTGGTTATATTTCTGATACTGAAAGGCAAAGTATCGCTAAAAAAATGGCTTATTACTCTGGTATAAAAGAAAAAGTAATTTTGCAACAAAATCTTGAAGTTCCAAACAGTTATTTTTGGAAAGAATTATTGCGCAATTCTTCAGGAAAAACAATTGGACGTTTAGATAGTAGATATTTAGGTATTGATAGGAAACTAACAGGATCAAGTCCAGATTACAGTCCAGAACTTACTTCATGGCTTCACTCTTTTACTCCAGCAATTAATTATTATATTCAAAATATATTAAAGTTTAAAACCGACGTTAAATACAATATGTTTGGCTCAGTACATCCATGGGATTTTAGCAATAACAATGCACGTGAAAATTTACGAAAAGCAATGGCTCAAAACCCTTATTTAAAAGTACTGGTTCAATCTGGTTACTATGATGGTGCAACGACCTATTTTGCTGCAAAATATACAATGGGAAAAATTGATCCTAGTGGTACTTTTAAAAATAGACTTACATTCAAAGGGTATAGAAGTGGACATATGATGTATCTTCGTAAAGTAGATCTAGAAAAAGCTAATGATGATTTACGTGAATTTATCAAACAGAGTTCAAAAAATATAGGACCAGCTAAATATTGATTATGAAAAATAACATAACAAATATGATGTGTTTAGATATGTATATGTCTTCATTAAACTTTAATGAGCAATTAACATTTCAAAAACACATACAAAAAACTGACTATAACGTAGCTAACTTAGTTAGTTGGGATATTCATTTACAAAACTACCATCAAATCACCTCTAATTTAGAGATAGATAAAGATTTAGCATACATAAAAAACCTTGCTAAACAATATAATTGGGAAAACAATATTGACTCGATTATTAAAAACAATAGTTTTGAAGCAATTGTTATTACTGACTTATCAAGAAAAATTGTATGGGTTAATAATGGTTTTACAGATATGACTGGGTATGCAAAAAACTTTGCTTTAAATAAAACTCCTAATTTTTTACAAGGATCAGAAACCTCTGAAGCAACAAAAAAAAGAATTAGAAAGAAGCTTCAGAATAATGAACCTTTTAAAGAAATCATTATTAATCATAAAAAAGATCGTACTTCTTATAAGTGTGAAGTTAAAATATTTCCTCTTTACAATAAAGAGACAACTCATTTTTTAGCATTAGAAAAAAAAGTTGTTTAATAAAAAAGGAGATTGACTATTCAATCTCCTTTTTAACTTTACATATATAAACTCACTACTTTTTATCTAAAGCAAAAGCTACTAATTTTGATGAATCATAGGCGTCAATTTCATGATTCCCATTTGTAGCCAAAGCATTAACATATAAATGTTCAGCAAAAGCAGCTCTTTCTTCTCCTAAACAAGTACCTAATAAGTCGGCTGGTGAAAACGTTTTGGTATATTCACTAAAACTATTCCTAGCATATAAACCTCCATCGTTTGTTGGGACATTTCCAATTACCATTCCTTTAGTATTTGTTTTATTAGCTTGATTTGTATCTGTACAGGTACCTTTTTGAACTCTAAAATTTAGGTCTGCAAAATTATGAGGATGATACGCTCTAAATTTTATTTCAATTATAGAATTATTGTCCTTGTATGGAACAAAACCACAACATGTTGGATTTACTTCTTTTCCATCAACTTTTATTTTATAAATATCTGCTTTAGTAGGACTATTATCAATTCGCATTACCATTTTAAAAGCGCTACACGTACCTCTTCCACTACTTTCCAAATTTACCGATGGTGCGTTAATTGAAGGAGTGAAAGTATCATAGTTAGGAACCTGAAACAATTCATTTGGGATATTCGTTATTTTATTTCCATTTCTATCAAAAAGTTCTAAACTAAACTCATACAAACCGTCTCCTTCCAATGAAGAATCAAACGATATTGTTCTGGTATTTTGATCCCAGTTTGCATCTTGCTCTGTTGTATTAAATGGAGCATCTGTTGGTGATGCTGTAGGTATTAAATATAGACCTCTTTCTACTCCTTTATCAAAAGGTCCTAATTTTACTTTATTATAATTAAAGTGAAAGTGCCCGCTTGAATCTTGAAAAACATACGAGTACGTTTTTTGAACTAAATTATTTAATTTTTCTGTAGCACCAAAGGCATTTGATAAATCAGCATGTTTTAACTTTTTATATGACCAACGATAATATGTATATTTTGAACTAGGTAAATCATTACTAAATTGTACTACAAATGATAATCCTTTACCAAAAGGTCTTCTAAAATTACCTTTATTTTCATGCTTATCAGTTAAACCTTGTCTATTCAAAAACCTTCCTTGTATAGCATTCCCAGTAACATTTTTTTGTTCTATATGTGAAACACTTGTTCCCCAATTAATTGTTTTGATCCAGATTAACTCACCATCAATATCATTAGAACATTCCCATCTTACTCTTGGATCTGTAACATTAATATGTACTTCAGTACCACATTTATAATTCCAATACGTATTACATGGTAATTGAGGTTTGTAAACTGTTTCCCATTGATCATCTATAAAAGCCTCTACCCAGAAATACAAATCTGGGTGGTCTCCGAAAATTGAATAATAAATTTCAGTATCAAAATCTCCATTAGCATCTGTGTAAACTGTTCTTAATTCATCACACTTATAAAAATAAGGCCACAACCAAGATATATGACAGAAATACGGATGAAATAGTTTAAAATTTTCTACGATTGTATTTCTAATTATTCTTGGATTTTTACTTTTTAAAGTAGTCATTATATTACGATCAGATAAAACTGGATTTATTTTATCTGACAATAAGATCTTCTTATTTATAGAGATGTTTTTTTTAAATTTTGGCCTATTAATTCCACTAAAAACAGAATTAAAATCTCTTATTTCAAAAGGCGGATTTGGTACTGGTGGATCTGGTAACGTAGGGACTGGAACTGGTATTTCTGGTCGTAATATCAAATCGGGAATTCTTAAGATAATATCATCTGGAATTCTTGGTATTAACCATTGAATTTTATCTACCTCGCAAATATGAACACGCATATTGCATAAACCTTTTTTCTCAGAAAAATTATTGATATTAAATTCTTTAAACACGTTTCCAAAAACCCTGCATTTTTTATAATTCCAAAATGGGATATACAATTCAGGAATAGATAAAATTTCTAACTCTTTATTTGCTTTTTTGAAAAGTTTAGGCTTATATGCCTTATGCTTAGAGAGTAAAATATTGTAATTTTTCTCGTTTAAAACTGCTGTTGTTTTTGGTGCTATTAATAAATTAAAGGTTCTTAATTTATCTATACTCGCTTCAAAGTGAATTGAATCTTTTTTAATGTCTACTCTTTCAATAAAGTTTTTATCTCTATCAAATAACAATCCTACTAAATCAATTGGCACTGTTTTTTCACCTGATTTGATGGATATTTTTAGCCTATTTTCTTCCCTTTTTTTTGCCATGATTCGTTTTTTTAAGTTTGCTTCACAAAGCTATTACCCAAAAAACAGTAGGCTACATGATTTATCTTGTTTCTAACAAAAGGGTTTTCTTCTTTTTAAATAGGAAAAACACTTATTGAAATAAAGGTTTTATATAAAAAAGAATATGCTATTCGTTGATTAATTTTAAATCACAATACCAAAAACTAGTATCATAATTTTTATTATTTTCTTCTTCTTTATTTTGATGACAGTTATCAGAATCATCATCATTTAATGTATATGATTTTAAAACCTTCTCTCCTATTGAAAACTTAATAGGCTTTTTAAAAATAGGTCCATCATAACAAAATGTATGAAATTCTCCATTCTCTCCGCATACATCAACATCATTAGGTAAATCATTTATAAAATTTTCATCAATAATTCTACCTACAAATTCTTCACCTAGCTTTTTAGCATTTACACAAACAGTAATTGTTTTAAATCCTAAATTTAAAAACTCTCTTAACAACTCTTTGGTATTATTTTTCCATAAAGGATATACCCCAGTTATTCCTACTTCTTGTAATTTTGTATCTCTATAATTCCTTAAATCCTCTAAAAAAATGTCTCCAAAAATAGCCGTCTCTAATCCTAATGATTTTAACTCAGCTGTTTTTTCTTTCATTTTCTGATTATATAAATCCATAGTAACATTAGCAGGAAATTCAATTTTCTCTAAAGGAATGCCAATACTATCAGCTTGTGCTATAAGTAAACTTTCATGTAAACCATGCATAGAAACACGCTGATAGTCTTTATTTACATTAGTTATTAGTTTTTCTACACTATATTTTTTTTCTTGAAGAACTTTATACAATGCTAAGGAAGAATCTTTTCCAGAACTCCAATTAAAGTAGGATTTTTTCATTTTGTAAAAATAAAACAAAACCCTAAAGAGTTAGGGTTTTGTTAGGAATATCTACAATTTATAAAAACCTCCATGACTTACGTGAAAATAAGTCTCTTGATTCTTGTAAGTATGTATCCATTATTCTAGGTTTTCTTTTTAACAAGGTATTGATAGTATCGGTATTTGGCTCTTCTTTTTTAACAGCTAAAACATCTATTTCTACAATATGACGAGCTAACCATCCTGGTAATTTTGCCTGTTTAGTTAATTTATTTAAAAACTCATCTCTGGTTATATTTTCATATATTATTTTTTTACCTGTAACATGTGATATTCGTTGAGCCATAGTTTCATGTGATATAGCTTCTGGTCCTGAAATTATTACTGATTCTCCATTTAAAGTTTCAGTTTGTAATAAATATTTCACAGCAACTTCAGCAACATCTCTTGCATCAACATAATTTCTTTTTGCGTCTTCCATTACTCCATATATTTTACCAAAATATTTTATAGTAAACGTATTTCTCTCCCAATTTTGCATAAATGAATGTGGCTGTAAAAAACAATGATCTATTCCTGTTGAAGCTATAGTTTGTTCTATCTTTCGATGCCAATCACTAACTTCAACATATATATTTTCAGGCACAATTGGTGCTGAGAGTTTTACAATTCGTTTAATATTTAAAAGTTGAGCTACTTCAACAATATTAGTTTCAAAAACTACTTGATTGGGAGAAGTACCAGTTAATAAAAAAATTGCATCAACATTAAAACAAGCTCTTTTAATCTCTTCTTTTGAAGTTAAATCAACCGATATATAACTAATAGTATTGTTTTCACTACTAAGACTAATAGGCACCTTTCTTTTCGGACTTCTTAAAACTCCTCTTACAAAACAATTTTCTAAATTTAATAATCTTAAAATTTCAGAACCCACAGTACCTGTAACTCCAAATACAACTATGGTTGGTTTTACAATATTCATATTAACTCTTTTGATTTTGCAGAATGATTCCATGCAGTTATTACTGTTCCTAAAATTGTAGACAGAATTATATTAAATACAAATTCTTGAAAATTGAAAAGAAGAATAAACAAACAAGCAATACTTAAAGTTACTAATAACATTAAAGTAATTCGAGTATATCTGTTTTTAAGTGAATTTTGATCTATTTGTACTTTCCATAATATTAAATAAACTAGAATAGTAGCTAGCAACGATGGTGTAGCAATACTTGTATAACTTGAATTCATCAGCTCCTGATCTTTCATTATCCAACCAGGTGTCCAAGACATTATAGCTGGAAAAAAATAAGATGGAATAATTGCTAAAAGAAATTTCTTTACTGAAAAGTTATTCTTATTCGTATGATTTTCTTGCATATCTTATGATTATCTAAATGGATTTATTTTTATACCTACAGATAAATATGCTTTTGATGGGGAAGAAAAATCAAACAAAACAGAATCATCTATATTTTGGAATTCATACTTTTCAAATACTGAATAAGTACCTCTTAGCATAATTCCAATACTTCTACTCAACCAATAATTGTACTCTGCCCCTACTGATACCGTAGTGCAAACTGATCGTTTAATATTTTGACTATCAGACTTTTTAACTATAGTTTTAGTATTTATTCTAGCTGTAAAATCATTTAAATCTCCCAAGACTTTTAGTGAGTGTTTTTTATTAAAGTTATATTTTACATAGGTATTTGGTAAGCCAACGGCAAAAGATATTTTATTATTAATATTTCCCATTATGTTTACTACTGGATTAACTGTATTCTCTCCAGATAATGTTAAATACCCCACACCAAAGCTTAAAATAAAATAGGTGTTTTTGTTTTTTGTGTTAAATCGTTTTTCTGCAAATAAAATTCCGTTTATTTTAAAATCATCAGTTTTAATTTTTTGATTAAAATCTCCAACCAAATGAGGCATTATTAATGTATTAATTGACCAATTTCTTGAAATTCTATATTTAGCTAATAAGCTATAATTTACATTGTAATAATGTTCTTTATTACTTAAAAATGAAGGCTTGTTTTGTCCAAATGAAATAGAATGATAGTCCATTCCTAAAGTATTAAACAGTGCTAATTTTTTAAAGAATATTGGTTTAAATCCTAACTTACCACTTACTCTTTCGTAATCGTATAATGCAGTATTATTTATTTCTGGGGTATAATGAAGATAGAACATATCTCTATCTTTATTTAAAACAAATACATCACCTGTTACTTGGCCATAAGCTTTACCTAAAAGAAATATTGCTAGAATTACTATTTTGTTTCTAAACATAATTTATATTGATTAAATTCAATACAAATATTGCTCGAATTAAGCTTCATGAAATTACCAAATGGTAATTAACATCATTTTAAAAAAAATTAATTGATTTCAGTATAAACATCTTAAATAATGATGCTACTATTAGCCTTTTGAAGCACTAATTTCTTTACGTATTCTACTAAGAGATTGTGGAGTAATTCCTAAAAATAACGACAAATCTTTTAAAGGAACTCTAAAAATTAAATCTGATCGCTTTAATAAATCTAGGTAACGCTCTTTAGCTGTTAAAGTTTGAAAATTATGAATACCGTATAAAACACTTGCAAAAGCATCTTCCCAAAGCAACCTACCAAACTTTTGCCATAGTGGGAATTTGTCATATAACGCTTCCATATCTTGAAACGAAATACTGAATAACTCGGTATCTTCTATTGCTCTAATATAGGAACCTGAACGTTCTCTTTTCTTAATTTTAGCAACATCGGCAATAAATTCATTTTCAAAAGCAAAGTAACGAGTATATTGAATTTCTTCTATTATATCATATATAATTAGCCCTCCAGAAGCAACAAAATAATAATCTGTTACTACTTGTTCTTTCTTTATTACAAATTTATCTTTTGAAACTTTTTTCTCTTTAAAAAAAGATAGAACTATTTCTAGTTCTTCTTTTTCCATAGAAACATAGTTATTAATGTATTTTATTAACTTTTCCATGAGCTTAATTTATTAAATACATTAATTTTCTTACTACTGTTTTCTCTTTTGATTTAAAGGAATTGGTTTTTCTTGCTTAACTAATGGAGTTCCATATAAATCAAAATCTCCAGCTTCATGAATTTCTATATCTATAAATTCACCTAGCTTTATATAATGATCTTTGGCATCAACTATTACATCATTATCTACATCAGGAGAATCAAACTCAGTTCTTCCATAATAATACCCTCCATCCTTTCTATCAAATAAACAACGAAAAGTTTTACCTATTTTCTCTTGGTTTAATTCCCAGGAAATTTGAGATTGAACTTCCATTATTTCATTTACTCTTCTAAACTTCACATCATCAGGAACATTATCTTCTAAAACGTATGCTCCAGTATTTTCTTCATGTGAATATTCGAAAGCACCTAATCGCTCAAAACGCATTTCTTCAACCCAATCTTTCAATTCTTGAAATTGTTCTTCTGTTTCTCCTGGGTATCCAACTATTAAAGTTGTTCTAATAGCCATATTAGGCACAAACTCTCTAAACTTATGAATTAACGAAGTTGTTTTTTCATGAGTCGTACCACGTTTCATCGATTTCAATATCTCTGTATTGATATGTTGCAACGGAATATCTAAGTAATTACAAACTTTTGGCTCATTTTTCATTACTTCAAGTACATCTAAAGGAAAACCAGAAGGGAATGCATAATGTAAACGAATCCATTCAATTCCTTCAACCTTTACTAACTCTCTTAACAAATCAGCTAAAGCACGTTTTTTATAAATATCTAACCCGTAATATGTTAAATCTTGTGCTATCAGCATAATTTCTTTGATTCCTTTTTCAGCTAGCTTTGTAGCTTCAGTAACCAAGTTTTCTATTGGCGTAGATTTATGCTTTCCTCTCATTAAAGGAATTGCACAAAAAGAGCATGGACGATCACAACCTTCTGCTATTTTTAAATATGCATAATGCTGTGGCGTGGTAGTTAAACGTTCTCCTATTAACTCATGCTTATAATCTGCTTCTAATACTTTTAGTAAATTAGGCAAATCATGTGTTCCAAAATATTGATCTACATTCGTTATTTCTTTTTCTAAATCTGGCTTATAACGTTCGCTTAAACAACCTGTAACAAATACTTTGTCAACTTCACCTGCCTGCTTACGTTGTGCATAGTGCAAAATAGTATCTACACTTTCTTCTTTTGCTTTACCTATAAATCCACATGTGTTAATAACCACAATGTTTCCATCATCATTTTCATCTTCATGTACAACATTTTTTCCATTTGCTTTTAATTGTCCCATTAACACTTCACTATCGTAAACGTTTTTAGAACATCCTAAAGTAACTACGTTGATTTTATTTTGCTTTGGTGATTTAGTACGCATATCAAAATTTTGGACTGCAAAGATACATTTTAATTAAACCTTTTTATTATATTATAGTCTTAAAAATATAAAATCATAGGTCATGAAAAACACATTCCATTTATTTTTATGTTTTTTATTATTACTAGTAGTTAGTTGTTCTTCAAACACTAATGAAAACTCTTTACCTGAAACACCAAATGAGGAAAAATTTTATTTCCCTCCTTTGAATGCAACCACTTGGGAAACTAAAACAATTTCTGAATTAGAATGGAATGAAAACCAACTACAACCACTTTTAGATTATTTAAAAGAAAAAAATACTAAAAGCTTTATGATACTTCATAATGGAAAAATTGTAGTAGAAGAATACATGAATGGTCATGATGCTTCTAAAGTTTGGTATTGGGCTAGTGCTGGCAAAACTCTTACTTCAACATTAACAGGGATTGCTATTGATGAAGGTATTATTTCTTTAAATAATAAAGTTTCAAAATACATCGGAACTAAATGGACAAGTGCTTCCTTAGAAAAAGAAAACTTAATTACTTGTAAAAATTTACTATCTATGAATTCAGGATTAGATGATCGCTTAGGAGATGAAGTTTTACCTTCTAATCTACATTATTTTACTGATGCAGGAAATAGATGGGCTTACCACAATGTATATGTAAAACTACAAGATGTAATTGCACAAGCTAATAGTACTACATGGAATTCATACTTCAACTCAAAATTAAAAGACAGGATTGGGATGACTGGATCTTGGATAAAATTAAATAGTTCAAATGTATACTGGAGTACAACCAGGAGTATGGCTCGTTTTGGGATATTAATTGGTGCAAAAGGGAAATGGAATGATTCACAAATTGTTTCTGAAAGCTTTTTAAATGAGGCTACCAATTCTTCTCAAAACATTAATGAATCTTACGGGTATTTGTGGTGGCTAAATGGAAAAAACAACTATCTCTTGCCTAAAATCCAAACACAACTCTCAGGAAGTTTAATACCTAATGCTCCAAATGATATGTATGCTGCTTTAGGTAAAAATGACCAAAAAATATACATAGTTCCTAGTAAGAACATTGTAATAATACGTATGGGAGAAGAAGCTAATACTACAAATTTAGCACTCTCAAGCTTTGACAATGAACTATGGTCAAAAATTAATAGTCTGATAAACTAATTATATACTTCAGGATTTTTTCTCACTTTAGTTAACTGTTCAAAAGCATATCCAAAAGCTAACAGTTTTTTTTCTGATTTTGGTTTAGCTATAAAAGTTAAACTAATAGGTTCTCCTGTTACTTTATACCCCATTGGCACTGTTAAAGTAGGGTAATTAGATACCGCAGCAATTCCTGAATGATAATTATTTATAGAAACTATTACTTCTACTTTATCCTGCTTTAAAGCTTCAAAATACTTTTCACCTTCTTTTCTTAACTTCAACTTAATAGTTTTTAATTCTTCTTTTGAAGTTGTATCTTTAACTATTCCCATAAACAGTTCTTGTCCATATGGAATTCTTAATAAAGAATCTTTTTTATTAAAATTTACAATTTTTTCTACTGAAGTAATTGTGTTTGAACTATTATTTAGAGATTTAAAATAATTAGGTAAATCGTGTTTCATCTCAGTGGTTAGTAAATTTAAAAAGCCTTCATAATTCATTTCTTCAGGAGCTAGTTCTAGAAGTTCAACTTCTGCTAATTTTAACTTACTTATAGCTTCTTTATAAATAGAATCAGATAATAATGCTGTTAAAACTCCAATTTTCTTTCCCTTTAAATAATCACTATTCCACTCAATTGTATTATAGTCATTCTTCATTGACTTAACCATATTTGTAATGGTATCCAATTTATCATAACCTACCATTGCTTCTAAAATAAGCGCGTTATCAATTACGCTTTTAGTCATAGGCCCTGGAGTATCTAGAGTACTAGAAATAGGTATAATTCCTGATCTACTTAACAATCCCACTGTTGGTTTTAAGCCTACTACCGAATTTTGACTTGATGGAGAGGTAATTGAGCCTGATGTTTCTGTTCCAATTGCAGCAACTGCATAATTAGCTGCTATTGAAACTCCGCTACCAGAACTAGAACCTCCAGTTTCAAATTTCTTTCTTCCATAAGGGTTTAATGTTTGGCCTCCAATTGCACTATAGCCTAACGGACATCCATTACAAAAGAAATATGCCCATTCACTTAAATTAGCTTTTCCTAAAATTAAAGCTCCAGATTCTTTCAATCTTTCTACAATAAAAGCATCTTTAGTTATGTTGTTTTTTAAAATTGAAGCTCCCGCAGTTGTTGGCATTTCTTTTGTGTTAATATTATCTTTTAATAAAATAGGCATTCCATAAACTGAAGAAAAATCTTTTACCTTATTTTTATCTCTAGTCCTTGCCTCATCTAAAACTTTAGGGTTCAATGAAATTATTGCATTTAACGATCTGCTACTATCCATTTCAAACTTTCTTATTCTATATAAATAAAATAATGTTAGCTTCTCGTAATTAAAAATATTTTCAGAAATACTTTTTTGAATTGACGGAATATTCTGTTCCAATATAAATGGCTTCAACCGTTGATATTCTTTTTCAGAAAAACTAGCTAATTCTTTTTCAAAAGGTTTAAATACCTTACCTAAATCTAAATATTTAGATTGAATTAGTTTAAACTTCATTCTTGGGTTTTCGTGACTTTGCTGTTCCTTTATTTCTGAAGTTTCGTTATATTTTTTAAAAGATATTTTTATTGATTCTTTTTTACAGGCAACTAAAATTACTATAAATACGAAAAGAAAGAAAAGCTTTTTCATTGTTTATCTATTTGATAATCAAATATAATTATTTTATAAAGACCAATTAATATTTTTTGAACACCCATAAGTTATAACAATTAATGAAACTTATATAGTCTATTTCCAATCAAAAAAAGTAGCTTGATACTTAAGGTAAAATATTCTAAATTAGTTATCTAAAATAAGTTTAAAAAAGTTTACAGTTAAAATATAATGACTAAATATATAAAATACCTAATTTCCTTTCTCCTTATTTTTGGACTGACGGTTAATGAGTGTTCTATATATTCTCAAACAAATTCTTCAAATCCTCAGGCTTTATTTCTTAACACAAGAAAGAAGTTTAACTATAAGCGAACGAAATTATATCTTTACTCTGCGCATATTCTATCTAGAAGAATATTATCCTTTGTACACACTACATACTGTGCTTTAAAATATACTTTTAATATTCAAGTTAAACTTATTTTTAAATTACAAACTGATATTTACCAAAAAACAAGCTCAAGAAGTGCTCTACACGTTTTTTTAAGGAAAATAATTACATCAAGTAATCATTATTCAAATTTATACATAGCATAGAACTGATTTACTTTTCTATGATAATTTATGCTTAAGTGCATAAAATGATAAAACAAATGTCTAATTATTTATCATAACTATAATGTATAAACAAAAAAATAAAACTCACTTGGGTAAATCTAAGCGGCTAACTCATTGGATAAAAAGAAAATTCCTTTTAATTATTACTGCATTTATGCTTGGAATGTCTAACGCTGTTTATGATGACGATAAAATGATTTATGGGAATCAAAATCATACTGAACAAAAACAAAAAGGAGATTAACATAAAGTTCTTTTACTTTATTACATCATTTTCAATAGACTTGTATAAAAACCATGGTTATGAATTTCTATACAGGTTAATGGTATATTTTAGTTTTAATACTTAATCAATCCTCTTATGATAAAAAGTTATTAGCCTATAAAAGAGCTGAGGAGAACTAAACTTAACATTCTGTTCTTTTCTTCTATCTTTGTTTTTAATTTGAATAATAACCTATTATTAATATACGAAAACATTCTTTACTATTAAAAAATAAAAATACAGATTATTAAAAACAAGAAACAAGATATAGCCAATATATACAAACTCAATAGCTTTGATAATATGGAGTTATTATCAGCCTCATATGTAAATCAAAAATTCCCTATGCATTCTCACAATGCTTATTGTATAGGTATACTTGAAGAAGGATCACAAATATTATCCTTCGCTAAAAATAATTTAATCGTACCTTCTAACTCTATTATTATGATTAATCCAAATGAAGTTCACGCAAACTATGCACTGGATGAAAATGGATGGAAATATAAAATGATGTACGTAAATTCAGATGTTGTAAAATATGTTTATTCTTTATATTGGATATCAAAATGCAAAAACATTCGTTTTAAATATTATACTTTGCAAGATGACTTTATCTTTAATCTAATCAAATCATTTTTTAACTCTTTTGAAAACACTTCTTTTGGAAATTTAGAACATCAACTTAAGAGAATCCTCTCCCATCTTATTACAAACTATGCTACCAATACAGAAGAACAAGAGCAAGTACACCAGAATTCCATTAACGAATTAAAACATATTCTAGATGAAAAATTTGACACTAAATTAAACCTAGATAATATCTCAAAATCTTTGGGAATAAACAAGTTCAAAACTATTCGAGCATTTAAAAAATCTACAGGAATGACTCCTTTTTCTTATGTATTGCAAAAACGAATAGAGAAGTCAAAAATATTAATATCTCAAAATGTAAAACTTAGTCATGTTGCTCTCGAATCTGGCTTTTATGATCAGAGTCATTTTTCTAAATATTTTAAAAATTACGTAGGTGTAACTCCAATTTCATATTTTAAAAGTTGCAATATTTTACAAGATTTTAATAAATAACAAGGCTAGCTTTGTACTTAGAAAGTCTCATAACTATTAAAATATTAAAACATTTAAAAAAATGAAAATCGCAATCATTGGAGAATTCGATGAAAACTTCAGATCACATGTAGCCACAAATCAAGCTATTGAACACTCACGTTCAATTATTGATCAAGATTTTGAATCAAAATGGATTTCTACTGAAACTGTTGAAAAAAATATGGAGCTAATTTTGAAAGAATTTCAAGGCTTTTGGATTGCACCAGGAAGTCCGTATAAGAGTATGAAAGGAGCAATTGACTTAATTGAATACACCAGAAAAAATAATATACCAACATTTGGAACTTGTGGGGGTTTTCAACATATGATAATCGAATATGCTCGAAATGTTCTTGATTTAAAAGATGCAGAGCATGCAGAATATGATCCATATGCTTCTCGATTAGTTGTAGATCCTCTTTCTTGTGACTTAAAAGGTGATCCTTTAGAAATTGAGATTATAAATGAAAAATCAAAGGTTTTTTCTATCTATCAAAAACGTGTTATTAAAGAAAAGTATTATTGTAATTTCGGTTTGAACCCAGATTATCAAAATTTATTTGATAAAAATGGTTTTAAAATTGTAGGAAGTGATATTCATAATGAAGCAAGAATTGTAGAACTTGAAAAACATCCGTTTTTCATTGCCACTTTATTTGTTCCACAAGATAACTCTACTTTTAACTCACCTCATAAACTGGTTACCGAATTCATCAGAACTATTTTAAAATAAGGAATAGTCTTATAATTATGATTAGAAAAAAACATGTAAAATTTACTTTCACATGAATAAAGACATTAACTTAAATCAAAACTGGACAACCATTTTTTGAAATCACCTATGACTCTGATTAACAATCTATTTATGGAAAATTAATTATAAGAACTACCTCTATAAAACAAAAGAAAGATTAACATAAAGTTCTTTTACTTTATTACATCATTTTAATTTACTTGTATAATTCTAACTAAAATATTAGTAATTAAAAAAAGACAAGGTCAAACATAAAATTGAATCACCAATAAAAATCAAATAGAAGCAGTTTTGGAAATAAAAAATCGTTGAATTTAGTGTATGACAAAGTATTTAACAACATATCAATATTGTATAAAAATAAAAAACTCCCAAAAAATGGGAGTTTTTATTTTATATTTTAATGTTTTTATTTAAAAAAACTGTCTACAAATTCATGCTTGTTAAAAACTTGTAAGTCATCTATACCTTCTCCAACTCCAATATATTTAACAGGTATTTTAAATTGATCAGATATCCCTATAACTACCCCACCTTTTGCGGTACCATCTAATTTAGTAACTGCTAAAGATGTTACTTCAGTCGCTTTAGTGAATTGCTTTGCTTGTTCAAAAGCGTTTTGACCAGTAGAACCGTCTAATACTAATAATACATCATGTGGTGCATCTGGAATTACCTTTTGCATAACACGTTTAATTTTAGTTAATTCATTCATTAAATTAACTTTGTTGTGTAAACGTCCTGCTGTATCAATAATAATAACATCAGCGTCTTGATTAACCCCTGACTTTACCGTATCAAATGCTACAGAAGCAGGATCTGACCCCATTTCTTGGCGAATAATAGGTACATCTGTTCTATCAGCCCATACTTGTAACTGATCAATTGCTGCTGCTCTAAAAGTATCAGCTGCTCCTAATACAACTTTTAAACCTTTCTTTTTAAACTGTGAAGCTAATTTACCAATCGTTGTTGTTTTCCCAACTCCATTTACCCCTACAACCATCAATACATATGGCTTTTTATTTTCGGGAATTGTAAAATCAGTTTCATCACCTGTATTCGTTTCAGAAAGCAAACCTGCTATTTCGTCTCGTAAAATTTGGTTTAATTCCTCAGTACCTAAATATTTATCACGAGCTACACGTTCTTCTATTCTTTCTATAATTTTTAATGTAGTATCTACACCAACATCAGATGAAACTAAAACTTCTTCTAAATTATCTAATACATCATCATCAACTTTTGCTTTACCAGCAACAGCCTTTGATAACTTAGAAAAAAAACTTGTTTTTGTTTTTTCTAAGCCCTTATCTAATGTTTCTTTTTTCTCTTTTGAAAAAATTTTCTTAAAAAAACTCATAGTTAAATTTTATAATCGCTTATACTAGGTTAAAAACCATACCAAACATAGTATATGGTCAAATTGTCATTTTATACGATTACTTTTCGTGTTAAGAGTAAGATATTTTGATATAATAAAACTTAACTCGAAGGGTAATGCTCAAAAGTACAGTTTTTTAATACATAAAAAAAGCTACCTTCAAAATTTGAAAGTAGCTTTTTTATAAACTGTAAACAAGAATTACTTTTTAGCTATAAAGTCATTTACTTGTGTAGGATCCATAATAGCTTCAACAAATGTGTAAGCTCCAGTTTTAGGAGACTTTACCATTTTGATAGCTTTGGTTAATCTTTTTGAACCTGTTTGTAAAGTTGCTACTGATTTCTTTGCCATGTCCTATAGGTTATTGGTTGTTTTTTAAAACTTCAAATACGAATACTTGATATTTTAAATCTCTAATTATTTAATTTCTTTATGAACTGTCATCTTCTTTAAGATTGGATTAAATTTCTTTAATTCCATTCTATCAGGAGTGTTCTTTTTGTTCTTTGTAGTAATATAACGTGAAGTTCCTGGTTGACCAGTACCTTTATGCTCAGTACATTCTAAAATTACTTGAACTCTGTTTCCTTTTTTTGCCATCTCTGTAAAATTTTATCTAAGTAAGGAATTATTTAGTTAAGAAACCTTTTTCTCTAGCTTCTTTAATCACAGCAGAGATTCCTTTTTTATTAATATTTTTTAATGCAGAAGCAGATACTTTTAAGGTAACCCACTTATCTTCTTCTGGAATATAGAAACGCTTAGTCATTAAATTAGCGTTAAACTTTCTTTTAGTTCTATTTAAAGCGTGTGATACATTGTTACCAACCATCGCTTTTTTTCCTGTTAATTCACAAACTCTAGACATCTTCTTGACAGTTTTATAGTGTTATTTCTAAACGAGGTGCAAATATACGAACTTTTAACAGAATTAAACAAAATATTATAGGTTATTTTTTCATAATATTTTTTTGCAATAATTCTAACGCTTTAGTTACCGTTCTATTTATTACCTTTTCTCTCGGCTGACCAAAATTAAACTCCTGAACATCAATACCTTTATTATTCGCAATTGCTATATACACTACCCCTACACTTTTATCATTATTATCAGTAGTCGGTCCTGCATTCCCAGTTACAGCAATAGCATAATCAGTTTCTAATTTATTTTTTGCTGCTAAAGCCATTTGTTTTGCCACCTCTTCACTTACTACAGAATGATTTTCAATGACTTCTTTCGATATATCTAATAATTGTTCTTTTAATTTAGCAGTATAGGTAATAAAACTCCCCAAATAATAAGCAGAAGAACCAGCTACAGAAACAATTGTTGAAGCAATCTTTCCTCCTGTTAAGCTTTCTGCTGTACAAAGTGTTTGTTTTCTTTCTTTTAATAAATCTCCTATTCTTTTTTCTATAGAAGCTCCATCTTCAATCCCTGCAATAATGTCTGGTATTAATTTTTTAAGTTCTTGAACTTTTTTTGACATCGTTTCTTCTAAAAACGCTTTGTTTTCTCCCTTAGCAGACAACCTTAAGCGCACCCTACCAAATGAAGGTAAGTAAGCTAATTTTATAAATGAAGGTAGATTCTCTTCCCAATCTTCTATTCTTTCAGCAATCACACTTTCACCAGTTCCGTAAGTCATAATTGTTTTATGAAAAATAAAAGGCAAGCTAAATTCTTTTTGCAATTTAGGTAACACTTCATTAGTCATTAATCCTTTCATTTCATAAGGCACTCCTGGCAACGAGACAAAAACTGTGTTGTTTTCATAAAACCACATACCTGGAGCTGTTCCTAATTGATTCATTAATAATGTTGCCTTTGAAGGTAATTGTGCCTGATATTTCTGCACCTCATTAAATGGATGGTT
This sequence comes from Tenacibaculum halocynthiae, assembly GCF_964512825.1. Taxonomy (NCBI): domain Bacteria; kingdom Pseudomonadati; phylum Bacteroidota; class Flavobacteriia; order Flavobacteriales; family Flavobacteriaceae; genus Tenacibaculum; species Tenacibaculum halocynthiae. The sequence goes on along the minus strand of NZ_CAZELG010000009.1, from coordinate 244,745 downwards.
AACCTTTTTAAAAATCCTCTTTATATTATCTACAACTTCTGAATATTCAACAACCTTGGTATCTTTAAAATATTCTGCAATTGTTTTTTTAGTTATATCATCTTTTGTTGGCCCAAGTCCTCCTGTAATAATAACAATATCGGCTCTTTCTTCTGCCTCTTTTAAAGCGTTTAAAATATGTTGCTTTTCGTCTTGTATAGAAGATATTTGATATACTGAAACTCCTATTTTATTTAATTCTTGACCTATCCATTGTGAATTAGTATCAACTATTTGCCCGATGAGAATTTCATCTCCAATGGTAATTATTTCTGCGTTCAAATAAATCTATTTAACTTTTGTTTCACAAAGATATAACTAATATTTATGCCATAAAGTGTAACAAAGTTTTTACTTTTATGTCTTTAAAAAAAACTTACTTATGAAAAATAGTTTTGCTTTGATTACGGGTGCAAGTCAAGGTTTAGGATTGTACTTATCTAAGGAGCTTGCTAGCCGTGGTTATAATTTACTATTAGTTTCATTACCAAATGAAAATTTAGCTTCTAGTTCAAAAAGCATAGAAAATGAATTTAACGTTATTGTTAAGTTTTATGAAACAGATTTAACTGTTAAAAACAATATTATAAATCTTTGTGATTGGGCTAATAATTATAATATTTCTATTTTAATTAATAATGCAGGTTGTGGAGGTTCAAAAAAAATAACAGAAGCCTCGTTAGATTATATTGAGAAAATTATTCAATTAAACATCATTTCTACTTCTTTCATTACCAAATTAATTATTCCTAATTTAGCATCTAATACTAAGAGTTACATTTTAAATGTATCTAGTATGGCTGCTTTTAGCCCTATTGGTTATAAAACCGTATATCCTGCTTCGAAAAAATTTATTGATTATTTTTCTTTAGGTTTAAGAGAAGAATTAAAAGAATTCAATATCTCTGTTTCTGTTGTATATCCTGGACCAATGAAAACAAATAATGAGGTGAGTAGTAGGATAGAAAAACAAAGTGGTTTTGTAAAATCTGGAGTAGTAAGTTTACATGAAATGGCATTTCAAAGTATTGAGAAAATGCTTCAAAGTAAAAAAAGAGTTATACCTGGTAAACTAAATAAACTAAGCAAGGTAATCTTAAAAATTTTACCCTTAAATACCAAAATAAAATTATTGAGTAAAGCTATAAAAAAAGAAATTGAGGTTTAAATGAGAATTTTAGTTACTGGTGCTAATGGTTTATTAGCTACAAATATCATACAACAACTACTTCAACAAAACAATGAAGTTATTGGCTTTCTAAGAAATTCAAACAGTTTTACATTAGAACCAAACAAAAATCTTCAATTACAAATTGGTGATATTACCCAAGTTGAATCTTATACTGAACTTCTTAAAAACACAGATTGTATTATTCATGTTGCTGCATTAACTAATCAAAACATTATTGATTATAATGTATACAAGAAAGTAAATGCTACAGCCACTGAAATCCTATATAAAAATGCAATTAAAAATAATATCAAAACTTTTATTTACGTTAGTACTGCTAATTGTTTTGGTTATGGTTCATTAAACAATCTAGGAAACGAAACGAAAGCTATTTCTTTCCCTTTTACAAAATCTTTGTATGCTAAAAGTAAATTGGAAGGACAAGATGCGCTTTTAAATTTATCTGAAGAAAATCAGCATACAAAACTTGTAATTTTAAATCCAACTTTTATGATTGGCCCTTACGACACAAAACCTAGTTCTGGAAGGTTGGTTTTAAGTGCTTATAAAAAGAAAATTATTTTTTATCCTCCAGGAGGAAAAAGTTTTATTAATGTAATTGATGCAGCTAAAGCAGTTATTCAATCAATAATTCATGGCGAACATAAGGAAGCCTATATTCTATCTGGTGAAAATTTATCATATTTAAGCTTTTATAAAAAAGTTACTCAACAACTAAATCAAAAATCTTATTTTATTAAAATTCCTAAATTACTATTATTCTCTATTGGTTATTTAGGTGATCTACTTCGTTTTTTTAAGGTGAAAACAGATTTATCAAGCATTAATGTAAAAACATTATGTGTACATAATTATTACTCAAACCAAAAAGCTACACAAAAAATAAAGCTTAAACAAACACCTATTGAAGTAGGTATTGCTGAAGCTATAAAGTGGTTTAAATTGAAATAAGAAATTAGTTATTCCCTATTTGATCTATCATTTTATCTTCTAATGGTTTTTTCTTTTTCCACGTTTTCTCTAAATAATAATACAATCCATAACAACTCAAAAGTCCAAAAGGCATTGCTATTATCCCTAATACTAAATCATTTGTAGTATCTAAAAAATCAGATTCAGTTATTACTGCATAAACACCTAAGGCAATACCAAAAATAAAAGCTCCTGTATAATAAACAACAACTCCCAATATGGCAAAACCCCATTTATTCATTTTATACTCATCTGCTAATTCATAAAACTTTTTCCCTATAAAATAGAGCAATACTAATCCTAACATAACTTTCTTTTTTTATTTAATTTTTATTTGAAATGCTTCTTTATTTTCTATAATTCCTGTTAACACATCATTCTCTTCTACTTTACCAACACCAGCTGGTGTACCAGTAAAAATTACATCTCCTTTTTTTAATGTGAAATATTGAGAAACATAACTTACTAACTCGTCAATCTTCCATAACATAGATTGTGTATTTCCTTCTTGAACTACTTCATTGTTTTTTTTAAGCTGAAAAGATAACTTATTTATATCAAATTCTTCTTTTGGGAAAAAGTTTCCTATAACAGCACTTCCATCAAATGCCTTTGCTTTTTCCCAAGGTAATCCTTTTTCCTTACATTTAGCCTGCACGTCACGAGCAGTAAAATCGATACCTAAACCTATTTCATCATAGTATTTAGGTGAAAACTTTGGTGAAATATGCTTCCCTACTTTATTTATTTTTACCAACACCTCAACTTCATAATGAATGTCATTTGAAAAAGGCGGTATAAAAAAAGGCATTTTTTTAGGTAAAATTGCAGAATCAGGTTTTAAAAAGACCACTGGACTTTCAGGCTTCTCATTCTCTAATTCTTCTATGTGTTTAGCGTAATTACGCCCTATACAAATTATTTTCATTCTATAAAACAAAACGTCATTACAAACAAAACGAAGCAACCTTTAAAATGAGATTACTTCATCATTTTTATTTATAACAACAAGTTAATTTAATTTTAAGGGATCCATGTTTTAGGGAAGTTCGGCTTTCTCTTTTCCAAAAAAGCATCACGTCCTTCTTTAGCTTCATCTGTCATGTATGCTAAACGTGTAACTTCACCAGCAAATACTTGTTGTCCTACCATTCCATCATCAGTTAAATTCATTGCAAACTTTAACATTTTAATTGATGTTGGCGATTTTTCTAATATTTCTTGAGCCCAATCAAATGCTGTTTGCTCCAACTCATCATGAGGTACAACAGCATTCACCATTCCCATTTCATAAGCTTCTTGCGCAGAATAATTTCTACCCAAAAAGAATATCTCTCTAGCTCTCTTTTGCCCTACCATTTTAGCTAAATATGCAGAGCCATATCCTGCATCAAATGAAGTTACGTCGGCATCTGTTTGTTTAAAAATAGCATGTTCTTTACTTGCTAAAGTTAAATCGCAAGTAACATGTAAACTATGTCCACCACCTACTGCCCAACCTGGAACTACACAAATTACAGCTTTAGGCATAAAACGAATTAATCGTTGAACTTCTAAAATATTTAATCGATGATACCCATCTTTTCCAACATATCCCTGATGGCCACGTGCATTTTGATCTCCTCCTGAACAAAAACTCCAAACACCATCTTTAGTTGATGGCCCTTCAGCTGACAATAATACAACTCCAATATTAGTATCTTCATGTGCATCATTAAATGCATCTAACAATTCAGATGTTGTATGTGGACGAAATGCATTACGCACATTAGGTCTGTTAAATGCTATCCTTGCAACATTGTGTGATTTCTTATACGTAATATCTTCGTACTCTTTGGCGGTTTCCCATTGAGGTTGTATCATAATTTCAAACTATTATCGTTATATAAAGCAAAAATAGCATAATAACTTTATTTTCTTTTTTATATTTGAGTATTAATAAACCAATCCCTATGAAATATCTGTCTCTTGTATTTGCTTTTTGCATTTCATTTTCTTCTTTTTCCCAGGAAGTCATTACTAAATCTATCGATTCTAAAGAATTGAAACGAAAAAGAAGTTTTAAAATTTACCTTCCAAAAAACTACAAAAAAGATTTAACTGCTAATTACCCACTAGCTATTGTATTGGGTAATCAATATTTATTTGATTTATATGTTGGAAACGCGAAATTGTTTGCCAATGTTGACAAAGCTCCAAGACAAATAGTTGTTGGTATTGATATGGAAAAAACGTACGCTAAAGATATTTCCATAGTAGAAGCTACTAATATGCTAACTAGTAGATCTTCTCATTTTTATAACTTTATTAAGCATGAATTAATTCCTTATATGGAAGCCAATTTTAAAACATCACCTTTTATGTCTATTACAGGTGAAGGAAAAGGAGCTAATTTTTTAACTCATTTTTTAAAAGAACCTGAACCTATTTTTAATGCCTACATATGTGCTACCCCTGAATTTGCAAAATATGCTCCTCAAATCATCAATTCATATACACTTAGCAGACTTGGAAAAATAGACAATACCTACTACATATATGCTAGTAACTCTAAAAAACAAACAACAGAAGAGTTATATGATAGATATAGCGAAATCGGAACTTTCTTATCTTCTTTTAATGCTGAAAACTTTCATGTAAACTTTGATAAATTTGAAAGCTCTCCTAGTTTTTTAGCCACCATTAGTGAAACTATACCTAGGGCTTTTACAAATATGTTTTCTTTATACTCCAAAATATCTAAAGGTGAATATGAAAAAAACGTAAAAGACTTAGATCCTCTTGATGCAATAAAATATTTAGAGAAAAAATATTTAGACATTCAATATTTATATGGCGCTAATTTAAATGTAAGATTAGATGATATTTACGCTATTGAAGGTATTGTTATGGACAAAATGGATGGTGACTACTTAAGAGTTTTAGGTGATTTTGTTATGATTAAATATCCAGACCTACATTTAGGAGATTATTATGTAGGAAAATTTCATGAACTTGGTAAAGACTATGAAAAAGCAGATTTTTATTACAAAGCCGCTTATGGAAAAATGAATCCATCAGATCCTAACACTGACTCTTTTTATGAAAACATAAAGCGAGTGAATGATTTAATGGGTAGTCAAAAACCAGATGAAGAAAATCTTCCTGAAGAAGATAATGAAGAAGAAGAAAAAGAGGAGGATAAATAATATCTTAACTTAATTCTATTCTATCTTCTTTTAAAACAATTTTTTTATTCTTATATAAACTACCAATAGCTCTTTTGAATGCTTTTTTACTCATTTGTAAATGAAATTTAATTGATTCAGGAGAGCTTTTATCTGTCAATAAAAGAAACTTTTTTTCTTCTAATTTATTCAGAATTTTTTCAACATCAGCATCTATTACATTTCTAAAACCTTGAGGTTGTAGTGAAACATCAATTCTTTCATCTTCACGAATCTTTTTTATGTAACCTACAGTTTTAAACCCTTCTTCTAATTCAGTAAAAACTTCATTTCTGTAAAGTAATCCTTCAAATTCTTCATTTATTAATACTGTATATCCTAAATGACTTTCAGTACCAATTACTAAATCTACCTTATCTCCTATTTTTAAATCCATTATAAATTTTTAAAATATTTTTTTAATATACTATCATTTACACTTGAAGGTGTAAATATCTCTAAAATTTTCGGTTTTTGTGAATCACTGTAAAATCCAGATAACTTATTTTCTAACTCTTTTATATTCGTTACTGATTCATATTCAAAACCATATGTTTTTGCCAAATATTCAGCATTTAAACTGTGTGGTGTTTCAAAATAATTTAACGCATTCGTTGTTTGAGGCCCTGGTATTATTTTGAAAATTCCTCCCCCTGAGTTATTTACTATAATGATTCTAAAATTACTAGGCACATAACTATTCCATAAAGCATTACTATCATAATAAAAACTAATATCTCCAGAAATAAATACGGTTTGTTCTTTACTTGCTAATGCAGCTCCAATTGCGGTACTAGTACTTCCATCAATCCCGCTAGTTCCTCTATTACAAAAAACTCGTAATGTTGGATTCAATTTAAACAATTGTGTGTATCTAATAACTGAACTATTACTTAATTGTAATTGGCAATTATTTGGTAAAGATTTTAACAATACATTGAACACCTCTAAATCAGAATAAGAAATAGTTTTTACAAAATTTTCATGACTATCTATTCTCTTATTTTCTATCTCTAACCAGTGTTCTTTATAACTGCTTGATATCTTTTTCTTGTAATTAATTAACTCTAAAAAAAACATCTCTGGCACTTCTTGTACAAACTCACTTAAACAAAAATAAGTATCTAATTTCTCAAGTTTATCAATATGCCAATGATGCTTTGGTTGATACTTCCTTAAGAATTGTTTTATTCTTTTTGACACAACCATTCCACCTAATGTAATTAAAACATCTGGCTTTAAAGCTTCAAAAGATTTTTCGTTAAGTGGAGTAATTAATACATCTATATTATTTACAAAATTTGAACCATATAAATTAGACGTTGTTTCAGTCATTATTAAAACAGACTCATCATTTGCATACTTACTTAAAATACTTTGCAACTCATCAGAAGGGTAATTTACTCCAATTAAAATCAATTTACGTTCTGCTGAATTCCATATATCAGCAAAATACTCATAGTTGATATTCCTTGCAGTTGATGTTAATTCTTTAGATACCTTCAATACCTCATCCTTAATTACCTCTCCTATCTCATCAACAACTTCATATAAAGGCTCCTCAAAAGGAACATTTACATGTATCGGGCCTTTTTTTTGTATTGCTGTGCTTATAGCTTCACTTAACATTTCCGCATTACGACCCAGTTCATTTGTATCTTCTAACAAATTTGCTGAATATAAAATATGATTTGCAAAAACATTTTCTTGTCTAATAGCCTGTCCATCCCCCACGTCAATTAAGTGCTTTGGTCTATCAGCGGATATAACTAACAAAGGTATTTTACTATAAAAAGCCTCAGCTATTGCTGGATAGTAATTAAGTAATGCTGAGCCTGAAGTACATACTATCGCCACTGGCTTTCGTTTTTGTTGAGCTATTCCCATAGCAAAAAACGCAGCGCAACGCTCATCAACAATACTATAAGTTTCCACATCAGGATGATTAGTAAAACCTATTGTTAAAGGTGCATTTCTTGAACCAGGTGATATTACAACAGTACCAATATTATAAAATTGACATGCTGAAATTACTAATTGTGCTAATTGTTTTTTTGGATACATCAGAGTGCAAAAGTATTACTAAAAAAGAAATTCCACACTAATAGTGTGGAATTCTTATTTGTTAATCTAGAAATCTATTTTTTATATGATTTCTTTATATTTCATTTTCAAAGAATTCAGCTAACAATTACTGTTGTCCTTTTTTATAATCAGCTAAAAACTTTTCTAAACCTATATCAGTTAAAGGGTGTTTTAATAATCCAGAAATAGCACTTAAAGGTCCAGTCATAACATCAGATCCTAATTTAGCACAATCAATGATATGCATTGTATGACGAACAGAAGCAGCTAAAATTTCTGTTTCAAACATATAGTTATCATAAATTTGACGAATTTCGGCTATTAAGTTTAAACCATCTGTAGATATATCATCTAAACGACCTATAAAAGGAGATACATATGTTGCTCCTGCTTTTGCTGCTAATAATGCTTGCCCAGCAGAAAAAACTAATGTTACATTTGTTTTAATACCTTTATCAGAAAAATATTTACATGCCTTTATACCATCTTTAATCATTGGTAATTTTACTACTATTTGTGGATTAAGAGCTGCTAATGCCTCACCTTCTCTTACCATTCCTTCATAATCAGTTGAAATTACTTCAGCAGAAACATCTCCCTCAACAATATCACATATCGCTTTATAATGGTTAATAATATTTTCTTCTCCAGTAATCCCCTCTTTTGCCATTAATGACGGATTAGTAGTTACTCCATCTAAAATACCTAAAGCTTGTGCTTCTTTAATTTGATCAAGATTAGCTGTGTCAATAAAAAATTTCATCTATTTATAATTTAAAAAGTTGTGTTCTATTTCTAAAAAAATATTTCTTCTAATACGCTACAAATTTACAATTTATAATGGTTCATTAATAGTTTTTCATAAATTTTATCAGGTAAAACTCTTTTTAAAATAATTGAAAATTTCTCCATAAACCCTCCTACTTTATAATGTATTTTAGGTGACTTGCTTTTTATTATTTCATAAATAGCTTTTGCCATCATCATTGGATCTTCCCCTGAACTCACATGACTATCCATTAATGCTAAATTCTCAGCATATTTTTCTTTATACGCTGAATTTTCAAATACCGGCGTATGATATCTACCAGCAGCAATATTTGTAGCAAAATCACCCGGAGCTACATTCACCACTCGTACACCAAAACTCTTAACTTCCATACTTAACGCCTCAGTTACCAATTCTAAAGCCCCTTTGCTTGCAGAATATACTCCTCTAAATGGCAATCCCATATAACCTGCTATTGAAGTTGTATTAATAATGAGTCCACTCTTCTCTAACCGCATAGAAGGTAACACCTCTTTAATTACATCAATAACTCCAAAAAAATTAGTATCAAAATTAAACTTCATTTCTTCAGTTGGCGTATCCTCAATTGGCCCAGTGATTCCTTTACCTGCATTATTTATCAAAACATCAATCTTTCCTTCTATCCCAATCACTTCGCCGATAGCTCTTTTAATAGATTCTTTCTGAGTAACATCTAAAGCTACCATTGAAAAAGGAACATTTACTTTACTCGGATTTCTACTAGTACCGTACACCTTATAATTTTTACCATGCAAATACAATCCTATAGATTTTCCTATTCCTGAAGAAGCTCCGGTAATAAATACAACTTTTGACATTCTATATAATTTTAGACAAATATCCAAAAGTTAAAGTCAATAAAAAAACTTTAAAAACTTATATTAGCAACTCAATTTCAGTAAAAATTATGTGCAAAAAAATTATTTTTAGTAGTTTCTTAATATTTGCAAGCTTTTTAAGTTTTGCGCAAACATCTTTATTTAAACACACAAATACATTTACTCGTCAAGATACACTAAGAGGTTCCATTACTCCTGAAAGAGTTTGGTGGGACTTATCTTATTACCATTTAAATATTTCAGTTGATCCTGATAAAAAATTCATTAAAGGTAACAACAAAGTAACTTATAAAGTTTTAAAACCTGCTTCTAGGCTACAAATAGATTTACAAGCTCCTTTAAAAATTACAAAAGCTACCCAAAATGGAAAAAGCCTTATGATTACTTCAGAAGGTAATGCTCATTTCATTCAATTAAAAGAAAAACAAGAAATAGGTACTACAAACTCTATTATAGTTTATTATGAAGGAACCCCCAAAGAAGCTATAAGAGCTCCTTGGGATGGTGGTTTTTCTTGGAAAAAAGACATGAATGGAAATCACTTTGTAGCAACTTCATGCCAAGGATTAGGGGCTAGTGTTTGGTGGCCTAATAAAGATCATATGTATGATGAAGTTGATAGTATGGCTATAAGTGTTCGAGTTCCTAAAAATTTAACAAACGTTTCTAATGGTAGACTTAGAAAAGTTGAAAAGCACAATGACAACACTACTACTTTTCATTGGTTTGTTAAGAATCCTATTAATAATTACGGTGTTAATGTAAATATTGGTGATTATGTGAATTTTTCAGAAAAATATGACGGTGAAGATGGTGTATTAGATATGAACTATTACGTTTTACGTGATAATCTAGAAAAAGCAAAAAAACAGTTTAAAGACGCTTCAAAAATGATGAAGGCTTTTGAACATTGGTTTGGTAAATATCCTTTTTACGAAGATAGTTTTAAACTCGTAGAAGTTCCTTATTTAGGCATGGAACATCAAAGTTCAGTTACTTACGGAAATCAATATAAACAAGGATACCTAGGAAATGACTTATCTGGTACTGGATGGGGATTAAAATTCGACTTTATTATTATTCATGAAGCTGGTCATGAATGGTTTGCTAATAATATTACTAATAAAGATATTGCTGACATGTGGGTACACGAAAGCTTTACCGCGTATTCTGAAAACTTATTCTTAGATTATTATTATGGGAAAAAAGCATCAGCTGAATATGTTATTGGTACTCGACGATCTATAAGAAACGATATCCCAATTATAGGACAATATAATGTAAATAGTGAAGGTTCAGGTGATATGTACTACAAAGGAGCAAATATGCTTCATACAATTCGTCAATTAATAGATAATGATAAAAAATGGCGTAAAATTTTACGTGGCTTAAATAAAAAGTTTTATCACAAAACAGTAACTACTCAAGAAGTTGAAAAGTATATGATTGATAAATCTGGTATTGATTTAACCAAAGTTTTTGATCAATATTTACGTACCGTTAAAATTCCTGTTTTTGAGTATCAAATTACTGATAATAAATTAAAATACCGTTGGAATAATGTTGTAAAAGGCTTTAACATGGCTATTAAAGTTACAGCCAACAATAAAGCTTGTACATTAAAGCCAACTGAAAAATGGCAAACACTAAAAACAAACACTAAAACTCTTGTTGTAGACAACAACTTCTATGTAACTGTAAACAAGATATAATTCCTATTCTCATGAACAGAAAAAATTTTATTCAATCACTCTTAGGTGCTTCTGCATTTATTTCAATGCCTTTTTCATCTTATGCTAATGATAATGATGCTCTATTAGGTGCAATTAAAGCAACCTATAAACCCACTAAAGGGAATTTGTTTGGGTTTAAAGCTTCACCTATAAAAAAAGTTAAAGTTGGAATTATAGGACTTGGTAATAGAGGTACCACTCTATTACAAATGTATGAATGGCTTGCTAAACAAGGATATTGTGAAATAGTAGCTCTTTCTGATTTACAAGAGAAAAAAGTTCAAAAGGCTGCTGATAGCTTAAGTAAATGGCAAAAGAAAAAGCCAAACTTATACTTTGGAGATAAAAACGAATGGCAAAAACTTGCAAAGCAAGATGATATAGATTTATTATTAATTACTACTCCATGGGAACTACATACACCTATGTGTATATATGGTATGAATCAAGGAAAGCATGTAGCATGTGAAGTACCAATTGCTTATACTTTAAGTGAATGTTGGGAACTAATAGAAGCTGCAGAAAGAAATCAGAAACACTGTATTATGATTGAAAACTGCTGTTATAATGAAGAGGAATTATTTGTTCTTAATATGATTGAAAACGGAGTTTTTGGAGATATCACTCATACTGAAGGTGCTTATTTACACGATTTAAGAGCTCACATGTTGAGTTCAGATTATTATGAAGATCAATGGCGATTAAAGCATCACATTGAAAGAGATGGTAATTTTTACACAACTCATGGTTTAGGCCCTATTAGTTTTTATTTAAATATTGGTCGTGGAGATACTTTTGACCATCTAACATCTATGAGCTCTAGAGAACTTAACTTAAGTGAAACTGCTAAAAGACTAAATTCTCCATACACAAATTTTAAATGTGGTGATATGAATTCAACCATGATTAAAACAGCTAAAGGTAAAAGTATTTTACTTCAGTTTGATGTTCATACTGGTCGTCCATACTCAAGAATAAATAAAGTTGTAGGAACAAAAGCAACTCATGATGGTTATCCTAGCAGATTATATATTGACAAAGAAGAGCTAGCTTATTGGGGGCATCAATGGCTTTCTAAAGACGATTATCAATCCTATTCAAAAAAATATACACACCCAATAATTAAAAAATTAAAAACCATAAGTCAAAGTTTCAAACAAGGGCATGGAGGAATGGACTTTGTAATGATGTATCGACTTATCAGATGTTTGAACCTTGGTTTACCGTTAGATATTAATGCTTACGATAGTGTTATGTGGAGCGCTATCACACCGCTTTCTGAAATTTCAGTAGCTAGTAAAAGTTTATCAATTCCTATACCTGATTTTACAAATGGTCAATGGAAAAAAGATACGCCTTTAGAAATTATGAGAGATATTTAAAAACACTATCCTATGAGTTTAACTCTTTTAGTAATGGCTGCTGGTATGGGTAGCCGTTTTGGTGGATTAAAACAATTAAGCCCTATTAATTCTTTCAAAGAAACCATTATTGATTATTCCGTTTTTGATGCAAAAAGAGCTGGATTTTCTAAGGTTGTTTTTGTTATTCGTAAAGAATTTGAAAAAGAGTTTAAAAAACAAGTCATTGCAAAATTTAATAATCAAATTGATGTAGATTTTGTTTTTCAAGACACTCAAAATTTACCTCTTGATTTTACTTCTTCCAAAAGAACAAAACCATGGGGTACTGGCCACGCAATTTGGTCTGCAAGAAACGTTATTACCACTAATTTTGCAGTAATAAATGCTGATGATTTTTATGGTAGTGATTCTTTCATAATTATGGCTAAATATCTTTCCTCTTTAAAAAAAGAGGACCTTTCAAAACAATGCATGGTGGGCTATAGTATTGAAAACACCTTATCGACTAATGGAAGTGTTTCAAGAGGAATTTGTGAAGTTGACAACAACAACCTTACCTCTATTACTGAGCGTACCAATATTATAAAAAAAGAAGATCACACAATTGTTTATCTAGAGAACAATACGGAAACAGTTTTAAAATCAAATGAAATTGCTTCTATGAATATGTTTGGTTTAACTCCTGCCATATTCTCCTCTTTTGAAGAAGATTTTATCTCTTTTCTTAGAGAAAATATTCATGAGTTAAAAAGTGAATTCTATCTTCCTTTTGTTTTAAATAACTTAGTAGTCAAAAGTAAAAGTTCTGTAAAAGTTTTACCAACCAATTCTAAATGGTTTGGAATGACATATAAAGAAGATAAAGAAGTAGTTGAAAATAATATTAAAGAATTAACTTCTTCTGGAGAATACCCTAAACAACTTTGGAATTTATAATGGATATTACTTCAATTATTCAAGCTTTTAAAATAAAGGGGGATTTTATAACTCATGAAATCATTAATTCAGGCTATATAAATACCACTTACAAAATTATTACTTCAAAGGATTGTTATATTCTCCAAAAAATAAATAATCATATTTTTAAAGATATTGATAAACTTTCAGAAAATATATTTAGAATAACAACACATATTCAATCTAGAACACCAAAAGATAAATCAGATAGAATATTAACTATTATTCTAACAAAAAAGGATAAGAGATATTACAAAAACAAAGATGGTTCATTTTGGAGAATGTTTAATTATATAAACAATTCAAAAACTATTGAAACACTAAATAATGAAAAACAGGCTGAAAGTTTAGGAAAAGCTTTTGGAAACTACCATCAAGTTTTGTCAGACTTACCACAGCCTAAATTATTTGAAGTATTACCTAATTTTCACAATACCCCAAACAGAATTGAGCAGCTAAAAAAAGCTATTCAACAAAATCAAAATAATAAACTTTCAAAAGTTAAAGATGAAATAGAATACTTGTTAAGTTTAGCCCCTGAAATGCATGAAATTATTTTACTTGGAAACCAAGAAAAAATACCTTTACGTACAATTCATCAAGATGCCAAAGTAGGAAACATTCTATTTAACCAAAACAATGAAATTATTTGTATTATTGATTTAGACACAACAATGTCTGGTTATTTAGCCTACGATTTTGGTGATGCTGTAAGAACAGGTATGAATACAGCTTCAGAAGGAGAAAAAAACATAGCTAAAGTTTCTTTAGATATAAACTTATTTAAAGCTTTCACGAAAGGATATGCTAAAGCTTCTAGAAATTTTATAACACATGAAGAAATAAAATCTTTAATGCTTGGGGTAAAAATTATCACTTACGAACAAGCCATTCGTTTTTTAGCTGATTATTTAAATAATGATATTTATTATAAAATCGAATATCAAGAACATAATCTAGTAAGAACCAAAGTTCAAATTTCCTTATTAAAAGATATTCTTAAAAATTTTAATCAAATGAATGATTTTGTAATAGCCTCTTATCAATAATACTTTTTTAAAACATAACTTGACTTTTAACACTACACCAAACATGGAGACAAAAATTGATAAAATAATAAAAGAGTTAAAACTAGAATCACATCCAGAAGGTGGTTATTTTAGGGAAACATACCGTAGTGAGGGAAAAATAAATAATAATAGTTTAGAAAAAAACTACACAGGAAATAGAAATTATTCTACTTGTATTTACTTTTTACTAACTTCAGATAATTTCTCTGCATTACATAGGATAAAACAAGATGAAATTTGGCATTTTTATGACGGATCACCTATTAAACTACATACTATTTCAGAATCTGGAGTACATGAAACACATATTATAGGAAATAATTTAAGTAAAGGAGAAATTCCACAATTTGTTGTCTCTGGAGGTTATTGGTTTGGAGCTGAAGTCATTGAACAAAATTCTTATTCTTTAGTTGGCTGTACAGTTTCTCCTGGATTTAGTTTTGAAGATTTTGAACTTAAATCTGAAAAAGAGCTTACTTCTTTGTTCCCTAATCAAAAAGAGGTTATTTCAAGATTAACACATCATTAACCACTGTTTTTTATTCTTTATTTAATTATCATCTCTATTTCTTAACATAAATACTCTTAAACCATATTTTGTTTGTATTTTTAAGAAAATTAAGTTTAAAATAAATGAAAATATTAGTTATTGGTGGTAATGGAACTATAGGCAAAAAAGTATCTAATTATTTAATGACCAAACACGAAGTTATAATTGGAGGTAGATTAAGTGGTGACGTTAAAATTGACATTTCAAAAAGTGAATCGATTGAAAATTGCTTCTCTCAAATTGGTAAATTAGATGCTATTGTTTGTATTGCTGGTGAAGCAAAATGGGATGCTTTTAAAAACCTGACTGAAGAAGATTACTACATTGGTTTAAAAAGCAAATTAATGGGACAAGTTAATGTAGTTAGAATAGGTAGTAAATACCTCAACCCTAAAGGTTCTATTACTCTATCTACAGGTATTTTAGCTGATTATCCTGTTGAAAAAACAACAAGTGCTGCTATGGTTAATGGAGCTATACATAGTTTTGTAAAAGCTGTAGATTTAGAAATAGAAAATGAAATACGTATAAATGTTGTATCACTTGGTGTTGTTCAAGATGCTTATGAGAAATATAAAGACTATTTCCCTGGCCATAATCCAATTCCAACTGACAAAGTAATCAATTCTTATATTAAAAGTATAGAGGGAAAAAATAGAGGTCAAATCATACGATATTATGATTAAAATCTTCACATTTATAAAGACAGAAAAACTTTCCTGTTTTCATCGAAAATTTTACTAAATTGGTGTTTCAAGTATAAATCACCCCTAACATCTAACTAACAATGAGTAAAATAACTATTCAAGGAATTAAGTACGATGAAAAATCCTCCTACTTAAGAGGGCCAAGTCTTGCTCCTTCTTTAATAAGAGACGCTTTAAACTGTGGCTCCGCTAATATGTATTCTGAAAACTTAATTTCAATTGAAAACCCAGCTATAAGTGATGCGGGAGATTTTGAAATTAAAGAATATTTTGACATTGAAAAAATAACAAAAAAGCATATAGATACTGGTGCTAAAATTTTTACCCTAGGAGGAGATCACTCTATAACTTTTCCTATTATCAAAGCGCATAGTAAAAAGTATTCTAAATTTGATATACTACATATAGATGCCCACTGTGACTTATACGATAATTATGAAGGTGATTTATATTCTCATGCTTCGCCTTTTGCTAGAATTATGGAACACGGACTTGTTAACAGACTGGTACAGGTTGGAATTAGAACCTTAAATCCACATCAAGCTGAACAAGCAGAAAAATATAACGTAGAAATTCATCAAATGAAAGATTTAAACTTAGCTTCTATTCCTGAGTTTAAAAATCCCTTATATATTTCTTTAGATATGGACGGATTTGACCCTGCTTACGCTCCTGGTGTTTCTCATCATGAACCTGGAGGATTGACTTCAAGACAGGTTATAAATTTAATTCAAAGCATAGATACAGAAATCATTGGTGCTGATATTGTAGAATACAACCCAAAACAAGATTTAAAAAACATGACTGCTTTTTTAGCTGCTAAAATGATGAAAGAAATAGTAACTAAAATGTTATAAAATAAAAAAGAGGCTATCTCGCCTCTTTTTTTTATTTTACTTTACACTTTTTCATTACTTGTTTGGCTCTTTTTTCTCCCCATCGTGGATGAAATTTTTCTGGATTATCCGTTTTAAATAGTGTAAGTGATTTTTCTACGTCTTTACAATATGGCTCAATCGATGTTCCAAAAAACTGTGCACTTCCCATATTCCATTCAGCTTTTCCTAAAATTACTCTAGGATTATTAGGCGCTAATTTTTCTGCCTCAGCATATAAATTTGTATTCTTCATTGATAATGTCATCCCATATTTTTGTCCATCAAAAGCTATATAAGCTGTATTTAATAAAGCTTGTGTTATCATAATTTCTGGATTCTTTTCTGATAAAGATTTTGCTTCATCTAAAAACTCTTGTGCTTTTTTTAATTTTGCTTCTAATTTTGCTTCGTCCTTTAACCCAAAACTCCCTAATATTTCTATAGTAGCAACATAAAAAGGAGGTAACCAATTTTCTTTTTCTACTTTTGAAATTCGTTCAAATAATTGAGATGCTTCAGTATTTTTTTTAGCTTCCCATAACTCAAAAGCTTTTCCCATTCCTTTTTCATACTGACTTTGAGCTATCATATTCATTGAAAATAAAACTGCTACTATTGCTATAACTTTTTTCATTTTTATATCTGTGGTTTTAATTAATTTTAATTTGAATAATACTATTTTCTTTAACTTCGAATTTTGCATCCTTATATTTAGGTGGCCCCATAAAACCTTTTGCGTTATTTGAAGTTCCTGTTGGTTCTTTTGGAATTCCAAATATTCTGGCATCCATTTTTTTATTATCATTCTCATCATGAAATGATGAAATTGCATAAACTCCTGGTAAAACCCCTTCAAAAACAACTTTCGCTTTTTTGTTTTTAATTTCCCCTATTTTTCTTTTGTAAGGTCTTTTTAAAAAATTAGTTTCTTCATTATACAAAGCAACAAACAAACTTCCTTTATTAGATTTCATTCCCGTAAACTCAACTGTTATGGTATATTTCTCTTGTGCTAATGAGGTTAGCATTCCGCTTAAGAAAACTACTATGATTATTACTATTTTTTGCATGATTAATTAGTTTTAGTTCTTAATTTCTATTCAAATATCTATAGTAACTTATTCATATCATTAAAAAACAAACTGAGTTGTTATATTATATGACTGAATTGTAAGATTATAGATTATTTAACTGGTTATCTTTCTTATTGTCACTTATTGTCCAGAAAAAACCGACAAAGAAAAACCTATCTACCGAAGGAATAATAGCCTGCCTATCAAAAACTCCATTTACATTAGGCGTATTTTTATAATTATAGCCAAATATGTTTTGAGTACCTAAAACGTTATTTACAGAAAAGTATACTATTTTTTGCTGGCTAATTAAATATGCCCAATTAAAACTTACTGAATTATAGTTAATTGTTTTATCATTTAAAAAGCCACTTTTATTTGGGTTAGTGTAGTTTCTTCCAGAAGCAAAATTGTAACTCAAGCCTAATTGACTTTTCCAATCTTTTACAAAATGCTTAGCTACAATAGACATGTTATGTGAAGAAGCAAAACCCGGAGTAGCCTTTGTAGGATAGTTTTTATAATCTCTTTCCGTATCTAAATATGAGTATGACACCCAATACTCTGTATTTTTTATGGTTTTCCCATCTCTCCAAAACACATCTATTCCTTTAGCGTATCCACTTCCTTTATTATTAAATTTAGACATTGGTAATGCTATTTGTGTATCATATTTCACTAAATTATCATACTCTTTATAATAACCTTCAATTCTAAATATTTTCTTATCCTTAACATATTGATAATTTGCAATAAGGTGCGAAGCTTCTTGAGCTTTTAAATTATCAGAAAACTTTAAATAATCATTATTAGGATTTTGATAAAATTGTCCATAGGCAAGTGAAACTTGAGCATCCTTACCTGTTTTGTATGCTAATGAAACTCTAGGTGAAACAGTAAATTGATTTAAAAACTCAGAATTCTCAAAACGAACACCAATTTTCGAGGCTAATTTTTTTGAAAAGAAAATATCAGTTTCTGCAAAAACACTAGCTATATCATTTTTAAATTTATACTTATAATTCCCTGTGTTATTTCCTATATAATTTTCATTAAAGTGTGTAAATAAATATTCAGCTCCGAAATTTAATTTAAATCTATTTGATACTTTTTTTTGTAGTTTTATTTTAGCATGAATAGAGTTTTCCTCATCTTTTACAACATCATCTAGTATTCCTAAATTTGAAAAATCATTAGTAAAACTGAATCCTCCAGAAATTTTCCAATTATTATCTAACCTTTCTTTATAAGAACCATTAAAATATAAATTTCTATTTCTAAGTCCAAAATGAAATCCATCAACATAATTAATATCTTCCTGAATCATATCGAAATCAGTGTAACTAAAAGCTCCATATAACTTCAACATTCCATCTTCATTAGGTTTATAACGATACACCATTTCTCCACTTGCAGCTTGTAGAGGTTTATTCCATGTATTTCTGTCTGGAAATAATTTTTGATACGGTGCTAAGTTTATATAAGATGTGTTTATACTTAATGAATTCTTACCCCATATTTGAGTGTTTCCTATACCTCCTCCAACTGTCATAATAGATATATCTGTTTTTTCTTGAGTAGGCTCATCAATAGTACTCATTGTCAAAACACTAGATAAAGCTTGTCCATACTCAGCAGAATATCCACCAGTTGAAAAAGAAAATCCTTTAAACAAAAATGGAGAAAATCTTCCCCTAGTAGGTATATTTCTTGCTGATGGCGCATAAGGTGTAAACACTCGAATACCATCAACAAAAATTTGTGTTTCCCCAGCATCTCCACCTCTAACAAACAAACGTCCATCTTCATCTACTGTTGAAGTACCAGGTAATGTTTGAATAGCACCTACAAAATCACCCAAAGCACTAGCAGTAGTAACTACATCTAATGGCTTTAATGCTGTTACTTTTGCATTATCACCTGCTTCAAAAGTACCTGCATTGATGGATACAGCATCTAATGTATTAACATCATCTTTTAATTTTATATGCAAATTTTTAAATGAAGATACATCTCCTATTTTTGAAAAAGATTCAAAAGAGATAAATGATACTAATAATTTCTTTACGCCTTTTTCTGAAGTTCTAAATTTAAACTCTCCATTTTCATCTGACGAAGTACCATCATAGGTTCCTTCTAAATATATATTCGCTCCTAAAATAGGTTCACCTTTTGTGTCAGTTACTTTACCTGAAATAACTGTTTGTGCATTCATTGATAAATGTACTAACACAAAAACTATAATTATTAAAACTTGTTTCATTTTATATATTGCTATTATTAATTGATTTTCACGGTTCAAAAATGCAATTGATTTATATCCTTTTCTAAAAAGAGCTACTCAACTGTATTTTTTTTATGATGAATTGTAACTCTGCAAAAATAGACTTGACCCTTCATTATTCATTTAACATTTCTTGCTATCAAGTTTACAAATCTTGCTAAAAATTGTACCTTTACTCCAACAATTAAAGCTAACAATGGCACACGATTTAAGTAATCATAGAAAGTCTTACGAAAAACAAGAACTCCTTGAAATAAATTGTCCTGAAAACCCAATTGAACTTTTTAGAAATTGGTTTTTATCAGCTGATAATTCTGAAATGGTTGATGAAGCAAACGCTATGACTATTTCATCTATAGGGCAAGATGGTTTTCCAAAAAGTAGAATTGTTTTGTTAAAAAAATATACTTGGGAAGGCTTTATCTTTTATACTAATTATAATTCTGAAAAAGGGAAAGCTATTATAAATAACAATCATGTTTGCTTGTCTTTTTTTTGGTCAGGTTTAGAACAGCAGATAATAATAAAAGGTACTGCTAATAAGTTAGCTTCTAATTTATCTGATGGCTATTTTGAATCTAGGCCAGATGGTAGTAAATTAGGTGCTTGGGCATCAAACCAAAGTGAAGTAGTTACTTCTAGGAAAGAGTTAGACAATAACTTAACTTCTTATGAAGCAAAATTTAAAAATCAAGAAATTCCAAGGCCAAAACATTGGGGTGGTTTTATTGTTAAACCTATTTCTATTGAATTTTGGCAAGGTCGTCCTAACAGGATGCATGACAGAATTAGATATTCTTTACAAAAAGATTTTTCTTGGAAACTTGAACGTTTAGCTCCATAGTTTTATATTTACATATTGTTTAAAAAATTAAATGAAGACAATTTACATCGTTCGTCACGCTAAATCTTCATGGAAGTATGATAGCGTTAAAGATATTGACAGACCACTAAAAGAACGTGGTATTAATGATGCACATTTGCTATCGAAATATTTAGCCAAAGAAATACAAAAGCCAGATGTTTTTGTTTCAAGTAGTGCTAACAGGGCGTTACACACAGCTGTTATTTTTTGTGAAAACTTTAGTTATCCATTATCTAACTTGCAAATAAAACGTCAGCTTTATAGTTTTAGTGATGGTTATTTAGTAAAAACTGTGAAAGCTTTAGATGATAGTTTTAATAGCGCCATTATATTTAGTCATGATCATGGTATAAATACTTTTGTAAATAAATTCGGAAGTAAACCTATTGCACATGTAGCTACTTGCGGTGTTATAGGAATTGAATTCAATGAAAAGCACTGGAAAAACATAAAAAAAGGGAATACTATATTAGCAGAGTTTCCTAAAAATCATAGATAAAACTTACTGATTTTGAAAATAACAAAATACGGAGCTATTGATATAGGCTCAAATGCCGTAAGACTACTAGTTGCCAATGTAATTGAAGAGAATGATAAAGATCCTCAATTTAAAAAATCATCTTTGGTTCGTGTTCCAATACGTTTAGGAGCTGATGCTTTTGTATCTGGAACCATTTCAACCGAAAATACTAATAGAATTGTAGATGCCATGAAAGCTTTTAAGCTTATTATGAAAGTTCATGGTGTTGAAAAATATAAAGCTTGTGCTACTTCTGCCATGCGAGAAGCAACAAATGGTAAAGATGTTGCTAAAATGGTTTTAAAAGAAACTGATGTTGAAATTGACATCATTGATGGTAAAAAAGAAGCGGCTATAATATCTTCTACTGACTTAAATCAATTAATTGAATCAGACAGTACTTATTTATATGTTGATGTAGGTGGAGGTAGTACTGAATTTACCTTATTCTCAAGAGGTAAAATAGTTAACTCTAAATCTTTTAAAATAGGTACAGTTAGATTAATAAACAATAAAAAATCTGACAATAAAATTATCTTTAAAAAGGTTCAATACTGGATCGAAGAAAACACAAAAAACTACAAAAGAATTACTTTAATAGGTTCTGGAGGTAATATTAATAAAATATTCAAAATGTCTGGAAGAGAGCAAGGAAAACCGATTTCTTATATTTATCTTAATGCTCAATATCAGTTTTTAAAAAAAATGACCTATAAAGAACGAATTTCTGAATTAGGTCTTAATCCAGATAGAGCTGATGTAATTGTTCCTGCTACAAAAATCTACCTTTCTGCAATGAAATGGAGTGGAGCTAGAAAAATATTTGTTCCTAAAATAGGGCTTTCAGACGGGATAATTAAAAGCTTATACTTCAATAAATTGTAAAGTTTTTTAACATTTATTTAACATTTGATAGAATTTGTTATATTTGTAATTATGTGACCTCTAACCCCTTGGCGTGTCATATTAAATGAAACTAAATAATCATTAACAAATTTTTATTAATTATGAAAAAATTATTGTTATCTGGAGCTTTATTTGCTTTTGGGTTATCTGCTTTTTCGCAAGATTTACCAACCAACGCCGAACCGGGGAAATGCTATGTTCGATGTAAAACTCCAGAAGTATGGAAAAATGAAGATGTTACTATTGAAATAGCACCTGCATATAAAAGAATTATTACGCACCCTGCAGAATACAAAACTATAACTGAAAGAGTTTTAGTTAATGTTGGAAGTCAAAAATTAACAATTGTTCCTGCTAAATACGAAACTAAAAACTTTTCAGTTGTTACGAAAGAAGCTAGTAAACGTATAGAAAAATCTTTATCTAGACCTTCTGTTGCTTCAGAAACCGTAGTTACCAAAGAAGCTTCTAGTCGTTTAGAAGTAATTCCTGCTAAATATGAAATGCGTGACGTAGTTGTTACAGTTAAAGAAGCTAGCAAGCGATTAAAAATTATTCCTGCTAAATATGAAATGCGTGATGTAGTTGTTACCATTGAAGAGGCTAGTCAACGCTTAGTAAAAATACCCGCAAAAACTAATATAGTAGAAGAAACCATTGTTGTAAAAGAAGCATCAAAACGCTTAGAAGTTGTTCCTGCTAAATATGAAATGCGTGACGTTGTTGTTACTGTAAAAGAAGCCGGAAAACGAGTAGAAATCGTTCCTGCTAAATACGAAATGAGAGACGTAGTAGTTACTATAAAAGAAGCTTCTAAACGTTTAGAAGTTATTCCTGCTGTTTACGGATCAGAAATTCTAAAATATCAGAGAAGAGAATACGGATCTAAATTAAGAGTTATTCCTGCTGCCTTTAATCAAGATAGTGAAGTTATAGAGCTAAGAGCAAAATCTGCCAGATGGCAAATGAGTGAAAAAGCTCCAGATTGTGAATCTTCAGACCCTAATGATTGTCGTTACTGGTGTTATAAAGAAGTACCTGCTCAATATCAAACAATAAGCAAAACTGTATTAGAAAAAGATGCATCTACCGTTAAAACACCTACTTGTAACGATAATAATGCAGGACCTAATGGATGTGGAGTAGCAACTTATTCTAAAAGAGTAGTTACTACACCGCCTAGTACTAGAACTATTGATATTCCTGCAGTTACTAAAATAGTAAAGAAAAGAGTAATGGCAACTCCACCTTCTACAAGAACTATTGAAATTCCAGCAGTTACAAAAATCATCAAAAAAAGAGTAATGGTAACTCCACCTTCTACGAGAACAATTGAAATTCCTGAGGTTACTCAAATTATTAAAAGAACTGTTATTACTCCAGAAACAACAAGAGTAATTGAAATACCAGCTAAAACAAAAATTATTAAGAAAAGAGTAATGACTACTCCTCCTAGCACAACAACAATTGAAATTCCTGCGGTTACTAAAATAATTAAAAAGAGAGTAATGACTACTCCTCCAACCACAAGAACAATTAAAATACCTGAAGTTACAACTACTGTAAAAAGAAGTATACCAGCTGTTACTACAACAAATACAATTGAAATACCAGAAGTAACAACTACAATGAGAAAAACTGTAATGACTTCTGCCCCATCTACAAGATTAATTAAAGGTGATGCAATTTATAAAACAATTAAGAAAACTGTTTTAGTTAAAGATGCTTGGGAAGAAGAAGTACAAGTAGCTGCTAAATACAAAACTATCACTAAAGAAGTTTTAGTTTCAAAAGGTGGATTAACATCATGGAAAGAAGTAGAATGTAAATTAGTTGAAAACACTCCTTTACCAATAAACTGGAACTTAGGTAGTGCTACTTTAACTTCAGGAGCTAAACGTATTATTGATGCAAGATTACTACCTATTTTAAAAGATGGTGTTGCTGTAGCTATTGAATCACACACAGATTCTAGAGGTACAAAAAAGAGTAATCAATCATTATCTGAAAGAAGAGCACAAGCAGTAGTTAATTACCTTATAGCTAAAGGAACTAACCCTAGTCAATTAACAGCAAATGGTTATGGCGAAAATAGATTAACCAATAGATGTTCTGATGGTGTTTCTTGTACAGAAAGAGAACATGCTTCAAACCGAAGAACAACATTTAGAGTTATTAACCAAAAATAAACTCTAGCTTACTACGAATACTCTAACAAAGTAATCAAAAATGAAAACCGAGCATTTAGCTCGGTTTTTTACTTTATAAATGAATTTAAATTCTGGCTACTCATTAATGGTGAAAACTCAATTAAATCGTATTCGGCTACTCTTTCTAATATTAATGGATCATTTTCTAAAATCATTATAAGCTCTTCTTTTGAGCACTCATTTGATACTACAACCCCTCCATTACGTGGAGTTTTTGGCCCTCCAATTATAAACTTTTCTTTTTCATACTGCTTAGCCACATAAGCCCTGTGCAATTCAGTATATTTGTTAACCTCTTCTAAAGGTTTTATAAAATTGAAATTAATTATAAACATGTTCTTTTGTTATTTAAATTTTTTTGACCATTGATTTGACCACTCTCTTAGAGGCTCAAACAAAACAAACAACTCTTCCCCAATAGTAGTTAATTTGTAACCTCCTACTGTTTTTTCTATAATAAATGTGCTTTGCAACTCTTTCAACCTTGTATTTAAAGTTGTAGGAGAAATATCGGTACATAACTTCTCTAAATCACTAAATGATTTTGACGAATCATTTAAATGCCAAATAATACCCATTGTCCAATTCCTTCCTAATAAATCAAAAAGTGCCATAATTGGTTTTCCTGACTTTGAGCCTCTTACTGATTTTCCTGGTTTCGGTGTTTTCATATTTTTCAAAACTACAAATTCTGTAGTGTACTACAAAATTTGTAGTAAATATTTTTTAATTAATAAAAAAGGGAAGAAACATTCATTTCTTCCCTTTCATTATAAAGTTTATTTTTTCTATTTTTTAATTATAAGATTCTTAATTGATAACTCTTTTTGTAACCATCCTTTAAGTTCTTTTTCTTTTTTAGTAACTATTGAATCTGCTAATTTTTTATTCCATGAAATTGATATTTCAGGAATTGTATCTATCTTAATAAAATCTTTTGACACAAGTTTCTTTGAAAAACTCATTCCTGTAATTCCATTATACCTAATCTTAGCTTCTTTTATAATAGAACTAAATGGAACTGTATTTTTATCCCTATTAGTCGCATCTTGCTCTATTCTTTGATTTAAATTAGAAATTGTTGACTTAAGATCGTCTATTTCTTTATGTAATCCTTTTATCACATTATCCTTTTCATCTAAATCGGCAATAGCTCTATCATAAGCATCCACTACTCTATCAACACTTCGAGCTTTGTTTTCATTTATTAAAAGCAAGTATGAATCAATTTTGGGATATGTTTTTAATTCATTTCTTAAAAAAGTTTCCGTTGCATCTGTTATATCACCATTAAAAAATAAACTGATAGTTTTTGCGTCTCTATCTATATCTTCACGCTGCAACCATAAATCCTTATTATCATCAATTTTCTCTTTTAAAAACTTTTTATAATTTGCATTTATAATACTGTCTTGGTATACATTAATGAATGTAAAAACCGCAGGTATCATTACTAAAACTGCTATAAAAGATGCTAATCTAGCTATTCTTTTTCTTTTTACAGAATTCACATAACGTATCATTGTAAACCCAAGAAGCTTTAAAACAACAAAAGTTGCTAAGGCTATAAAAATAGTATTGATAGTAAAGAGATACATAGCCCCTAAAAAGAAATGGTATTTTCCTGTAGCCAATCCCCAACCAGCTGTACATAAAGGTGGCATTAATGCTGTAGCAATTGCTACACCAAATATTACTGAAGCTATTGTTCCTTTTTTTGTACGTGCAATAATTAATGCTAATCCACCAAAAAATGCTATTAACACATCACGTATGTCAGGTTTTACTCTTCCTAACAATTCAGAAGTTTCTTCTTTTAAGGGAAAAATAGCAAAAAACAAAAATGCTGTTAACAAACTTAGAACAATCATAGTTGCTAAGTTTATCATTGATTTTTTAAGAGTATCAATATCATTAATAGCAATTGACATTCCAATTCCTAATATTGGTCCCATTAACGGAGATATTAACATGGCTCCAATTACTACAGCTGTTGAATTTGCATTTAATCCAATTGACGCAACAAATATGGAACATATTAAAATCCAAGCTGTAGCTCCCTTAAAAGGAATATCTCCTTTTATGGCTTCAATAGTAGCTTCTTGATCTGTATCATGACGAAAATCTAATAATTCAACAATAAATTTCTTCGAACTCACCCACAATCCTTTTGCATCATCCTGAACCGCTTGTTTTGATTGCTCAACTGACTCTTCACTATTCAGTTTTTCTTCCATAAATTTTTAATTTTTGTTAACTGTCGAAAGATACAAAATTCAATGATATACCATAGCATTCATCGTTACTTGCTTTCTAATTCTCATGTCCTTCACATGACTTCATAAATGTAATAAAAAAACATTAACGCAACTAAGTTGCGTTAATGTTTTTTTATTACATTTGCCTTTCATTTAATTAACAATCAAATTCAACACCAATGACCATATCAAAGAAAATAGATCTTATCGGATTTTTAATATCATTACTGTGTGCTATTCATTGTGGAATACTTCCAATATTATTAACTTTAGCCCCATTTAGTGGTTTAGCATTTATGGAATCACCGATTGTAGAAGGCCTAATAGTACTAGTTAGCTTATTTATTGCAATACTATCTTTATCACAAGGGTTTACTAAGCTTCATAAGAAAAAAACACCATTAATTACAGCTATTACTGGATTCACAATTATTTTTATTTGTCAAATATGGGCAAATGAACAACTAGAAACAGTATTAATGGTTACTGGTGCATCTGCAATTGCTTTAGCTCATTTAATAAATTGGAAGTTATGTGAAATCCACCATAAAAAATCTTAAATCTAAACTTATTAATTAGCAACTTAAAAACAAAACGCACCTTAAAAACCATAGATTTTAAGGTGCGTTTACTATTAAAATAAATAAGAATTTATTTTATATTTAATTTATTTTTCAAACTAGATGAAATTCCATCTTTATGTAATAAAACTGAAATTGTTTTCAATTTAAAATAAGAGATTGACATATATACATACCCTTGATTTCCTTGTTTATTTCCCCAAGAGTTTTTAACTTTAAAATAGGTATTTCCTTTTTGATCTTTTACAATACCTACAATATGCATTAAGTGATCGTCTGTAGTATTAAAATTTTCAAACTCAGACTGACGATATGAAGCTGTTATATTTTTTTCCTCAACTATTTCTTTCAATGCCTTTTTATTCTCTCCACTTATAGCTGGTACAACAGCAACACCCGCTTTAGACGAAAATGTTTTTTCAGAAACATCACAATCTAAAGCAACCGTATAACCATTTTTGATAGCTTCTTCAGTTACAGACACTAATTCATTTAAAGAGACATTATAAAACGCTCCATTTGAAAAGTTATCTGGAATATTTAATATAAATTTATCATATTTTTTAGCATGTTCAAAAGAACTCAAAGTAACATAATTTGCTGGATCTATTTTTACATACTCTGCAAACGTTTTAGGAGTATAATTTTTCCCTTCAAAAGAAAATTCTTCCTTATTTTTTCCTAAGTAAACATTTAAAACTCCTTCAACAGCTTGCTTCCACCTAGGACTTAATTTTCTTGCTGGATTTTTAATATATGCATCTAACATACTTTTAAGCACAGCAATTAACTCTGCATGGTTATGCTTATCTTGTCCTAAATTTAAACCTGTAAATGTTTGTTCAGGCACTAATCCTTTATCTGCAACCGAATTAATAACATCATGAGCTAAACCTCCCTCACTAAATTGAGCCTTACCCTGACGATATAGATAATTAACTGCTTTTGCTGAATAGGTATTACGAACAGTATACATTTCAGATAAATCGATTTGCTTACCTGTTAATCTTATAATTTCTGATTCTAAAAATGAAGTAGTAGAAAAACTCCAACAAGTTCCAGTTCTACCTTGACTTTTTACTTCTGTATTTTCAATATCTTTCACTGTTGTGAATTGATACTTTTGAGCTGTAATAGAGCTAATAGCTAGCAAGCAAAAAGAAGCTCCAATTAATAATTTTTTCATTTTAAAAAATTCTTTTTAGTTGGTTTGTTTGGCAATTTAATGTTTTTCTAAAAAGAACTATAATAATTAAAACAATAATATATTTAAAAATTAAAAATCTACAATAACACCTATTCTTGGAATAGCTCTTCCTGATGAACTTTCTACTTCTTCTAATAAGTATCTTGAAGAATCACTTGGATCTGTTAATCGCTGACCATTTCCATCTTCCTGAGGTAGCAAAAAAGGTTGTCTGTCTGAAGAACTAGCATATACATTTTGTACATCCATGTATAAATTGATAGAATATCTTTTTAAATACCAAGTCTTATCAACACGAATATCTAACTGTGTATAAGTAGCATAACGCTCTTCATTTAAACGTGAAAAATCTAAAATACCTCCATTACTAACATCATAATTCGCTTTAACAGCTGATGTATTATAATCATAAGGAGTATATGGTCTTCCCCCAACTAACCTAAACTTGGTTCCTACTTCCCAATTCTTAGCCAACTTCTTTCCTGCAGTAATCGTTAATAAATGTTTATTATCCCAAGTTGACGGAATATATCTTCCTAAATTATTTTTAAACTCACTCCTTACAAAAGTATAAGCAGCGATACCATATAGTCCTTTATATGATTTTTTTTGAGCTAAAATTTCAAATCCGTAAGCTCTACCTTTAGAGTTAGAAACTACTTCTTCGTTACCAACTACTCCAAAATCTGCTCCAAGATTGGCTAAACTTATTTGGTCTCTAACCGAGAAAGGGTAATCTGAGTACCTCTTATAAAAACCTTCAAAGGTTAATTTTGAAGTTGTATTTGGCCTAAACTCAATACCAGTTACTGCATGTTGAGATTCAATATATTTTAACCCTCTCTTATTTACTAATTCATTCGCTTGATTCCTAAAACCTAGTACCGTGTAGGATGGTAATTGATTATAAATACCTAAAGAAGAGTTCCATGACCATTTTTCATTAAAGTTATACGTTGCAGCTATTCTTGGTGAAAATTGATTCAGTAAATTTTTCATTTCAGAATTATAATCTATACCATCAAATCTAAAACCAAGAGAAATTCCAAGTTTATTATTAAAAAAAGATTTAGAAAACTGGCCAAAAATTCCATATTTGAAGAAATCAACACTTGATGAGAATTTTTTTTCTGCAACATTTTGTGTGTTTACTATTTTTTGAAATGTATTGTTCGAATAATTCGCTAACTCTAAATTCGCTCCTATATTAAAAGAGTAGTTATCTTTCTTTACCGTATTTTCGAAACGAAACTTATTTTCTATTTCTTTAGAATTATAATCTAATAATAGATTTTCTGGTCTTTCTTGTTCGTCATTTAAAAAATACTTGACTGCTTTATTTTTCCATTCATTTCTACTGAATACAAATTGTTGTGTTGAATTTTCACCAAATCTTTTATAATTAACACCAACCGTATAATTCCATTGACTATTTACTGGAACAGTATTTAAAATAACTTTATTTCTTTTTAACGTTTCAACATCTGTAACACCATCGTTTACCTCTGTGTTTATTTTAAAATCATCAATTGCTCCTAAACCTATTATAGCTAACTCACTATTATCATTTAGCTTAGTTTTTATATTAAATTGAAAGTCATTATAGGTTGGTAAAAACGGAAGTTTAATCAATTTGAATAAAAACTGTAAATATGATTGACGCAATGAAACTATAAACGTTGTATTTTCTCCTAAAGGGCCGTCTAACGTAATTCCTGCATCTGAAGTACCTAAACTTGCTCTTGCATTTAACTCATTTGGACTTCCTGTTTTTTGTGTAAATTCAATAATAGAACTTAACGTATTCCCTCTGTTAGCAGGAAATGCACTTGAATAAAAATCTACCTTCCTTATTAAATCAGTATTCATTATACCAACTGGACCACCAGTTGCTCCTTGAGTTTGAAAGTGATTTATAACGGGAACTTCTATTCCATCAACATAAAATTTGTTTTCAGAAGTTGCTCCACCTCTAATTATTATATCATTTCTAAATCCTGGATTAGAAGCTACACCTGGAAAAGATTGTATTACTCGTAACACATCTCTATTTCCTCCAGGATTTTTTTCAATTTCTGCTACCCCTAATGATTGTAATGATAGTGGACTTTCTAATGTTTTTTTAAATAACTTAGTTTTAACTTCTACCTCAGCCAACTGTGTAGCGTCTTCAATCAATTCAATAACTATGTATGGTATTTTCTCTTTGGTAACTAAATAATCTTCAGAAACTACTGTTTTGTAACCAACAAATGAAACCTGAACTTGTTGATACCCCAACGGTGATTCTTTTATAATAAACTCTCCAGATTCGTTTGTTGTTCCTCCTTTTTGAGTTCCAGCTATTACAACATTTACAAAAGGAATTAACTCTCTCGTTTTAGAATCTATTACTTTACCCTTTATAACACCTAAGTCTTGAGCCTGAATAATAACTAATTGAAAAATTGCAATAAATACTAAAAACTTCTTCATGTGTAAATGTTTAATGTATGCAAATATACATATTGTTTATCTATTTTAAAAAAACATTAAACATTATTAAATTGTTAACTACATATAAAGCCCATAAAAAATCATTCAACCAATAAAAATGGTACTACAATTTCTCTCCTTATAACCAAGATCTTTGAAAATATTCTTTTTTAAAAAAATTCACCTCGGAACTTGCTTAAACAAAAAATAGTAAAACAGTAATTTACTATCATTTTTTTTAACACATATCCAATAACTAGAATACTATTTTGCAATATTCAATTACCCCTACCCATAAACCCTTACCACACCTACACATAAACCCTATTCTTTAAATGGGAAAAACCCTTATTTCATAACAGTCTTTCATCATCTTATTTTGCCTGACAATTAAAAATAATATATAATGATTAAAAAAATTACATTGTTTACTATGGTGCTACTCTTTTGCTTTAAGAGTGCTTTTGCTGATCCTATTAATAAAAAGACAGCACTACTTGTTGCCAATAAATGGATTAACAAAAACCAACAAAAAAACGCTAAATCAGCACAAGAAAATGTAGCTTCAATTAAGGAAGTGTATTATGAAAATAGCTTAGTGTATTACTTAATAAACTTTAATAGTGGTGGATTTGTTATTGTTTCTGCTGATGATGCTACTAAACCTATTTTAGGCTATTCAGATAAAGGAACATTTGATACATCTTTGAATACACCACAAATGAAAGATTTACTAAATGCGTATAAATCTTTTGTTTACGAAAGTGCCAAAGCACAAAAAGTAAATAGAAAAAAAGTTACTAAATCTGCATGGAATAAAATATTAAATCCATCTAAAAATAAAAGCCAAAAAAGAACTACAACCATTGCTCCTTTTATGGATGATATTTTATACACACAATCTAGTGGTTTTGAAAGATTTTGTCCAAGTGACAACGACGGACAAGCCATAGTTGGTTGTGTTGCTACCGCTATGTCTCAAGTAATGAGGTATTGGGAGTTTCCAAGTACAGGAAGAGGGCAAACATCTTATAACCATAGAAAATATGGTAATTTAAGTGTAAACTTTGAAGAGCAAACTTACGATTGGAGTAACATGTCTAAAACTAGAGCAGATAATGAAAACGCTAAGTTATCATATCATGCTGGAGTTGCAGTTAAAATGAATTATGGAACATCTGCTAACGGAGGTTCGGGTGCGTATACTTCAAATGCTTTAAGTGCTTTGAAAAGAAACTTCAAGTACAACAGTGGAGCTTCAATGGTATATAGATATCGTTATTCTGACCAAGAATGGAATACTCTGATAAAAGAACAACTTAACGAAAAAAGACCAGTTTTATATTCAGGTAGAAGCAAAAACCTTCAAGATCCTAATGCTAGTGGTGCTGGACATTTATTTGCTTTAGATGGATACGACACAACTGATCAAGGTGATTTTTTTCATATTAACTGGGGATGGGCTGGTAGAAGTAACGGCTATTTTTACTTAACTGAAATGGTTACACATGGAGGCAAATACAACTGGATAGATAATAATGCAGTTATGGTTAATTTATACCCAACAAACCTTGCTCCAATATTTAAATCTGAACCAATTACATTCATTGATATTGATAAACCATATCAGTATGAAATTACCACCATCGATGAAAATAAGAAAGACATCATTAAAATATCTTTAAAAAATGCTCCTTCTTGGTTGAATCTTACATTAAAAAACAATGTGTATACATTAGAAGGAACACCTTCAAATGCAAACTCAGGAGAAGCAAAAATTACATTAGAAGCTACAGACGGTACTAATACTACAACACAAATTTTTACAATTACTGTAGGAAAAAACAAAAGCTATTGTGAATCAAAAGGTAACCGAATAAAATACGAATGGATAGATCTTGTTTCTTTTGGAGACTTAACAAATACTACTGGTGCAAATGGTGGGTATGCAGATTTCACTAATCAAGTTGCAACTATTACAGCTGGAAGCACAAATGACCTAACTATTAGTGCTGCTTTTAGCGGAAGCTCATACAAGGAGTATTTTAGTGTTTGGATAGATTATAATCAAAACGGAAGTTTTGAAGACAACGAAAGAGTTGTAAATACATCTACTACAAGTAACACAAATATAGTTACTAGTATTAAAGTACCTGGTAATGTAAAACTTGGATCAACTAGAATGCGAGTTTCTATGAAATATAAATACACACAAACTCCTTGCGAATCTTTTAATGATGGTGAAGTTGAAGACTACACTGTTAACATAGTTCAAACTTCAGCACGTAAAAGCAACAAAAACACAGCAAGCAATAGCATTTTAATAGATTTACAACTGTACCCAAACCCAACTAGTAAAACTTTAAACATTAGAACTGATAAGGTTCTTAAAAACGCACATTATAAAATTATTGATGCTAATGGAAAAACTGTTGATGAAAATTCATTTTCTCCATCAATCAATATTGAAAATTTAAAAACAGGAGTATACTTTATTAAAGTGTTTGATAAAAATATTAAATACTCGAAATCGTTTATAAAATCTAGAGAATAGTATTTCTAGTTTATTGTTATAATTAATTAAATGCTGAAACCTCTTAGATGTTAATATCTAAGGGGTTTTTATTATTAAAATAACTAACAAAAAAAACCTCAATCGATATGATTGAGGTTTGTGGGGAGAGCAGGATTCGAACCTGCGAAGTCGTAAGACAACGGAGTTACAGTCCGTCCCATTTGGCCGCTCTGGAATCTCCCCTCATGTAAAAAAAACACTCCTATATAAGGAAGTTTTGTGACCGGGCTGGGGCTCGAACCCAGGACCCTCTCCTTAAAAGGGAGATGCTCTACCAACTGAGCTACCAGGTCATTATTCCGCATTTGCATGTCTGCGATTGCGGGTGCAAATATAGAATGTTTTATTAATTATACAAACTTTTTTTTATCAATTATTTCCAAAAAAAAACAACTAGGAAAACACCTTCTTACGATACTAGATAACATCGAAAATAAAACACTCATAATCAAACATTAAGAAATATTAAAAGCCATTCGATAATTTTTTGACCAGCAAAAAAAAACCTCAATCATACCGATTGAGGTTTGTGGGGAGAGCAGGATTCGAACCTGCGAAGTCGTAAGACAACGGAGTTACAGTCCGTCCCATTTGGCCGCTCTGGAATCTCCCCTCATAAAAAAAGCTTCTCGTTTATAAACAAGAAGCTTTTGTGACCGGGCTGGGGCTCGAACCCAGGACCCTCTCCTTAAAAGGGAGATGCTCTACCAACTGAGCTACCAGGTCATTTTTGCTTTTCACTTTTCCGTGTTTGCGGGTGCAAATATACAACCTTCTATTTGTTCTGCAAGTTTTTTTATTGTTTATTTTTAATAAAAAACAAAACAAATTCACATCAACCTAAAGAAGAAGGAGTTACCTACAAATCATTTAAATAGGCTTTCCTTACTTTTTTGAATAACTCAGACGAATACACGAAGTTTACTACAGCTTCATTATCTGTTTTAAATATTTCTTTACTGGTTCCTTCCC
Organism: Tenacibaculum halocynthiae; assembly: GCF_964512825.1. Taxonomy (NCBI): domain Bacteria; kingdom Pseudomonadati; phylum Bacteroidota; class Flavobacteriia; order Flavobacteriales; family Flavobacteriaceae; genus Tenacibaculum; species Tenacibaculum halocynthiae. The sequence goes on along the minus strand of NZ_CAZELG010000009.1, from coordinate 210,416 downwards.
ATGCTTTTCTTCCATCTTTAAGAAAAACTATCTTTTCACCAATCTCCATAACCGAATTCATATCATGCGTATTAATAACTGTTGTTATCATATATTCATCTGTAATCTCTTGAATAAGATTATCAATTACAATAGCCGTTTTTGGGTCTAAACCTGAATTAGGTTCATCACAAAACAAATATTTAGGGTTCATAACAATCGCTCTAGCTATTGCAACCCTTTTTTGCATTCCCCCAGATAATTCAGCTGGAAACTTTTTATTTGAGTTTTCTAGATCAACTCTTTTTAATACAAAATTTACCCTATCTAACATTTCCGAATCAGGTTGCTTTGTAAACATTTTTAAAGGAAACATTATATTTTCTTCTACAGTTTGTGAATCGAACAAAGCACTCCCTTGAAAAACCATTCCTACTTCTTGTCGAAATTGCCTTTTATCTTCAATGGTCATTTCAGTATTTATTCTACCATCATATAAAATACTTCCTTTTTCAGGTGTATGCAAACCTACAAGCGATTTTAAAAACACCGTTTTTCCAGATCCACTTTGTCCAATAATCAAACTTGTTTCTCCAGGATGAAAAGTTGCTGAAATACCTTTTAAAACTTTAACTTCCTTAAATCCTTTATGTAAATCTTTTACTTCTATCATATTAAGTCAATAGCATTTGAGTTAAAAAATAATTAGCTATTACTATAACAACTATAGTCCAAACTACTGATTGTGTACTTGCTTTTCCTACCTCTAGTGAACCTCCTTTAACAAAATACCCCTGATATGAAGGTATTGTAGCTATTAAAAAAGCAAAAATCACTGTTTTTATTAAAGCGTACGTTATTAAAAAAGGGTCAAATTCCATTTGTATTCCCTCAATAAAATCTGCTCCAGAGAATAATCCTGATAAAACCCCTGTTACCCATCCACCGAAAATGCCTAAAAACATTCCTAACACTATAAGAAAAGGGTAAAAAAATACAGTTGCTATAATTTTAGGCAGTACTAAATAGTTAAGGGAATTTATTCCCATTACTTCAAGCGCATCTATTTGTTCTGTCACTCTCATAGTTCCTATACTAGAAGTTATATATGAACCTACTTTTCCAGCTAAAATGATAGAACAAAATGTAGGTGCAAATTCTAAAATCACCGATCTTTTTGCCGCAAAACCAATTAAACTCTTTGGTATAAATGGGTTTTCTAAATTTAATGCTGTTTGTAATGCTATAACTCCTCCTATAAAAAATGAAATAAAGGCTATAATCCCAATTGATTTATGCCCAAGTTCTTCTATCTCTCTAAATAAAGCTTCTTTAAATACTCTAGCTCTTTGAGGTCTTTTAAAAACTTGTTTTAGCATTATAAAATACTTTCCTACATGCTCTATATAATTCATTAATTAATATTAATTTTTCTTTTGCTAAAGTATAAAAAACCATTAACTCTATCCCTACTTATATGCTTAAGCTTTCTTTTTTAATTACCTTTGGTTCTTCATAATTATTTTTTAAAATGAAAAAAAATCTTATTCTCTTATTTGCTTTTTTATTGACTATAATGGCCTTTAAACCAGCAACAAAAAAAAATGATAAAAAACCAAAACTTGTAGTTGGTGTTGTTATTGATCAAATGAGGTATGATTACCTTATCAGATTTTCAAAAAAATATGGTAATGATGGTTTTAAACGCTTATTACGTGAAGGGTTTTCACTTGAAAATGCTCATTATAACTACATTCCTACTTATACTGCCGTAGGACATACTTCTATTTACACAGGTACTACTCCTATAAATCATGGTATTATTGGTAACCACTGGTATGATAAATATTTAAAAAAATCTATTTATTGTGTTACTGACAAGAATTATAAAACAGTTGGTAACAATGGTATGGACGGAGAAAAATCTCCATACAGAATGGTCACTTCTACTATTACAGATCAATTACGTTTAGCTCAAAACATGAATGGAAAAACCATTGGTATAGCAATTAAAGATCGTTCAGCTATTTTACCAGCTGGTCATACAGCTAATGCTGCTTATTGGTTTGATGGTGGTAAAAATGGACAATGGATATCTTCTTCTTTTTACATGGATAATTTACCTAAATGGGTAAAACGTTTTAATAATTTAAAAAAAGATGATGAGTATTTAAGTAAGCCATGGAATACGCTATATGATATTAAAACCTACACTGAAAGTATAGCTGACGATAATAACTTTGAAGCTACTTTTAAAGGTGAAGCTAAACCTGTTTTTCCTCATGACATTCCTAACTTAAGAGCTAAGAACAATAATTATAGTATTTTAAAAGCAATTCCTGCGGGAAACTCTTTTACTACAGATTTTGCTAAAGCTGCAATTATTGGAGAAAATTTAGGAAAATCTAATTATACAGATTTCTTAGCAGTTAGTTATTCTTCAACCGATTATGTTGGCCATCAATTTGGCGTTGCTTCAAAAGAAATAGAAGACACTTATTTACGTTTGGATAAAGACTTAGCAAGTTTATTTAAATTTTTAGATACTGAGGTAGGAAAAGGGAATTACACTCTTTTTTTAACTGCTGATCATGCTGCAACAGAAGTTCCTTCTTATTTAAAATCTGTAAAAATTCCTGCAGGCTACATAAAACCTGTTAAATTTTTAAATTTTCTAAAGAAAGTAACTAACAACTATTTTAAGTCTGATGAGTTAATTGAAAATATTTCAAATTTTCAAATTTTCTTAAATAAAGAAAAAATCAATGAACTAAAATTAGATTATGAAAAAGTAGCTAAGACTATAGCAAATGAAGCTATAAATTATAAAGGGATTTATAAAGCTGTAACTGCTAAAACTATGCAGAATACTAATTTTACTAATGGGATTTTAAATTCTTTACAAAATGGGTATAATCAAAAATATTCAGGTGATGTATTATTAGTACCAAACCCTTCAACTATTGTATATCCTAAAAAAGGAACTACTCATGGGTCGGGATATTCATATGATACTCACGTACCTATTATTTTTTACGGAAAAGGGATTAAACAGGGAAGTTCAAAAAGAAAATATGAAATTATAGATATTGCACCTACTCTATCTAATTTATTACAGATAGAATTTCCGAATGGAAATACAGGTAAAGTAATTCATGAAGTTTTAAATTAAAAATAAAAAAGGCGCTAATTAGCGCCTTTTTTATTTTTAATTAATTCGGGTTGTTCAAAATTACCAATGCTCCAATTACGCCAGGAACCCAACCACAAAGGGTTAGTAAAAATACAATAACAACAGAACCACATCCTTTTCCTAGTACTGACAAAGGCGGAAAAAATATTGCCAGTAAGACTCTTAATAAACTCATAGTTAATCTAATTCTTTATTATAAAGACGTCTTTTATTAAATTTTGTTACACAAAAGAGCAATGAATTAAATATTTAATTCATTGCTCTTTATATTTTAATCTAAATTACTGTGCTTTTTTTGTTATGCATAAATCATAACCATACCCATTTCTATTATGTACCCTTATATCTTCAAAAACAATATTTTGTAACTTTTTAATCATTACTCTAATTTGAATCTCTCCTTCTCCAAAAACACTATCTTTTACTTTTAAAAAAGTTTCAAAACCTCTTTTAACATTAAATTTTTCTTGCATAGAAAAGTTTTCATAGGGCATAATTCCTTTAGAAGTATACTCTAATTCTCCATTTACATTTCGGAATTCAATTTTTACATTATTCTCACTTTTACTTTTTACGATAACTTCATATGTAACTTCATACTCATTTTCTTCAGGTAAATCATTGCTTTTACTACATGATAAAAACAATATACAAAAGATTACAAATGTTAACTTATGTAAAAAACTAACTAACTTCATATATTTAATTATTAATTGTATCTGTAACACCTTTTATAGTACTACAATCAATTTTACAGTTAAACATATAACTTTTTATTCACCCTACCTTATTAACTTTATTTAACTATGACTACATTATTCTCCCAAAGAAAACAGCATTCATTAATAGTTTATTGGTTCCGAACCAAAAACCTCTAAAGTTAGTATTATCAGTAAAAACAATTACTTTCCCACTACCAAATCTTTGAACTTTAAAAGGCACTGAATTTTTCAATTCCTTCAAATTTTCTTTTGAAATATAACCACTTAATAAAGGTTTTTTAGTGTATTGAATTGGATTATTATAACTTTTTTTATCAGCCTTTAAGAATAACTTTGTATTTCTAAACAATGCTATTTTTTGATTTTTATATCCAAAATTTATAGGATGTGATTTATCTATATCAGCTTCAAAAATAGCCCCTCCAATTACCTGAGCACCTGATTGTAATCTTCTGTTTTCAAATGACACATTATTTACTACATCTATTTTTGACTTATTAAATTCTACTTTAATAAGTTTTTGATTAGCTAATAATTTTACAGCATTTCTATACCCAACTAAAACACCTCCATTACGAACCCAAGTTTTTATTTTATTAATTATAGCTCCATTTAAAGAATAACTATTTGGTAGTATTAAGGTTGTATATTTACTTAAATCTACTCTTTCTATATAGTCAGTATCTAATTTAGTTAACTTAATATTAAATCGTTGGTCAAATAAATGCCATATTTCACCTGCATCATAACTAGTAATTCCTTTTCCTACAAGCATAGCCACTTTAGGCTTTTTAATTGCTCTAAAATTTCTACTTCCTAAATCAGCTCCATTATTTAATCCAGTTGTAACTCCTTTAATTTTTACATTACTTTTTTCAGCTACTTCTCCTAAAAAATTAAATAATTGATTATTATTAAGTTTTTGATTTTGTACTGGTATAAAAATAGTTCCGTAATCGTAGACTATACCATCATTATTAAACTTTTTCATTCCTACTTTAGCTCTAATTCCTTTATCTAAAATTGCATGCAAAGCTTTAGGAGCATAATATTCATTCCAAGGCATTAAGTAACCAACACTACTTTTTACTGTAACACTTCCTTTATTCTTCTGCAAATTTTCAATTTTCTTCCCAGCTACTGAAAGCGATTGATTCTTAATCATATCAACCCCAAAAGCATGATTAAATGTCCAAGCAGAAACATCATAAAATAAGCTATCTTTAAATGTTTTACGCACATCAAACATTGCTTCTATTAACCTTTTATTCTTTTGATTCATTGGAACTACATAACTATACCCTTTTTTAAATTTTTTCCCTTCACTAGTTATGTCTGATTTTAACTCATGTATATTTATATGATGTCTTTTTAACACTTCAGCTAAATGATACACTTTTCCGGCATCTTTTTCATCTCCAAAAACAAGTGCTTTATTTTGTTTTTCGTTCCTAGCTTTTTCATAAAAATCTTGTTGGTATTTCAAAATCTTTACGCGCATACTTTTTGCAGCTTCTAATGTTGATAAAGTAGCTGTAAATTGATTTCTAATTGTAAACGGAAAGGTTAAAACTCCATTATCACTTTCTTGTGCATGCCCTCTTGAACTACCTTGCTCAAATAAAATACCGATACTTCCATTTATGTCTGGAAATGTAGAACCTTTTCCGTAATAAAAATCATCAAAATCTTCTTCAGAGTAATATAATGATCCAATTTTATCAAATGCTTTTGCATGGTAAGTACCTATTTCTTTAGTTAACTCTTGATTTAACTGGGGAGTTAAAGGATTTGTTCTTTCAGGTATTCCAGGTTGAAAGAAAAAAGTAGAATTAGTTCCCATTTCATGATGATCGGTTAAAATATTTGGCAACCACTCGTGAAATGTTTTAATTCTCACTTTACTTTCAGGTAATTGTACAGGCAACCAATCACGATTCATATCGAACCAATAATGATTCGTTCTTCCTCCTGGCCAAACTTCATGATACTCCCTATCATTTGGATCTGGATTAATGTTATTAGCTTTATTTGTGTTGGCCCAATAAGCAAAACGTTGTAATCCATCAGGATTTAATGATGGATCAAATAATATTATCGTATTATTTAATAGTTCATTTATCTTATTCCCCTCAGCAGCGGCTAAATAATAGGCTGCTGCTAATGATGCATTAGACCCACTTGCCTCATTACCATGTATAGAGAATCCTTGATATACTACAATTGGTAAACTAGTAACATTTACTGTTTTATCATCGGTTGCTTGAATATGCTTTAACCTAATTTCATCTAGATTACTATGATTTTTTGGAGATGTTATTTTTAGTAATAATAATGATCGTCCTTCATAAGTATTTCCTCTATCTTCTATACTAATTCTATCTGATGCTTTTGCCAAAGCCTTCATATACTCCACTAACTTATCATGCGTTATATGCCATTCTCCTACTTCATGTCCTATAACAGATTTAGGCGTTGGTATATTTTTATTATAAGAAACATCTTTAGGCAAATAGTAGGATAAATCTATTTCTTGTGCTTTTATATGTATACTTATAAAAAATAAGCATAGGAGTAATTTTTTCATTAGTTATAATTTGATTAAACCATAAAGATACTCATTCTTAGATTTTAACAAATCCTACTATAGTTTTTAACGATTTTTTAAGAAAACTTTTATCATCAAAGAAATTCAATATGCTTTTCATATTTTAGTTATCAATTAATTTAAAAAAATCATGTACATAAAAAAAACGTATCCCTTAAAGGGAATGCTAAAATGGACAAGGAGGTATACTTATGTATTTTTACTTTTAAGTACTATTCCTGTTTTTTTATTTGACATTTTGCGATGGAAATGGCTTTACATACCATGGCTCCCTTTAGGTGTATTGGGTACAGCAGTTTCTTTTATTGTTAGTTTTAAAAACAATGCTTCATATGATCGTTTATGGGAGGCCCGTAAAATTTGGGGAGGCATTGTAAATACTTCTCGATCTTTTACCATCATGATCAAAGATTTCATAAAAAACGATAACATTTCTAATAGTGAACTGAAAAAAATTCATCGTGAATTAGTGCATCGTCATGTCGCTTGGTTAACAGCTTTACGTTATCAACTAAGAAAACATAAACCATGGGAAAACCATATTAAACCTAGTAAATCGAATAAAGAGTTTAGAGAAAAAAACTTTGTGGTTTTAGAACAAACAATACCCATTGAAAAAGCTATAAATCCATATATTTCTAATAATGAATATAAAGAGATTTTTGCAAAAGGAAATCAAGCATCTCAATTATTAGGAATTCAGTCTAGACGTATAAAAGAATTACAAAGTGAAGGGTTAATTGATGATTTTCGTCATATGGAACTTGAAAAAATATTGGTTGAATTGTATACACTTCAAGGAAAAAGTGAACGCATTAAAAATTTTCCTTATCCTAGACAATTTGCTACTTTAAACTTTATATTTATTTGGATCTTTATCATTCTTTTACCCTATGGAATGATGCAAGAATTTGAAGCTTTGGGTGATAGAATTCTTGCTTCATTAGCAAACCATGAATTTAAAACAGTTATCATGCATAAAATTCAAGAATTCATTGCTATACATTTTGAATGGTTTTCTATCCCGTTCAGTACACTATTAGCTTGGATATTTTATTCTATGGAAGCTATTGGAGAAAATTCTGAAAACCCTTTTGAAGGTGGCCCTAATGATGTACCTATAAGCGACTTATCAAGAGGAATTGAGATTGACATACGTCAATTAATCGATGATACTGACATCCCAGAATCTTATGAATGGGAAAATGATATTATACTATAATTCACTATATTTTTTTCAATAAAAAAGACATGAAAAAGATTTAAAAACATTGATAATGTTAAAGTTTTAATAAAAAAATAAGTAGGGTAATTTTTTTTAAAACTGTCTTTATAGGGAAACAAGACAATTATAAAAAATGAAAAATCAATTATCCCTACTTTTATTAATTACCTTTTTATGCTCGTATAAAATAAGCGCGCAACAATCAAATTGGAGAGATGCTCCGTTAAAAAAAGATGCAAATTATTTCAATATTCTAAAAAGTAATGAGCAAAGAATATCTGCTGCTAAAAGAAGCTCTAACAAAGTTTCGAAAAAACAGATAAAACAATTTAACCGTTGGAAAAACTTTTGGAAAGATAGAATTTTACCTGATGGTTCTTTTGTTTCTGCTACTCATAACTACAATGAATTAAAAAAAGAAAACAAGCGTCATGCTCGTTTACGTAAAAAGCAATCTACAAGTTGGTCTATAGTAGGGCCACTTACTCCTCCAAAATCTTCAATTGGTTTTTACCCTGGAATGGGAAGAGTTAATACTGTTGCTTTTAAAGGAACCGATACCAATACAATGTATGTAGGTACTCCAGGCGGTGGTGTTTGGAAAACAACTGATGGAGGGAAAAATTGGGCTGCAAAAGGTGATAACTTTCCTAATTTAGGTGTTTCACACATTGTAATTCACCCAACTGATTCTAAAATTTTATACTTAGCTACTGGTGATTATGATGGTGGTCAAAATAGGTCTGTAGGAGTGTTTAAATCTGTTGACTCAGGTGAAAACTGGAATGCAACTGGTTTGTCTTTTTCTTTAAATCAAAATAACATAATAAGTAAATTACTTATTGACCCTAATAATCCAAATACAATTTTTGCTACTACTAAAAACAGCATTAAAAGATCTACGGACGGAGGTACGAATTGGACGGATGTTTTTACTGAGAATTTTTCTTCTTTCAATGATATTCAATATAAAACTGGAAGTAGCACTATAATTTATGCTACAACAAAATATGGTAGTTTGTATATTTCTAGAAATAACGGTGCAACATGGTCAGTAGCTTCAAAACCTTCTTCTTCAAGATTAGATATTGCTCAAACTACTAATGATCCTAATTTAATTTTATCTCTTGATAGTAGCGGTATAGTTAGAAAATCAACTGATGAAGGAAAAACATGGACAACAGTATCAACAATTAGCGGATACTCAGCTCAAGGTGGATACAATATGACTTTAGCTATTTCTCCTTTAGATAAAAATTTAATTTTAGCTGGTGGTGTTGAAGGTTGGCGCTCAAAAAATGGAGGAACTAGCTGGGAAAAATATTTAGATGGATATTGGGAGACTGGAAACCCATATTTTTATGTTCACTCTGATCATCATGATATGATGTTTGTTCCTGGAACAAATACTGCTTTTTCTGTAAATGATGGTGGTATTTTTAAAGGTGATGCTTCTTCAGACACAAAATGGGCAGATTTATCTTCTGGTTTAGCTATTACTCAATATTACAATGTTTCTGGAACTCCAAAAGATCAAGGAAAATTAATCTTGGGAGCACAAGATAATGATATTGCTATTTATGATGGAAGTAATGGTTTTAAAGGTGAAAATCCTGGTAGTGATGGTGTAGAAGGATTATGGGATTATTCAGATTCAAATATTGCTTGGTCTTGTAGCCAGCAAGGTGGAATGAATAGAACTTTAGATGGATTTAAAACTGCTGCTACTAGAGTATCTACACCTTCTGGAGCTCCTTTTGTTTGGGAACTAGAAATACACCCAACTGATCCGAAAACTATTTTTGGTGGTTTTGGAGATATTTACAAATCTACTGATAGAGGAAACAACTGGATTAATTTAAATTCTTCTGCAGGGACTATCGAATTTATATCAATAGCTCCTTCTAATGCGAATATAATATATGTTTCTGGTCAAAGTGGAGTTGTAAGAAAAACAACTAATGGAGGAACAACTTGGACTAGCATTACTTTACCACAAAGAGGAAACGTGAAAAGTATTGAAGTTCACCCAACGAATCCTTCTGAAGTATATATAGCATACTCTGGATATTCAGTAAATAAAGTTTTTAGATCTACAAATGGTGGTACTAGCTGGACTAATATAACAGGTGCTTTACCAAATATACCTACACATAAAATAATATATAGAACAGGTAGTTCTGATGGTGAGTTATTTTTAGCTACTGATTTAGGTGTTTACTATAGAACAAATTCAAAAGGAGACTGGGTTAGATTAGGAAGTGGATTACCTAATGTTATTGTTCATGACATTGAGATTCACTATGCAACTAACAAACTTAGAGCTGCTACTTATGGTAGAGGTGTTTGGGAAGCTTCTATAAGCTCATCTGCTTTAGGTACTGAAGACAACAAATTACCTAAAACTGCTATATCTTTATTTCCTAACCCAACAAATAGCAAAAACATTAACATTAAATTAAATAAACTTACTGGGAAAACGAATATACTTATATATAATATTATTGGAAGTGTTGTTAAAGATTTAACTATTGAAAACACTGAAAAAAACATTAATCTTTCAGGTTTCTCAAATGGTATTTATTTAGTTAAAATCACTAACAATAATAAAAGTATTACTAAAAAATTAATTGTAAAATAATTTGATTAAATTCAAACACAGAATAAATAATTATTTATTCTGTGTTTTTATTAAATTTCTTATGAAAAAATTCAGTATATTATTCTTATCTCTCTTTGTATTAATAAGTTGTAATCAATCACTAAAGTTAGTATCTGCTACAAAACAAACAGTTTTCCCTGGTAGACCTACCGAGAAAGCATTTACTAATTATATTTTAAAATTCTCTGTTGATTATAGTACACAAATAGAAATTGATAGTATTAAAATACTTCAAAATGATAAATCTCATATAACTACAAAATATTTGTTAAAACATGAAAACGCTTCTTCTTATAGCAAATCAATATCAGAAAAAGGGAGTTATACAATAGAAATACCACTTAAAAACATAAATACTTTAAGTACTTCATCTAATAATAGTATACTATTATACTTAAAAGAAATGGGCAAACTCAAAGAGTTTAAAATTTCTAAATTTAAGAATGAAGAAAAAAGAAAAAGGTGATAAATAAAAAACCGAGCTAGTTAGCTCGGTTTTTTATTTACATAAAGTTCTAATTATACTTCCTTCTTGAGTATTAAAATTAACGTTAAATATTATAATATATTTAACGTTAATTTTAATATTGAATAATGCTATAACTTTACTTTTATCTACCTAAAAATACTAGGTAAATTATGGTATACGCTACTTACTTTTTAAGAACTGAATTTAATCATTTTCTCTCTTCTCTTTTTTATAAAAATCATTTTCATTAAACATTTTTAGATCTTAATACATTTACAAACACACAAAAAAATCTATGAAATTATTAAAAGTACTATTTTCAATTTTCGTATTAACTTTATTAGTTAATTGCTCTGAAAACACATCTATTCCAGATCAAAACACTTCTCCTCCAATTTCTAACTCTATTGAATTAACAACTATTAAAATACCAACTAAACTCACTCTTAATTGTATTGAGTTTACAAATGCTCTTAACGGTTTTATTGCTGCTGGTAGTGTTTACCCTAATAAAGAAAGTGAAATTTTAAAAACAACTGATGGAGGAACTACTTGGAAAAAAGTATATTCTTCTTCTGACTTTTCAATAAACAGCATCTCTATAAAAAATAACAATGAAGTCTTTAGTGTTACTGACAACGGAACTATTCTTTCTTCAAGTAACGGAGGAACTACCTGGAATATAGACTCTAGACTTAAAGCTAAAGGCTACTACATGAGCTCAATTAAATTTACGAGCAATAATGAAGCATACATAGTTGGGCAAAAGGGAGCTAAGGCTCATGGCTTTATTTTAAAAACTATAGATAATGGTTTAACATGGACTGATCTTGAAAAGGAAAATACTAATCCAAATTATAACTACGAACAACTACTTGAAAACAACCATTTAACTTCTATAACTTATTTTGCACCAACTAATGCCTTAATATTTAGCGGTGGTACTTGGAATGATGGTAAAATTTCTATAAAAAACAATGATTTTTGGGATGTAAATACAATAAACGAGCCTGTTAAATTTACAGATATGGCTATTAAAAATGATTTTTTAATAGCAGTAGGTAATAATGGACAAACAAATGCTAGCACAGAAAAAGGAGCAATACATTCATATAATTCTAATACCAAAATATGGAAAAGTATCGATTATAATTCTGATAACAAACTAACCAACGTAGCTATGGCTGAAAACACTATTCTTATAGCTGGTAGAAATAAATCTAACAACCTAACAAATGGTGAATATCTAGCAATCTCAATAGATAACGGTAAAACATGGAGTAGAATACCACATAAACATGTAGTTGCAGAATGGAATGACTTACATGCTATAAACGCTAAATCATTTTTTGCAATTGGTTACAAAGGATTATTGGTTAAAATAACATTGAAATAATAACATAATCATTTCAGTATTACCTCTTATTTTTTAGGTAAAGAATAATCACATAGAAAATTGTTTTTCTATGTGATTATTTAACATGTATAATGCTTCCTATAAACCTCAATAGAAGACTCTCCCCATTAACGCTATTTAAAGCAAAATTTAAATTTGATATTACGTATAATTTTTATCAATCAATAATACTTTAAACATTTATTAGTGCTAAGCATTTTTCAATAGTTTCCTCTTGCATATCTTCATACCACTGCATCAACCTGTAAACTGGCTCTCCTAAATCTTTTTCAAATAACGATTGATTAGAAGTTCCTTCATATTTACGTTTAGCATCATCTGTACCTAAATTAGAAGCAAAAATACCTGCTGCACTTACTGGAAGAAAATCTTCGTAAACCATTGGTTCAATAATCAAATATCCTTTCTCTAATAATTGATTAACATCTAATTTTGTATACAATTTATCTTTTGGTAAACTATTCGCTTTTTCAGTAATGAAATAGTGAAAATAAGCTAATTCTTGAGAATGAAGTTCATCATAATTATCAGGAAAAACTTTAAAATTATCTTTCAGTAATTTGTTATATTCAGTAGAGTTTTCTGCTGTTGGTGATCCGCCTATCGCCCTACGTGTCTTACTTAGTAATTCATTATATAAATCTTGTCCTTTTTGTGTTAACGCCACACCACGCTGTTCAATCTCTCCAAAACGAGCTTTGTGCTCCCCCATCTCTTCATTTCCTGTACTATTCTTAAAAGCCACTTTTTCTGTCAATGCTTTAAAACTAGTTTGGCGTAATAAAATAGGGCATTTTCTTGCTGGTGGTCCTTCTATAGTATCTTTTGCAGGAATATTCCGAGCCTCCATACTAGCTTGCACCGTATCTATATCTAAAGTTCTAGGTGTTAAATGATTTATATGCGGGCCTTTAAATGCAACTACATCAGCAATTAACCTATGTTGGTTTAACAGCGTTTGGTACATATTATAATCTACTGTTGCTGATTCATGCCATCGGAAAGTTTCCGACGCTTCTCGAACAAAAGTTTCAGTATCCTCTATAGTTAAACCTCCTTCTTTTTCAAACTTATCTATAAGTTTTAATGCTTTTTCCGTAAATATCTGACGATTTTCAAGAATGGATTCTACATTACTTCGAAGCTGATCATCATCAATTAGATCTAAACGCAATAAAGATGTAAAAACTCTGAAAGGTGCCTGATTAAGAGCTGTATTATCAATAGCTCTAAATGCAGTAGCATGCACAGGAACTCCAGCCGTTGCTAGATCATAATACCCAACAGGGTACATACCCATTACTTTAAACAAACGTCTCATGGTAAATAGTTCTTCAGGTTTCCCTAAACGAATTGCTCCATGTCGCTCCATATTTAACCTAGATACTTCTCCTGTACGTGATAGTTGCTCCTTAATCTCGTTCGAATCTGAAAGTACTTTTTCATTAATATCATGAACCAAATCCAATAGTTCTCCATAAAGAGGAACCTCATCCTTATACATATCAGACATAACCTTTGAAAAACGACTACGAATATATTCTGGAGAAACAAATGCCTTAACAGTATGACATTCTTCTACTATACTTTTTGATGACATATTTTATTAAAATTTTAAGCAAAAATAAATCGTATTTCTTTCAAAAACATATAATTATAAGTAAATTTACACTTTAAATAATCATTTTATATTAAATTGACTTTTAAACAACCTGTAAAAGTAAATTTAATTTTTAACAACTTGAAAATTACTATATGAATAATCAATTTGATTATATTGATAAACAAATACTAATTCATTTACAATCTGATGCTAGAAAAGCTTTTTCTCAAATAGCAGAAGAATTAAAAATTTCTAATTCATTAGTACATCAACGAATAAAAAAACTAACAGAATCTGGTGTCATAAAAAATGCTGAATTTTTACTTGACGAAAAAAAATTAGGCTATAAAACTAAATCATATACAGGAATCAGATTACGAGAAGCTCGCTTTGCTAAATCAGTAATGGAAGAACTTAAAAAAGTTGATGAAATTGTTGAATCCAATTATGTTTCTGGAAATTATGCTATTTTTATTCTGATATTTGCACGAGACAATGAACATTTACGTGAAGTTTTGTACGAACAGGTTCATTTAATTAATGGTGTTGCTGGAACAGATACTTTTATTTGTTTTGATGCAGGTTTTAAAAGAAATATCCCTATTCAATAGAAGATGATAAATACTACCGTTTTAACAAAGTTAGAAAATTCTTTACATGGAGAATTATTATACGATAATTTACATAAAAATATTTATGCTACTGATGCTTCTGTATATCGTAAAATACCATTAGCTGTTGCGTACCCAAAAAACAAGGAAGATATTAAGATGTTAATTTCTTTTGCTACTGAAAATAGTATTACTTTAATTCCTCGTACTGCTGGAACATCTTTAGCAGGTCAATGTGTTGGAGATGGTATTGTAGTTGATGTATCTAAATACTTCACTAACATGCTTGCTTTTGATGAAAAAGCAAAAACTATTACAGTTGAACCTGGAATTATTCGTGATGATTTAAATCGTTTTCTAAAACCCTTTGGTTTATTTTTTGGACCAAATACCTCAACTTCAAATCGATGTATGATTGGAGGAATGGTAGGAAACAATTCATCTGGTAGTACATCAATTCGTTACGGTGTTACTCGTGATAAAGTGCTAAGTATTGAAGGTATTTTAAGTGATGGTAGTGATGTTACTTTTTCTGAAATTAACTCTATAGAATTCCAACAAAAAAAATCAAATAATTCACTTGAAGGAAAAATTTATAGTTCAATTTATAATGAGCTTTCACAAAAAATTATTCAACAAGAAATAAAAAAAGAGTTCCCTAAAGAAAGTATTCATAGAAGAAATACTGGGTATGCTGTTGATGAATTTTTAACCTCAGATTTATTTGGGGGTAATGAACCAACTATAAACCCTGCTAAATTTTTATCTGGTAGTGAAGGTACTTTAGTTTTTTCTACTTCAATTACCATACAACTTGATGATTTACCACCTACTCAAAGCATTATGGTATGTCCTCATTTTACAAGTGTAAACGAAAGTTTAAAAGCCACAGTTACAGCTATGAATCATAATTTATATGCTTGTGAACTTATGGATAAAGTGATTTTAGACTGTACTAAGAATAACCGTGAACAAACTAAAAATCGTTTCTTTTTACAAGGAGATCCTGAAGCTGTATTAATGCTAGAAGTTTCTGCTAACACAATAGAACAAGCAGAAGTTTTAGCTGATAAACTTATTAAAGATTTAGAAACTAATAATTTTGGCTATCATTATCCAAAAGTTTACGGAAAAGATATTGCTAAAGTTCATCACTTAAGAAAAGCTGGCTTGGGGTTATTAGGTAATATTATTGGAGACATGAAAGCAGTTGCTTGTATTGAAGATACTGCTGTTGCCTTAAACGATTTACCAGAATATATTGAAGAGTTTACTCAAATTATGGATAAATATCAGCAAGACGCAGTTTATTATGCCCATGCTGGTGCAGGTGAATTACACTTACGTCCAATTTTAAATTTAAAAAAGCAGGAAGATGTTTCTCTTTTCAGAAAAATAACTACTGAAACTGCTGAATTAGTAAAAAAATACCAAGGTTCATTTAGTGGTGAACATGGAGATGGAATTGTTCGTGCTGAATTTATTCCTTTAATGATTGGTGAGAATAATTATCAATTATTACGTAGAATCAAAAAAGCTTTTGATCCTAATAACATTTTTAATAAAGGAAAAATTACTGACGCTTTTCCTATGGATAAAAGCTTACGTTATGAAATTGATCGGGTTGAACCTAAAATTGATACAATACAAGATTTTTCGGATAGTGAAGGGATATTAAAGTTAGCAGAAAAATGTAATGGTTCTGGAGATTGTAGAAAGTCACCTGAAGCTGGAGGAACTTTATGCCCTAGTTATAGAGCTACACGAAATGAAAAAGAATCCACCCGTGCAAGAGCAAATACTTTACGTGAAGTATTGACAAATAATACAGCAAAAAACAAATTTGATTCTAAAGAATTAAAAGATATTTTAGATTTATGCTTAAGCTGTAAAGCTTGTGCTACAGAATGCCCAAGTAATGTTGATATTGCCTCTATGAAAGCAGAGTTTTTATATCAATATCAAGAAACTAATGGCTATTCTTTCCGCAGTAAATTATTTGCAAACAATTCAAAATACAACAAATTAGGAAGTAAGCTCCCTGCTTTAACAAACTTTTTTACCAACACAACGATTGCTAAAAAAGTAATGGGTGTAGCTACCGAACGAAGTGTTCCTAAATTAGATAAACAACCTTTAGAAGCTTGGTTAAAAAAGCACACCTCAAAAACTACAAATAAAACTGTTTATCTATTTAATGATGAATTTACCAATTATTATGATACTGAAATAGGGAAAGACACAGTAATTGTTTTAGAAAAACTAGGTTATGAAGTAAAATCAATAAAACATGAAGAAAGCGGACGTAGTTATATTTCAAAAGGTTTTTTAAAGGAAGCTAAAGAAATAACCAATAAGAACATTGCTGTTTTTAAAAATTTAATTTCTAATGAAACCCCTTTAATAGGTATAGAGCCTTCTGCTATTTTAACTTTTAGAGATGAATATATTCGTTTAGCAGATGATAAACTAGGAGCAAAAGAAATTGCAAAAAACACATTTACTATTGAAGAGTTTTTAGCTAACGAACACAAAAAAAATAATATTGATATTTCTATTTTCACGAGTGATGCTAAAGAACTAAAAATTCATGGTCACTGTCATCAAAAAGCATTATCTAGTACTCATGCTTCATTTAGTATATTAAACATACCTGAAAATTACAAAGTAACAATTATGAATACTGGTTGTTGTGGAATGGCTGGTTCTTTTGGATATGAAAAAGAGCACTATAAAGTAAGTATGCAAGTGGGTGAAGATACTTTATTTCCTAAAATTAGAAACTGTTCTAAGCAAACAGAAATTGTTGCTGCAGGAACAAGTTGTCGACATCAAATTTATGACGGTACCAAACGTATTGCTAAGCATCCTATAACAATATTAAAAGAATCATTAATTTAATATTAGTTAATTATTTACAAATACACATAAGTTCATTAACAATTCATTGAACTTATGTGTTCACTCATCTAAAAAACAATACTTTAACGAATATATTTCGTATATTTAAGAGATATGTAATTTTAAATATACAATTATGTCAAAAAATAAAATAATCATTAACAATGCCTTACTTATTTTTGGAGGTATTGTCGGGTTCTTTTTTTTAATGAAAATATTGGGTTTAAATAATGTTTCTGAATTACGTTTATTAAATTTTGTTTTTGTGCTTTGGGGAATAAACAAGGCTATAAAAACAAACATTAAACTAAATCAAGAATCATTATACTTTTCAAATTTTTCAATAGGAGTAGGAACTTCAATTTTAGCCGTAGGCCTTACCATTTTAGGCTTAATAATTTATGTTGGATTTATTGATCCTGAACTAATTACCGTATTAGGAAACTCTTCTTTTTGGGGTAAAAACTTAAATTTATCTTTAATTGTTTTTGCTTTAGCTATTGAAGGAATTGCTTCATCAGTTATTTGTTCTTTTATTTTAATGCAATACTATAAGAATTATAAAATAACCAATACTTCTATAGCTTAAAAAAAACTTGAATTAAATAAAAAGGATTTCAATTTAATTGAAATCCTTTTTATTTATAATTTCTTTACAAACAAATGTTGCAAAGTTTTTATCTCTATATATATCATGATTTCCTTTTACTTTTAGAATAGGTAAATTCATTATTTTAAACCAAGTATCCTTAGGCACAAACCTATCATTTTCTGAAAAATATAAGAAAATATTACCCAAAGGTTTTTTAGACTCATATCTTAATCTAGTAGAAGAAATACAGTACATTAATAATTTTCTATTACTTTGCATTGCAAAATTCCAAGCTATAGTTCCTCCTATACTAAACGCAAGTACTATTGTATCATTTTGTTTTTCAATTTCGAAAAGTTTAGAAATAGCTTTTTCAATACCGCCATTTACAAATTGCTGATGCAGGTTTTCTTCTGTATAAATCGTTGTATTAATTTCAGCTAGTTCACAGCTATCATAAAAAACAATTTCAAAATCATTTTTTAATAGTTCTGTATAATTTGTTAACCATGTTGCTTTCTTTTCTCCCCATAAATCTGATAGAATAATTAATCTTTTCATCATAATAAATTATTAGATATAACTATAAAAAGGGCTGAGAATAATAAAAATCAACAAATTTATTTTTTTAAAAACACTTCCGCCATCATACAACGAGCACTACCACCTCCACAAGTTTCAATAGTTTCAAGTGAACTGTGTACTATTTTACAATGCTTTTCAATTATAGCTACCTGATTTTCAGTTAATGAATTGTAGGCAGAAGAACTCATTACTAAAAAACGTTCATCATCATTTCCTATAAGCTGTAACATATTTCCTGCAAACTGAGTTACTTGTTTTTCAGTTATGGCAATAACCTCTTTTCCATCAGACTTAAAATGTTTTACTAACTCTTTTCTTTCTTTTTTATCATCAATAGCATCTATACAAACTACTACAAAAGTTTCTGCTACGCACATCATAACATTAGTATGATAAATAGCTTCTCTGTTACTTCCTACCGTTTGATTTGCAACAAAAACTACAGGTGTATATTCAAAATCTTCACAAAACTCAATAAATAACTCCTCATCTGCTCTAGGTGATAAAGCACAATAGGCTTTTTGGTTAGTGCGATCTAAAATCATACTTCCAGTTCCTTCTAAAAAAATGCCTTCTTCTTCAGCCTCAGAATAATCAATAACATTTTCTATTATAAATCCTTTACTCTCTAAAACCTCTAATACATCATCTCTTTTTTCAAGACGTCTATTTTCAGCAAACATTGGATATACGGCAACATCTCCATTTTCATGAAAAGAAATCCAGTTATTAGGAAACAAAGCATCTGGTGTATCTGGTGTTTTAGTATCTTCAATTACTACCACCTCTACTCCTACTCCTTCTAATTTACCAACAAAATCATCAAATTCTTCCTGTGCTTTAGCATTAATAGTTACGGGTAACATTCCAGCTAATTCCTGTTGGTAATAATTATTAACAGCAGTTTGTTCGTTCATTCTAAAACTAGAAGGGCGAACCATTAAGATAGTATTGGTAGTTTGCTTCATACTACGAAGGTAAAAATATTTCTTATTTTTTGCGCATTATATCAGCTAAATAACTAGCATCTTTTGAAACTCCTCCCAATGTTGCTGATCCTCTAGTAAACATCCAAGGTAACCCTATAAAGTATAAACCTTCTATATTACTTACACCTCTATAGTTTTTAGGATAATTTCCTTCATCTAACTCTAGTCCTTCAATCCATTTAAAGTTCGGACGATACCCAGTTGCCCAAACAATATTTTTAATAGTAGAAATTTTATTCTTTTCAAAATGGATATCGTTTTTAAATGCATCCCTTGTTCTTCCAACGCAAACTACATTTTTTCGAGAAAGTATTCCCTTTACATCTGTTCCTATAACTGGTTGAGAAGAAGAACTAATTTTTTTCCCAATCCAACTATACTTACTATAACTTAAAAAACCGATTAAAGTAAACCACCACCATAATGTTTTACCTAAAAACTGTTGGGGTAACGATTTTACAGAAGTATCTCCAGAAAAATAAACAGTTCTTGAAGAGTTCTCAGATATTTCATTTAAAATTTGATACCCAGAATCTCCCCCGCCTACAACTAATGTATCACCGTTTTGTAACTGGTTTTTATTTTTATAATAGTTACTATGCATTTGAAGTATACTATCAGATATTTTAGTATGACAAGGTGGTGTATAAGGAATATGAAAAGGACCTGTTGCAACTACTACGTTTTTTGCCTCAATACTCCCATCTTTATACTTAATAAAAAAACCTTCTTTAGTTTTACTAACAGAAGTTACTAGAGTATTTAGCTGTATTGGAATACTATTTTTTTCAACATAAGATTTAAAATAATTACTAACTTCAACTTTTGAAGGGTAATACCCTTTGGGGGCATTAAATTTTAATCCCGGTAAATGATTATACTCTGTGGGGGTAAAAAGTTTTAAAGAATCCCATCTATTCAACCAAGAAGCACCAATTTCATTTTCTCCATCAAGAACTATAAACTTTTTATCCATTTTTCCTAAATGGTAAGCCATAGACAATCCTGCTTGCGCTCCTCCAATTACTACATAATCTAACATCTAATGCCCTTTTATTGATTTACGCTACAAAGGTAAATACAAATAAACGCATAAACACTAAGTTCTTAGTATACTTTTAAGTGATTAAAATTAGTTAAATATCTAATTTTTTATTTGATGCCATTTTTTAAATTCACAAAAACAGTATTATTCAACTCACCCTCTAATACATTAATTGCTTTTTTGCTTCGCATTCCTGATCTACAATATACTACTATCGGTTTTGAAGTATCTAGTTCTAAATATCTTTTTGGAATTTCTCCTAACGGAATGTGCTGTCCTCCTATATGGTGTTCTTCACGTTCCCAGTATTCTCGAACATCCAACAAATTATACATCTCTAAATTATTTTGTAATTCACCCAATGAAATTTCATTATTCATTGATTTTATCCCACAGAAAAAATCATAGTCTTCTTCTAACTCGGTAACCTCAGCTTTTTCTGTTCTTTCGAATTTCAATATCATTTGACGCATACTTAGTGTATCATACATCAATAATTTATTTGCTAACACCTCACCCGTTTCACAAATTATTTTAATTGTTTCATTTGCTTGAAGACTTCCTATAATTCCTGGCAACACACCCAAAACTCCAATTTCGGAACAATTTGGAGATTTATCTGGTTTTGGAGGTGAAGGATATAAACACCTATAAGTTGCACTCTTTTTGTAATTAAAAACACTTACCTGCCCTTCAAACTTAAAAATGGCCCCATAAACTAAAGGTTTATTCGTTAATAGAGAAGCATCATTAGTCAAATATCGTGTTGAAAAATTATCACTTCCATCTACAATAACATCGTAGTTTTCAAATAACTGAATTGCATTCGCTCGAGTTAGCTTTTCTTTATATACTGTAAAGATTACAAATGGATTTAATTTAGACAATCGTTTTGATGCCGTTTCTGCTTTGGATAAGCCTATATCATCTATGGTATATAAAATTTGACGTTGTAAATTACTTTGATCTATTTCGTCATCATCTATAATTCCAATATTACCAACTCCTGCAGCAGTTAAGTATTGTAACACAGGACATCCTAGTCCTCCTGCTCCAATAACCAAAACTTTAGCCTTCTTTAATTTCAATTGACCTTCTTCTCCTATTTTATCTAAAATAAGGTGACGGTTATACTGCTTTTTTTCTTCTGGAGTTAAACTCATTTTAACTAATTATTCTTTTCTATTAATAAAAGACAATCAAAGAGAACTTCTAGCTATGTTAAATTAACTAAAAACTTCCCAATCTTTCCACACTACTTCCAACCCTTTTTCTTTTAACATTAGTACTATTTCTTCGGTACTACGTTCATCAGATATTTCAAATTGTTCTAAGGATTGTGGTTCTACTGAATATCCTCCTGGATTTGTTTTTGATTCTGCACTAATAGATGTTGCTCCTAAATTAACAATATTATTTCTAAAAACTTCACTTTCTCTAGTAGACATTGATAATTCAACATCTTCATCAAGCAAACGAAATGCACATATTAATTGTACTAAATCTGCATCAGTCATTTCAACTTTTGGTTCTAATCCACCTGAATGCGGGCGCAATCGAGGAAATGAAATAGAATACTTAGTTTTCCAATAGGTTTTTTGTAAATATTTTAAATGCAACGCTGTAAAAAAACTATCTGCACGCCAATCTTCCAAACCAAATAAAGCTCCTAATCCTATTTTATGAACACCAGCTTTTCCTAACCTATCTGGAGTTTCTAAACGATACTTAAAATTAGATTTCTTTCCTTTAGGATGATGTTTTTTATATTCCTCTTTATGATATGTTTCTTGATATACTAAAACCGCATATAAACCATTTTCTATAAGTAGCTCATACTCATTTTGATCTAATGGTTGAACTTCAATCGTTATATTTGAAAACTGAGAACGGATTAATTTGATTGCATTATTTATATAATTTACACCAACTGTTTTATTTGCTTCTCCTGTAACTAATAAAATATGGTCATACCCTTTATTTTTTAGAAAAGTAACTTCCTTTAATATCTCTTCATCTGTTAAAGTTCGTCGAGGTATTTTATTTGTTAAACTAAACCCACAATAAGTACATATGTTTTGGCACTCATTACTTAAGTACATTGGAGCATACATTTGTATAGTATTTCCAAAACGCTTTTTTGTTAGCACGCTACTCATATGTGCCATTTCTTCTAAAAACGGTTTTGCTGCAGGTGAAATTAAAGCTTTAAAATCTTCTAAACTTCTTTTACTTTTTACCAGTGCTTGTTCAACATCAGATGTAGTTTTACTAAAAATACTTTCTAATTCTACATCCCAATTATATTGACCAAAAGTATCTATGAAACTTTTTGAATTTTCGTTTTCTATCGAATTCATTCTACATTTTTTATTCTTTCTTTATAATTAACATAAAAGAAAGTATAACTTTATTAATTCAAAAAACTTGTTAATGGACTACTAGCTTCCGCTTTATTTCTAACGGGAGCTAATTTTGCTTCATAAGCCATTCTCCCAGATTCTACTGCCATTTTAAAAGCCGTTGCCATAACCACTGGATTTTTAGATACAGCAATTGCAGTATTCACTAATACTGCATCGGCGCCAATTTCCATTGCGTATGCAGCATGCGATGGTGCTCCAATACCAGCATCAACAATAACAGGAACATTAGATTGTTCAATTATTATTTCTAAAAACTCTATCGTTTTTAATCCTTTATTACTTCCAATTGGTGCGCCTAATGGCATTACACATTGTGTTCCTACCTCTTCTAAACGTTTGCATAAAACTGGATCTGCATGAATATAAGGCATTACAACAAATCCCTGTTTTACCAACTCTTCAGCTGCTTTTAAAGTTTCAATAGGGTCTGGTAATAAATATCTTGGATCTGGATGAATTTCTAATTTAACCCAATTAGTTTCTAATGCTTCTCTAGATAATTCAGCTGCAAAAACTGCCTCTTTTGCTGTTCTAACTCCTGAAGTATTAGGTAACAAATTAATTCTTGAATGATTTAAGTGTGATAATATATCATCCTCTTCATTTTGAACATCTACTCTTTTTAATGCAACAGTTATTAGTTCACTTTCTGATGCTATTAAAGATTCTTTCATTAACTGAGATGAACTAAATTTTCCTGTTCCTGTAAATAACCTAGATGAAAAAGTTTTATCTGCTATTGTTAGTTTGGTATTTATCATTTTTATTTGTTATCATCTAGTTTATAAACTTGTTCATTAGTACTTGGAGCTTTTAATAATTGATGGAAAACAGGAATACTAGTAAAATCGTTAGTTATTGCTCCAGAAACAGCTACTCCAAAAACACCCGTTTTTATTATACTTGTAACTGTATCTAAAGTAATGCCTCCTACAGCTATTATAGGGGTTTCCGAATTTAATTCTTCAATCAATACTTTATATCCAGCTTCCCCTATTACAGGACTTAAATTCTTTTTAGTTTCAGTAAATTGAAAAGGCCCTAAACCAATATAATCAACTTTTTTAGTTAACAACTCTTTACATTCTTCTAAAGTATTTGCCGTTCCTCCAATACTATAAAATTTACCTAAATAATCACGAACTTTTAATGGACAAGCATCTTTTTTTCCAAGATGTACTCCATCTGCATTCACTTCTTTTGCTACTTTATAGTAATCATTTATAATTAATCTAGTTTGATAATGTGCAGTAATTTCTCTTGCCTTTTTAGCAGTTTCTAAAATTGTTTTAGGGTCAACGTTTTTTAAGCGTAACTGCACCCATTCTACTCCTGATGAACATGCTCTTTGAATATTTTCTAAATGCTCTTCAGCTGTTTTCCCCTGAGTTATATAGTGTAATTTACTTATCATTCTTGTTTTTTTTGAATATTTCTATGTCTTCAATAAATTTATCAAATTTTACATCAAACTTTCTTTTTGTTAAACTAATTGAACCAATTACATTTAAATTATCATTCCAATTCATTGGAAATCTAGATGTAGCTTTTATTTCATAAATTTCTTTACCTTTCTTTCTATTTCTAGAAAACTGTGGGTCAACTATAAAACATATATACAGTAAAATTCTATGATTAAATTTAAATTGAATTTTCCAATTTTCATCATCCCACCATTCTATATTTGAATTAATTTCGATTATTTCCCAATTTCGATTAATCAATTCTTTCTCTATTTGATATTTATATCCCGTTTTTTTTATCTTACTTTATTTATTTCTTATACTTGTGTTTACCTAACAAAGATTCATTTGAGTTTAAAAACTCTTCTGTATATCTTTTTACATTTTTACAAACATCTTCTAAAGGAATTTCTTTCATTAAATTTGACGCTAATGCTGATGATAATACACAACCACTTCCATGTTTTTGATAAACAGTAGTGGCTATAGGTGGAATGTTCATTTTTACTATTTTACTATAATAAACTTCATCCCAACCTTTTTTATCTTCTCTATGACCTCCTTTCAAATAAATATTTGTTCTTTCTGAAATAAATTCAATTGTTTCTTCAACAGTTTTATCAGGAAATAATTCTTTTATTTCATTATAATTTGGTGTTAAAAAGTCGCAATGATTTAAAACTTTCTCAAATACTTTCAGGTCTTGTTTCGAATGAAAATCAAAACCCGCACTTGCTTTTAAAACAGGATCTAATACTATCTTTATTGATGGGTTTATTTTTTTTAATACTTGAAGTACTTCTAATAAAATTTTCCATGACTGAATAATTCCTATTTTAACTACTGATATTGAAAATCGTTCAAAAAGTGTTGTTATTTGATTAACAATTGTTTCTTTTTCAATCCAAATACAATCTTTAAAGGCAATATCATTTTGAACGGTAACTGCAGTACAAACAGATAGGCCATACAACCCGTGGGCTTCAAATGTTTTAATATCTGATGTGATTCCTGCTCCGCTTGATGGATCAATACCAGCTATGGTTAATATGTAAGTTTTAGTATTCAATTTTTATATTGACTTTTCGTATTCTTCCTTAATATTTTTAAAACTCTCAATAGGGTTTTCAGTATTCCAAACACCGCCTAAAACTCCAATACCTTGAAACCCCAGTTGAATGGTTTCTTTTATGGTATTATCATTTATACCTCCAATACCTATAATCATTTTATCAATATGATTTACATCAAAACCTTTACCTTCATATCCTTTTTTAGATATTGACGAAAATACTGGACTCAATAAATGGTAATCAAATTCTATATCACAGCTATCTAATTCTTCAGGCTCGTGAAAAGAACTACTCATTGTTTTACCTATCATATTTAAGCTAATAAAATACTGACTCCCATTCTCTAAGACATCTCTCCTTTTTTGCTCTTGAAAATGAATACCTTTTAAATTGAATTCATTAATTAATTCATGAAAATAATGAACTACTATTCTATCATGGTATTTTTTATCTATTTGATTTAAATACAAAACATGGTCTTCATAATTCTTATATGGCTTCCTAAAATGATAAAACTCTAAACCCTTTTCAAATAATTGATGTAAGATTTTAATTTCATTTTCTATATCGTTCTCTGGAGCTATTAAAACAATCATTAAATTTAAATTAAGAATTATGAGTTACAAATATCTAACTATATATTAATTTGCAACTCATAATTAACAATAGATTATAGATATACTTCTGAACCTTTATCTTTAAACTCTTTAGATTTTTCTTCCATTCCTTTTGCAAATACTTCATCACCTTCAACTTTATTAACTGCTGCAAAATCACGAACCTCTTGTGATATTTTCATAGAACAAAATTTTGGTCCGCACATAGAACAGAAATGAGCAATTTTTGCACCTTCAGCTGGTAAAGTTTCATCATGGTATTCACGAGCTAATTCAGGATCTAACCCTAAATTAAACTGATCTTCCCAACGGAACTCAAATCGAGCTTTACTTAAAGCATCATCTCTATGTTGTGCCCCTGGATGACCTTTAGCTAAATCAGCAGCATGTGCAGCTAACTTGTAGGTAACTACTCCTGTTCGTACATCTTCTTTATTAGGTAATCCTAAATGTTCTTTTGGTGTTACATAACACAACATGGCACATCCAAACCAACCAATCATGGCAGCTCCAATACCAGACGTAATATGATCATAACCGGGAGCAATATCAGTTGTTAACGGCCCTAGTGTATAAAAAGGTGCTTCATCACAAGCTTCTAATTGCTTGTCCATATTCGCTTTTATCATGTGCATTGGTACATGACCAGGTCCTTCAATAAAGCATTGAACTTCGTGTTTCCTTGCTATTTTAGTTAATTCTCCTAAAGTTTCTAGTTCAGCAAATTGTGCCTCATCGTTAGCGTCAGCAATAGAACCTGGACGTAAACCGTCTCCTAACGAAAAAGCAACATCATACGCTTTCATTATTTCACAAATCTCTTCAAAATGTGTATATAAAAAACTCTCCTTATGATGTGCTAAACACCATTTAGCCATGATTGAACCACCACGAGATACTATTCCTGTAATACGCTTAGCTGTCATAGGCACATAACGTAAACGAACTCCTGCATGTATTGTAAAATAATCTACTCCTTGTTCAGCTTGCTCTATTAAAGTATCTCTAAAAATTTCCCATGTTAAATCTTCAGCTATTCCATTTACCTTTTCCAAAGCTTGGTAAATTGGTACAGTACCAACTGGAACAGGTGAATTACGAATAATCCATTCACGCGTTTCATGAATGTTTTTTCCTGTAGATAAATCCATTATATTATCTGCTCCCCAACGACAAGCCCAAACAGCTTTTTCTACTTCTTCTTCAATTGAAGATGTTGTTGCTGAATTACCAATATTTGCATTAATTTTCACTAAGAAGTTACGTCCTAAAATCATAGGTTCAGCTTCAGGATGATTTATATTTGAAGGTATTACTGCACGACCTCTTGCTACTTCTTCTCTAACAAACTCTGGGGTTATTTTTGCTGGAATACTTGCTCCAAAATCTTGTCCTGGATGTTGCTTTGACAAACGTGTTACTTCATCAATTCGTTGATTCTCACGAATTGCAATATATTCCATCTCTGGAGTTATAATTCCTTTTTTAGCATAATGTAACTGAGTTACATTTTGTCCTTTTTTAGCTCGCTTTGGCTTATGTTTTAAGCTAAAACGTAAATGATCTAAACTTTTATCATTTAAACGCTCATTACAATATTCTGATGAAAAAGTAGCTAATTCATCTACATCTTCTCTTTCTAAAATCCATGATTCTCTAATACGTTCAATACCGTTATGAATATTAATTTCTTTAGTAGGGTCGGTATAAGGTCCTGAGGTGTCATAAATCGTTACTGGTTCATTAGGAGTTCTTTTTTTTGTCATAGAATCAACAGTATCACTCAATTCTATTTCTCTCATAGCAACTTTAATATCAGGATGTATTTCTCCTTGAACATAAATTTTGTTTGAATTTGGAAATGGATGTCTAGTTATTCCATTACTTGGTGCAGTATCTTTTTTCTTCATAATTGTGTAAGGTAAATTATAGAATATTGTTAGTTTGTTTTGAAAATTTTATCCTCCTTGAGTAGATTTTA
The DNA here is from genome assembly GCF_964512825.1 of Tenacibaculum halocynthiae. Classification (NCBI taxonomy): domain Bacteria; kingdom Pseudomonadati; phylum Bacteroidota; class Flavobacteriia; order Flavobacteriales; family Flavobacteriaceae; genus Tenacibaculum; species Tenacibaculum halocynthiae. The sequence goes on along the minus strand of NZ_CAZELG010000009.1, from coordinate 182,255 downwards.
TAATTAAAACTTTATCGTTATTTTTAAGTTCTTTTGTTTCCCAACTCTCTTTTTTAATCACACTATCATTAATGGCAATAGCAATACCGTTAGTTACAATTTGAAGTTTGAAAACTAATTGTTCTATGGTTAGTGAACTCGAAAATTGTTGATTAATGTCGTTTACTTTTATGTTTATCATATTAACATGTTTAAGTAAACTATAGAAGAAGTTTTTAGTATTGCTTATTAAGCTAAATACTAAACTAAAAATAATAACTTTTTCCTACGTTGGTGTTAACCATATCAGGTTCCAAGGATATTTCTCAAACTAGTTTCCTAGCTACTCCTAAAGTTTACAATGACAAATATAATAGTTTATTTAAACTAGCAATACTCTTTTCAAAATTTATTAAAAACAAAAAAACTAGCCTTATAGGCTAGTTTCATTATACTTAAATATAACTGTATTATATTTTTTTAATAGTTTCTGTTACCTTTTCAAGAACATCAAAAGCAGTTTCTGCCATTTTATTTCCTTTGAAATCTAATAGCGGATTTACTTCAACAAATTCTAAGCAAGCTACTTTCTTACTTTCTAATAATTGATTTATAATATCTATTATCTCATATTGATCAAATCCCTTTGGTACTGGAGTTCCCGTACCATACGAAACCATATCACAATCCATAGCATCAACATCAAAAGAAACGTAGATTACATCACAATTACTTAACTTTTCAAGTGCTTCACTTACACAAACTTCTAATCCACGGTATCTAACTTCAGCTACTTTGTAGTTTTTAATTCCATGTTTTTCCATTTGTTTATCCTCTGGTTCTTCAGTATCTCTTACTCCAAAGAAAATAACATCTTCTGCTTGTACTTTTTGTCCTGGAACACCTATGTTTTTCATTCTATCCCATAACTCAGCAGTTTCTCTATCAATATCATTTACTTGACAATCTAAATTATCATCACTTATTGCTGCTGCTAAAGGCATACCATGAATATTACCTGAAGGCGATGTATATGGCGAATGTAAATCTCCATGAGCATCAATCCACACTACTCCTACTCTTTTTGTTGAGTTAGCAGCTTTAACACCACTAATAGTTCCTAATGCAGACGAGTGATCTCCAGAAATAACAATTGGAAATTTATCTTCCTGTAAGTTTACTTTTACATGATTAGATAACCTTTTACACTGATTAAATACATTTTCTATTCTCTTAGCAAATGAATTATTCTCTTTACTATAAACAGATTCATTTTTAGTAATTACGTCTTCAAATTCAAATTGCTCAAAATAATTACTTCCTTTGTTTATTGCTGCAATTTCAATAGCATCAATTCCCATGTCAGATCCTCTAGTACCAGCGCCAATATCAGATCTGTTTTTTATAATTTTTATTTCTTTCATAATATGAATTCAATAAAAAATGTCATCTAAATATTAAATGACATTTTTAGTATATTTTATCTTTTACTAATCTTTACAAAATCTCTGTGGTTTTCACCTGTATAAACTTGACGAGGACGCCCTATTGGTTCTTTTCCTAAACGCATTTCTCTCCATTGTGCAATCCAACCAGGTAAACGACCTAATGCAAACATTACTGTAAACATTTCAACTGGTATGCCCATAGCTCTATATATAATTCCTGAATAGAAATCAACATTTGGGTATAATTTTCTTTTAACGAAATATTCATCGTTAAGAGCTTCTTGTTCTAATGCTTTAGCAATATCTAAAATTGGGTCATCAATACCTAAATCTGCTAAAACTTCATCAGCTGCTACTTTAATAATTTTAGCTCTAGGGTCAAAGTTTTTATATACTCTATGTCCGAATCCCATTAAACGGAAAGGATCATTCTTGTCTTTAGCTTTTGCCATGTACTTCTTAGTATCTCCACCATCTTGTCTAATAGCTTCCAACATTTCCAATACAGCTTGATTTGCACCTCCATGTAATGGACCCCATAAAGCTGAGATTCCAGCTGATAATGAAGCAAACAATCCTGCATGTGATGAACCAACAATTCTTACAGTTGATGTAGAACAGTTTTGTTCGTGATCTGCATGTAATATTAATAATTTATCTAATGCATCTTTAATTATTGGGTTTATTGCATACTCTTCATTAGGTTGCTCAAACATCATTTTCATAATGTTTTCTACATACCCTAAATTCTTAGAACCATAATTTAAAGGTAATCCTTGTTTTTTACGCATTGTCCAAGCTACTAAAACAGGAAATTTTCCTAAAATTTTAACTATAGCATTGTACATATCTTCTTCTGAATCAACATTTACAGAAGTTGGATTAAATGATACTAACGCACTAGTTAATGATGACAACACTCCCATAGGGTGAGCATTTTTAGGAAAAGCATCAATAATTTTCTTTATATCTTCATCAACGATAGCTTTAGATCTTACATCATCATGGAATTTCTGTAATTGTTCTTTTGTTGGTAATTCACCAAAAATCAACAAATATGCTACTTCTAAGAAATCTGCTTTTTCAGCAAGTTCTTCAATTGAGTAACCTCTATATCTTAAAATTCCTTCTTCTCCATTTAAAAATGTAATAGCACTTTGACAAGAACCTGTATTCTTATATCCAGGATCAATTGTTATAAGTCCACCAGTAGCGCCTCTCAACGTTTTAATATCAATTGCAGTTTCATTTTCCGTTCCTGTTATCAAAGGAAATTCATACGTATTTTCGCCAACTTGTAACTTTGCTATATCTGCCATTTTTTATCTAAAAATTTTTATAATTGAAGTGAGTTGCGAAGATACCATTTTTTATAAATTTAAAAAATTGATAGTCATAGATTTTTAACATAAAAAAATAAAATTTCTTTATCTAAAAATTTTATAAAAAACAAAGCTTGTAAGACAACCTTACAAGCTTTATTTTTCTTTTAAATAAGAATTATCTTATTATATTTTAAATGCTTTTTCCTGTGGAAAAAAAGCTACATCAGCTAATTCTTCTTCTATACGTAATAACTGATTATATTTTGCCATACGATCAGATCTAGATGCTGATCCCGTTTTTATTTGTCCTGTATTTAATGCTACGGCTAAATCTGCAATAGTATTATCTTCAGTTTCTCCTGATCTATGACTCATTACTGATGTATAACCTGCATTATGAGCCATATTAACAGCAGCAATGGTTTCTGTTAAAGTACCAATTTGATTTACTTTAATTAAAATAGAGTTAGCAATTCCGTTTTCTATTCCTCTAGATAATCGATCTACATTAGTTACAAATAAATCATCTCCTACTAATTGAACCTTGTCTCCTATTTTTTCAGTTAAATATTTCCAACCGTCCCAGTCATTTTCATCCATTCCATCCTCAATAGAAATTATAGGATATTTAGATGCTAATTCTGCTAAATAATCAGCTTGTTCTTGACTAGTTCTTACTTTACCTTTACTACCTTCAAACTTGGTATAATCATATTTTCCATCAACAAAAAATTCAGCTGCAGCACAATCTAAAGCAATCATTACTTCTTCACCAAACTTATACCCAGCATTTTTAGTTGCTAATTCAATAGTTTCAATTGCGTCTTCGGTTCCTTCTAAAGTTGGTGCAAAACCACCTTCATCACCTACAGCAGTAGATAAATTTCTATCATGTAAAACTTTCTTTAAGTGATGGAAAATTTCTGAACCTATTTGCATTGCTTCGGTAAAGTTTTCAGCTTTTACTGGCATTACCATAAACTCTTGAAATGCAATCGGAGCATCAGAATGTGATCCTCCATTAATTATATTCATCATTGGCACAGGTAATGTATTTGCTGAAACACCGCCTATGTAACGATATAATGACAACCCTAATTCATTTGCCGCTGCTTTTGCTGCTGCTAATGAAACACCTAGTATTGCGTTAGCTCCTAGTTTAGATTTATTTGGAGTACCATCTAAGTCAATCATTATTTTGTCAATCATGTTTTGTTCAAAAACTGATACTCCTAATAATTCTTGAGCTATTAATGTATTAACATTTTCAACTGCTTTTAAAACACCTTTACCCATATATGCGGCACCTCCGTCACGTAACTCTACTGCTTCATGTTCTCCGGTAGAAGCTCCTGATGGTACAGCCGCTCTACCTGTAAAACCATTTTCAGTAGTTACATCTACTTCTACTGTAGGATTACCTCTAGAATCAAAAATTTGACGTGCATGGATATTGATTATAATACTCATAGTTGTTTTTGTTTATTAGTATATTTAAGGTAGTAAATTTACAAAATACTGCCTTTTTATTATCTTATATTATTGTGATTTTACGAAAACGTTATCAAATATAAATTCCCGCAGAAAAGCGGGAATTTATATTAAGCTTTCGCCTTTTTTATATTTTCTATAAATTGATCGAATAAATATTCTGCATCATGTGGTCCAGGGCTAGCTTCAGGATGATATTGTACAGAAAAAACATTTTTATTTTTCATTCTAATACCAGCTACAGTATTATCATTTAGATGAACATGAGTAATTTCTACATCATTATGTGCTTCAGTTTCTTCTCTATTAATTGCAAATCCATGATTTTGAGATGTAATTTCACCTTTTCCTGTAAGTAAATTTTTCACTGGGTGATTAATTCCTCTATGACCATTATGCATTTTATAAGTAGAAATACCATTAGCCAATGCTATTACTTGATGTCCTAAACAAATACCAAATAAAGGTAAATCATTTGCTATAATATCTTTTGCTGTATTTTGAGCATCTATTAAAGGTTCAGGATCACCAGGTCCATTTGATATAAAATAGCCATCAGGATTAAATTCACTCATTTCCTTAAAAGTAGCATTATAAGGATACACCTTTACATACGCATCTCTCTTAACAAAATTTCTAAGTATATTCTTTTTTATTCCTATATCTAATGCTGAAATTTTAATTGGTGCATTTTCATCTCCTATAAAATAAGGTTCTTTTGTAGATACTTTAGAAGCAAGTTCTAAACCTTCCATATTAGGGATTTCAGATAACTGTTTCTTTAAATTTTCAATATTATCAACTTCTGTTGAAATAATAGCATTCATAGCACCATTATCTCTAATATAAGATACTAATGCTCTTGTATCTACATCAGAAATTGCTACAAGATTATGTTTTTCAAACCAATCTTTTAAATTTCCATCAGAATCAACTCTTGAATGTGTAAAACTAAAGTTTCGACAAATTAATCCTGAAATTTTAATTCCTTCAGACTCTATTTCTTCATTATTAACACCATAATTACCTATGTGAGCATTTGTAGTAACCATTAATTGTCCAAAATAAGAAGGATCAGTAAATACTTCTTGGTACCCAGTCATACCGGTATTAAAACAGATTTCTCCTGTAGACGTACCTTCTATCCCTACTGATTTACCATAGAAAATTGTACCATCAGCTAATAATACTAAAGCTTTTTTACGTGATTGATATTTCATTTAGTTTAGTGTATTGTATTGTGTAATTGAGTTGCAAAAATATATAAAAAAAGGGATAAACATTAAATGTTCATCCCTTTTATATGATTGATAAAAATTTTCATTTTTATTCTTCCTCTTGTGAAGTTTTAGTTTCAACAGGAGCAACAGCTTCAGCTTTTTTAGCACCTCCACGACGGCTACGACGTGTAGATTTTTTAGCTTGGTTTCCTTTAGGGTTGTATAATTCATTATAATCAACTAATTCAATCATTGCCATTGGAGCATTATCCCCTTGACGATTTCCTAATTTGATAATACGAACATACCCTCCTGGTCTATCAGCAACTTTTACAGAAATTTCTTTAAATAATTCTGTAACAGCATTTTTATCACGTAAATATCTAAATACTGTACGTCTGTTGTGAGTTGTATCAGCCTTAGATTTTGTAATTAAAGGCTCAATAAACTTACGTAAAGCTTTCGCTTTAGCAACAGTAGTATTAATACGCTTATGCTCTACTAAAGAACAAGCCATGTTTGATAACATTGCTTTTCTATGCGCTGTTTTTCTTCCTAAGTGGTTAAATTTCTTTCCGTGTCTCATGACATTTGGGTTTTGCTTTCATCTTGCTTCAACTCTTTATGAGGAGCAAAATATGAAAGATTAATCTCTATCTAATTTATATTTACCTAAATCCATTCCAAAATTTAGTCCTTTATTAATCACTAACTCTTCTAATTCAGTTAATGATTTTTTACCAAAGTTTCTAAACTTCATTAAGTCACTTTTATTGAAAGATACTAAGTCTCCTAAAGTATCTACCTCTGCAGCTTTCAAACAATTTAAAGCACGAACTGATAAATCCATATCTACTAGTTTCGTTTTCAATAATTGACGCATATGTAATGATTCCTCATCATATGTTTCAGTTTGAGCTATTTCATCAGCCTCTAAAGTTATTCTTTCATCCGAAAATAACATGAAGTGGTGAATTAAAATTTTAGCTGCTTCAGTTAATGCATCTTTAGGATTAATAGATCCATCTGTGTCAATATCAAAAACTAATTTTTCGTAATCTGTTTTTTGTTCAACACGAAAGTTTTCTACTGCATACTTTACATTCTTAATTGGAGTGTAAATAGAATCAGTAAAAATTGTTCCTAAAGGTGCTCCAGCTCTTTTGTTTTCTTCTGCTGGCACAAATCCTCTACCTTTTTCTATGCTTATTTCAGCACTAAAGCTAACAGACTTATCCATGTTACATAAAACTAATTCTGGATTTAATACTTGAAATCCTGAAATAAATTTTTGTAAATCACCTGCTGTTAATTGCTCTTGTCCTGATACAGCTATAGAAACTGTTTCTCTGTCAGATTCTTCAATTTGCTTTTTAAAACGTACTTGTTTTAAATTTAAAATGATTTCTGTAACATCTTCTACAACTCCTTCTATCGTTGAGAATTCGTGATCAACGCCATCTACTCGTAATGATGTTATTGCAAAACCTTCTAAAGAAGATAATAATACTCTTCTCAAAGCATTTCCAATAGTTAATCCAAAACCTGGTTCAAGAGGTCTGAATTCGAATCTTCCAGAAAAATCTGTAGATTCAATCATTATTACTTTATCAGGCTTTTGAAAATTTAAAATTGCCATATTTTCTTCATTTTAATTGTAATTCAGTTGCGCGGTTCATAAGTTTGAAGAAATACTGACAAACCCTTTGGCTGAACTTCAATATGATTAATTTATTACTTAGAATATAATTCTACGATTAACTGCTCTTTGATGTTCTCAGGAATTTGTAATCTTTCAGGTGCTTTAATAAAAATACCTGATTTTTGATCAGAATTCCAAGATAACCATTCGTAAACACTACTATTAGAAGCTAATGCATTTTCAATAGCTTCTAAAGATTTAGATTTTTCTCTAACAGCTACAACATCTCCTTCTCTTAATCTGTAAGATGGTATGTTTACTATCTCTCCATTCACAGTAATGTGACGGTGAGATACTAATTGACGTGCTCCTCTTCTTGAGTTAGCAACTCCTAAACGGAAAACAACGTTATCTAAACGAGACTCACATAATTGTAATAAAACCTCACCAGTAATACCTTTAGAAGCTGAAGCGCTTTTAAATAAGTTACTAAATTGACGCTCTAAAATACCGTAAGTATATTTAGCTTTTTGCTTTTCCATTAACTGGATAGCATATTCAGATTTTTTACCTCTTCTTTTACCAACTCCATGTTGTCCTGGAGGGTAATTTCTTTTTTCGAAGTTTTTATCATCTCCGAATATTGCTTCACCAAATTTACGAGCAATCTTAGTTTTTGGTCCTGTATATCTTGCCATTTCTAATTAATTTAGTAGGGATTATGAATTAAGGCTTACTCCTTCGATAATCTTTGATCCTACTTGGTTTAAAATTTATAATTTTTATTGATATACTAATAATATCAATTTAGAAAAATATAAACTGAAACTAGTTCAGCTTATACTCTTCTTCTTTTTGGTGGACGACATCCATTATGAGGAATTGGAGTAACATCAATGATTTCAGTTACTTCTATCCCAGCATTATGAATTGATCTAATAGCAGATTCTCTACCATTTCCTGGTCCTTTTACATATACCTTAACTTTACGTAATCCAGCTTCTTTAGCCACACCTACGCAATCTTCTGCTGCTAATTGAGCTGCATATGGAGTATTCTTTTTAGAACCTCTAAAACCCATTTTTCCTGCTGAAGACCAAGAGATAACATCTCCCTTTTTGTTTGTTAAAGATATAATTATGTTGTTAAATGATGCCGTTACGTGAGCTTCTCCCACTGACTCAATTACAACTTTACGTTTCTTTGTTACTTTAGACTTTGCCATGATTGTTTACAATTAGTAAAAATAATCTAACGATTATTTTTTCTTGTTAGCTACAGTTTTTCTCTTACCTTTTCTTGTACGAGAGTTATTCTTAGTTCTTTGACCTCTTAATGGTAATCCAAGTCTGTGACGAATACCTCTTTGACATCCGATATCCATTAAACGCTTAATGTTTAATTGAACTTCAGAACGTAACTCTCCCTCGATAGTGAAAGTTCCAACTTGCTCACGAATTGCTGCAATTTGATCATCAGTCCAATCTTGAACTTTGATACTCTCATCTATTTTTGCTTCTGCTAATATATTTTTAGCTCTGCTTCTTCCTATACCAAAGATGTAAGTTAAAGCGATAACTCCTCTTTTATTCTTTGGAATGTCAATACCTGCGATTCTTGCCATAACTACCCTTGTCTTTGTTTAAATCTAGGATTCTTTTTGTTAATTACATATAATCTGCCCTTTCTGCGTACTATTTTGCAGTCGGCACTTCTTTTCTTTAATGATGCTCTTACTTTCATCAGTTTTGTTTTTTAATATCTGTAAGTAATTCTTGCCTTTGATAAATCATACGGACTCATTTCTAATTTCACCTTATCTCCAGGTAACAATTTGATATAATGCATACGCATTTTTCCTGAAATGTGAGCCGTTACAATATGTCCGTTTTCTAATTCTACACGAAACATTGCATTTGATAATGCTTCTGTTATTGTTCCGTCTTGTTGAATTGCTGGTTGCTTAGCCATATTATTTTAATGATTTTCTGTTACTGTTACCTGTTTTCATTAAACCGTCATATCGACTGTTTAATAAATATGAATTAATTTGCTGAATAGTATCTATAGCAACTCCTACCATAATGATTAAAGATGTTCCTCCATAAAACATTGCCCAATTTTGAGTAACTCCAAATTTAACAATGATTGCAGGTAAAATAGATAATGCTGCTAAAAATAATGATCCTGGGAATGTTATTTTTGATAACACAGAATCTAAATAATTAGCAGTTTCTTCACCTGGTTTATAACCTGGTACGAAACCATTACTTCTTTTAAGATCTTCAGCCATTTTATTAGTAGGTATTGTAATTGCCGTATAAAAATAACTAAATACGATAATTAAAACAGCAAATATTACATTATACCATAAACCGAAATTATCAGCTAAACTATTTAAAGCTGGATATTTTTGACCTAATGCAACAGGTAAAAACATTATAGCTTGTGCAAATATAATTGGCATTACACCTGCAGCATTTAACTTTAACGGAATGTATTGTCTTGCTCCGTCAACATCTTTAATGTTTGTAACTGCGGTACGGCGAGCATATTGTACTGCTACTTTACGAACTGCGGTAACTAATAATACGGTTAATAAAATTACAACAAACCAAACTATTAACTCTATTAAAATCATCATGATTCCTCCACCGCCAGCATTTTCTGTTTTAGAAACTACTTCTTGTAAGAAAGCAACAGGGAAATTAGCTATAATACCAACTGTAATTAATAACGATATTCCGTTACCAACTCCTTTGTCAGTGATACGCTCTCCTAACCACATAGCAAATATGGTTCCTGCTGTTAATAAAATCATTGATGAAATCCAAAATGTAGCACCACCAACTAAGAAAGCTGATTCTGGTAATCCAAATTGGGTTTTAATAGCTGTAATATACGTTGGTCCTTGAACCAAAGTAATTAAGATAGTTAACCATCGAGTAATTTGTGTAATCTTTTTTCTTCCACTTTCTCCATCTTTCTGTAATTTCTGTAAATAAGGTACAGCAATACCCATTAATTGAACTACAATAGATGCAGAAATATAAGGCATTATACCAAGTGCCATTACTGACGCTCTAGCAAATGCTCCTCCTGTAAATGCGTTTAATAAACCTAAAAGACCTCCTCCAGCTTGATCTTTTAATGCTGCAAGCTGTGTAGGATCTATCCCAGGTAATGGAACAGCCGACATAAACCTGTATACAGCAATTAAACCAATAGTTAAAATTATTTTTTCTTTTAACTCTTCAATTTTGAAAATATCTTTTAAAGTATTTATAAAATTCATCATTTACAGTTTTCTTATAAGGTAACCGCTTCGCCTCCAGCAGCTTCAATAGCAGCTTTAGCTGTAGCAGTAAATTTATGTACAGTAATATTTAATTTAGCTTTTAACTCTCCTCCACCTAATATTTTAACTAAGTCGTTTTTACGAGCTAAACGGTTTTCTACTAAAACATCTAAACTAACAGTGTCAGTAATTTTTCCGCTATCTACTAAATTTTGTAATTTATCTAAATTAACACCAACATATTCTTTACGATTTATGTTAGTAAAACCAAATTTAGGCACACGTCTTTGAAGTGGCATTTGACCACCTTCAAATCCAATTTTACGAGAATATCCTGAACGAGACTTTTGCCCATTGTGACCTCTTGTAGCGGTACCACCTTTACCAGAACCTTCACCACGTGCAATTCTCTTAACTTTTTTAACAGATCCCTCTGCCGGTTTTAAGTTGTGTAAACTCATGATTATTTATGTCTTATTTAATTTCCTCTACGGAAACTAAGTGTTTAATTGTATTTACCATACCAACTATAGAAGGAGTTGCCTCATGCTCTACAGTTTGGTTCATTTTACGTAAACCTAGTGCCTCTAACGTTCTTTTTTGATTTTTAAGGCGACCGATTTGACTTTTTACTTGTGTAATTCTAATTTTACTCATCGTCTTAAATTTTAACCGTTAAAAACTTTCTCTAAAGATATACCTCTTTGTTTAGCTATAGTTGCAGCACTACGTAATTGTAATAAAGCGTCAAATGTAGCTTTTACAACATTGTGAGGGTTAGATGATCCTTGAGATTTTGATAATACGTCTTTAATACCAACAGATTCTAATACCGAACGAACTGCACCACCGGCGATAACCCCGGTACCATGTGAAGCTGGCTTAATGAATACTTTCGCACCACCAAACTTACCTTTTTGTTCGTGAGGTAAAGTTCCGTCTAAAATAGGAATACGTACTAAATTTTTCTTTGCATCTTCTACTGCTTTTGCAATAGCTGAGGCAACATCTTTAGACTTTCCTAATCCATGACCTACAACTCCGCTACCATCACCAACTACTACGATTGCAGAGAAACCAAATGCTCTACCCCCCTTAGTTACTTTAGTAACACGTTGTACACCTACTAATTTATCTACAAGCTCTAAACCGCTTGGTTTTACTCTTTCTATGTTTTTATATCCTAACATAATATAATTTCTTAAAATTTTAAACCAGCTTCTCTAGCAGCGTCTGCTAATACTTTTACTCTACCGTGGTATAAATACCCATTACGATCAAAAGCAACCATTTGTACGCCAGCTTTGTTAGCTTTTTCAGCTATAGATTTACCTACTGCAGTTGCAGCTTCTGCTTTAGAACTTGATGCTATTTCTTTATCTCTTGATGATACAGATGCTAAAGTAACACCCGCTACATCGTCAACTAATTGAGCATAAATTTCTTTGTTACTTCTAAAAACCGATAATCTTGGTTTTTCAGCAGTTCCTGTAACAATTTTTCTAATTCTATGCTTAATACGTTGTCTTCTTTCAAGCTTTGATAATGCCATAATAATTTCTCTTATTTATTATGCAGATTTACCTGCTTTTCTTCTTAATACTTCTCCTACAAACTTAATTCCTTTTCCTTTATAAGGCTCTGGCTTACGGAAAGAACGAATTTTTGCTGCTACTTGACCAACTAATTGCTTGTCAAATGAAGATAATTTAATGATTGGATTTTTACCTTTTTCAGATACTGTCTCAACCTTAACTTCTGGAGCTAAATTTAAAGTAATACTATGAGAGAAACCTAAAGCCAATTCTAATTTTTGACCTTGATTAGATGCTCTATAACCTACACCAACTAATTCTAGTTCTTTGGTATAACCTTTAGAAACTCCCTCAATCATATTATTGATTAGAGCACGATATAAACCATGTGCTGATCTATCGTCTTTACTTTCTGATGATCTTTCAACTGTTAAAATACCATCTTCGATTTTTGCAGTAATACCAGATTTTAACTCTTGAGTTAACTCACCTAATTTACCTTTAACTGTAACCACGTTCCCGTCTACTTTAACTTCAACACCTTGTGGTAATGCGATTGGATTTTTTCCTATTCTACTCATTTTACAAAATGTATTTTAGTAAACGTAACATAAAACTTCTCCACCAACATTTTCAAGTCTTGCTTTTTTGTTTGTCATTACACCTCTAGATGTAGAAACAATAGCAATACCTAATCCGTTTAATACTCTTGGCATTTCTTTAGCGCCAACGTATTTACGTAAACCTGGTGTTGAAATTCTCTGAATTTTTCTGATTACTGATTCTTTTGTCTCTCTGTCATATTTTAAAGCTATCTTGATAGTTCCTTGAACTTTATCTTCATTGAACTGATAACTTAAAACGTAACCTTGATCGAACAAAATTTTCGTCATTTCCTTCTTCAATTTTGAAGCAGGAATCTCTACTACTCTATGACCAGCTGCGATAGCATTTCTGACACGAGTAAGAAAATCCGCGATTGGATCTGTGTACATAATTAATTAATTTTCGGTTTTGGTTTTCAATAATTAAGGCTATTGAACCTGAAACCAGTTAATATTCATTTTTTGCTTTTCAGAAATAAATTACTTATAAGGCTTTGCTATTTTACTAACAGTTACTTACAAGACGGAATTTACCCTATAAAAAACAGAGTGCAAATATACATAAACTTTTTGAAAAAAAAATGTTTTAGTCAATTATCGTTTTGACTTTGAATTTATTGGCTAATATTTGAATACTTTTTTGGGTCATTTAAGTATAAAAAATAATATTAAAAACAAAAAAAGGTGCATAATTTAAAATTATACACCTTGTTTCTATAGTAAAACACTGTTACCAGCTTGCTTTTTTTACTCCTGGGATTAACCCTTGATTAGCCATTTCACGGAAAGTTACACGTGAAATTCCGAACTGACGCATATACCCTTTTGGACGACCAGTTAATTTACAACGGTTGTGCTTTCTAATTGGTGATGCATTCTTTGGTAATTTTTGTAATGCTTCGTAGTCTCCAGCTTCTTTTAAAGCTTTTCTCTTTTCAGCATACTTTTCAACCATTTTAGCTCTTTTGCGCTCACGCGCTTTCATTGATTCTTTAGCCATCTTTTAATTCTTTTTAAATGGTAAACCTAATTCTCCTAATAATGACTTTGCTTCTTTATCAGTATTTGCAGATGTTACAAAAGTAATATCCATACCACTGATTTTTTTAACTTGGTCAATATTAATCTCTGGGTAGATGATTTGTTCAGTAATTCCTAAATTGTAATTACCTCTACCATCAAAACCATTTGCTTTAATTCCGTTAAAGTCTCTTACACGTGGTAAAGAGGCTGTTACTAAACGGTCTAAAAATTCATACATTACAACTCCTCTTAACGTAACTTTTGCACCAATTGGCATACCTTTACGTAATTTAAAGTTTGCAACATCCTTTTTAGAAATTGTTGGAACTGCTTTTTGACCAGTTATTCTTGTTAACTCATCAATAGCATATTCAATTAATTTCTTATCTGCTATAGCTGCACCTACTCCTTTACTTACTACAATTTTCTGTAATTTAGGAACTTGCATTACATTGCTATAACCAAATTCATCAGTAAGAGCCTTGATAACTCTGCTCTTGTACTCTTCTTTTAATCTTGGTACGTAACTCATGGTTATATTGCTTTATCTGATTTTTTTGAAAATCTTACTTTTTTATCTCCTTCTACTTTATATCCAACTCTTACAGCTTCGTTGTTTTCAACTAATGCTACATTAGATATATGTAAAGAAGCTTCCTTTTTTACAATTCCTCCTTGTGGATTTGTTGCGCTAGGTTTAGTATGTTTAGAAACCATATTTACTCCCTCTACTACAACTCTATCTTTATCTTTAAGGATTTGTAAAACTTTACCTTCTGATCCTTTGTGATCTCCTGCTATTACTTTAACAGTATCTCCTGATTTGATTTTGAACTTCTTCATCTTAAATACGATATTAAAGCACTTCAGGTGCTAATGATACAATCTTCATAAACTGCTTCTCACGTAATTCACGAGCAACAGGTCCAAATACACGAGTACCTCTCATTTCCTCAGTAGGATTTAAAAGTACACAAGCATTATCGTCAAATCTAATATAAGATCCGTCTTTACGTCTAACTTCTTTCTTAGTACGAACAACAACTGCACGAGATACTTGACCCTTTTTTACAGTTCCGTTTGGAGTTGCAGATTTTACCGTAACAACGATTTTATCTCCAACGCTAGCGTAACGCTTTTTTGTTCCACCTAAAACTCTAATCACTAAAACTTCTTTTGCTCCAGTGTTATCTGCTACTTTTAATCTTGATTCTGTTTGTAACATATTATTTAGCTCTTTCTAGGATTTCTACTAATCTCCAACGTTTAGATTTACTTAATGGACGAGTTTCCATTATCTTAACAGTATCACCTTCGTTGCAATCGTTATTCTCGTCATGTGCAACATACTTCTTCGTTTTTAAAACGAACTTACCGTACATTGGGTGCTTTACTCTTTTTACCTCATTAACAACGATAGATTTCTCCATTTTGCTACTAGATACAACACCTATTCTCTCTTTTCTAAGATTTCTTTTTTCCATCTTTAAAACTGACTAGAATTATTGTAATTCTCTTTTAGTTAATTCTGTAGCAATTCTTGCTACAGTTTTTCTTAAGCTTCTTAACTGCAATGGGTTTTCCAATGGAGTTATGGCATGAGCCATCTTAAGATCCGTATAATTTTTCTTTAACGCTACTAACTGTTCTTGTAAGTCTGCGATAGATAATTCTTTAATTTCTGATTGTTTCATTTTATATAGAATTAAGCGTTAAAATCAAAATCTCTTGCGATAACAAACTTCGTTTTTACTGGAAGTTTCTGAGCTGCTAAACGTAAAGCTTCTTTTGCAACATCCATTGGTACTCCACCAACTTCGAACAAAATTCTACCTGGTTTAACTACTGATACGAAATGATCAGGTGCTCCTTTACCCTTACCCATACGTACCTCTAAAGGCTTTTTAGTTATTGGCTTGTCTGGAAATATTTTAATCCAAAGCTGCCCTTCTCTTTTCATATGACGAGTTGCTGCAATACGTGCTGCTTCAATCTGACGAGATGTAAGTAAATTCTGGTCTAAAGATTTGATCCCAAACATTCCATTAGAAAGTTGAGTACCTCTACCAGAGTTACCGCTCATATTTCCCTTACCCTTCTGGACTTTACGGAATTTTACTCTTTTTGGCTGTAACATGTGTAATTTCTTTTAAAAAAATTATTTTCTTCTGCGAGGTTGACGTTTTCCTCCTCCTTTATTAGAATTCCCTTTTTGCTTAGATAATCCTACTAATGGAGATAGTTCACGTTTACCATAAACCTCACCTTTCATTATCCATACTTTCACACCAATTCTTCCGTATGTAGTATGCGATTCAACAAGTGCATAATCGATATCTGCTCTAAAAGTAGAAAGAGGAATTCTTCCTTCTTTATAATGTTCAGAACGTGCCATTTCAGCTCCATTTAAACGACCTGATAATTGGATTTTAATCCCTTCAGCATTCATTCTAATTGCAGCAGCAATAGCCATTTTCGTAGCTCTCTTGTAAGAAATTCTATTTTCAATTTGACGTGCAACACTAGCTGCAACTAATTTAGCATCTAATTCAGGACGCTTAATTTCAAAAATATTAATTTGAACTTCTTTCCCAGTAATTTTTTTAAGCTCTTCTTTTAACTTGTCTACCTCTTGACCTCCTTTACCAATAATGATACCTGGACGTGCAGTAGTGATAGTAACGGTTACAAGTTTTAAAGTACGCTCTATTATTACACGAGAAACACTTGCTTTAGATAATCTAGCATAAATATACTTTCTTATCTTGTCATCTTCAGCAATTTTATCTCCGTAGTCATTTCCACCATACCAGTTAGATTCCCATCCTCTGATAATTCCTAAACGATTTCCTATTGGATTTGTTTTTTGTCCCATTTCTACTTTGATTAATTACTTTTATTTTTAGCTCCTAACTCTAAAGTTACGTGATTAGAACGTTTTCTTATCCTATGTGCACGCCCTTGTGGAGCTGGTCTTAATCTTTTTAACATTCCTGCGCTATCTACACAAATAGATTTCACGAATAATCCAGCCTCTTCAATACTTGCATCTTCATTTTTAGCTTGCCAGTTTGCAATTGCAGACATTAACAATTTCTCTAAATTTCTAGATGCTTCTTTAGGACTAAACTTCAAGATTTGTAAAGCTTTTTCAACCTCTACTCCTCTTACCAAATCAGCCACCAAGCGCATTTTCCTTGGTGATGTAGGACAGTTAGTAAGCTTTGCAAAAGCTCTTTGCTTTCTCGCTTCTTTTAACTGTGTTGCCATGTTATGTTTACGACTTCCCATAATTTCCTACTATTTTTTACCTTTATTTTTTGCACCTGCATGTCCTCTAAAAGAACGAGTTGGTGAAAATTCTCCTAATTTATGACCTACCATGTTTTCAGTAACATATACTGGAACAAATTGACGTCCGTTATGAACTGCAATTGTTTGTCCAACAAAGTCAGGTGTAATCATACTTGCTCTTGACCAAGTTTTAATAACTGATTTACTTCCTGCTTCAACATTAGCCATCACTTTTTTCTCTAACTTGTAGTGAACGTAAGGTCCTTTTTTTAATGATCTTGCCATGATTTATTATTTCTTTCTACGTTCTATGATATACTTGTTACTAGCTTTAGTCTTAGATCTAGTTTTGTATCCTTTAGCTGGTATACCATTTCTAGATCTTGGATGACCTCCTGATGAACGTCCTTCACCACCACCCATTGGGTGATCAACTGGATTCATTCTTACAGCATTAGTTCTAGGACGCTTACCTAACCATCTACTTCTACCTGCTTTACCAGATACTAATAATTGATGATCTGAATTAGATACAACTCCTATAACAGCTTTACAAGTTAATAAGATTAATCTTGTTTCTCCTGAAGGTAACTTAACAGTAGCGTACTTACCATCTCTTGCCATTAATTGAGCAAAAGAACCAGCAGAACGAGCCATAACAGCTCCTTGACCTGGATGTAATTCAATACATGAAATAGTTGTTCCTAAAGGAATATCACTTAAGTACATAGCATTACCCACATCTGGAGTAGATTCTTTACCTGAAACGATAGTTTGACCTACTTTTAATCCGTTTTGTGCAATTACATAACGCTTTTCTCCATCAGCATAACTAACTAAGGCAATAAATGCAGTACGATTTGGATCGTACTCAATAGTTTTTACTGTTGCAGGGATACCTTCTTTATCTCTTTTGAAATCGATAATACGGTATTTTTGCTTATGACCACCACCGATATTACGTGTAGTCATTCTTCCCTGATTGTTTCGACCTCCAGATCGTTTTTTCGGAGCTAATAAAGATTTCTCCGGCTTATCAGTAGTAATGGTGTCGAACCCATTCACTACTCTAAAACGCTGACCTGGTGTTATTGGTTTTAATTTTCTAACTGACATTCTGTCTTTTCTTAAAGATTGTTATAAAAATCAATAGTTTCTCCTTCTGCTAACTGTACAACTGCTTTTTTATAACCACTTGTTAATCCAGATACTAAACCTTTTTTAGTGTATTTAGTTTTTCTTTCAGCAGGATGGTTCATAGTTCTAACAGCAGATACTGCTACACCATAGGTAGCTTCAATAGCACCTTTGATTTCAACTTTGTTAGCTTTCTTATTTACAACAAATGTATAACGGTTAAACACCTCGCTATCATTTGTAGCTTTTTCCGTAATAATAGGTTTAATTAAAATACTCATTTCTTCCCTATTTACTTAAATTAGATTCAATTCCTTCTAATGAGCTTTCAGCTATAACTACTTTACTTGCGTTTAAAACATTGTAAGTATTAATACCTGTAGCATTTACAACTTTAGACTTTTTTAAGTTTCTTGATGATAAGTAAACATTTTTACTTTCTTCAGTTAAAACAAATAAAGATTTCTTTGAATCTAATTCTAAAGCTTTTAATACATTAATAAATTCTTTAGTTCTTGGAGCTTCAAAATTGAAATCTTCAACAACTACTAAATTATTATCTTTTGCTTGAATACTTAAAGCTGATTTACGAGCTAAACGCTTTAAGTTTTTATTTAATTTGAAAGAATAGTTTCTTGGTCTTGGTCCGAACATACGTCCTCCACCTCTAAAAACACCAGACTTGATAGATCCTGCTCTTGCAGTACCAGTTCCTTTTTGTTTTTTAATCTTTCTTGTACTACCTGCTATTTCAGCTCTTTCTTTAGACTTATGAGTACCTTGTCTTTGGTTAGCCAAGTACTGTTTAACATCTAAATAAATCGCGTGATCGTTTGGTTCAATTCCGAATACTTCGCTAGAAAGTTCAACTTTTCTACCAGTATCTTTTCCTGTAATATCTAATACTGCTACTTTCATTATTTCTCAATAGTTACGTAAGAGTTCTTGTGTCCTGGAATTGCTCCTTTAACAACGATAAGGTTCTTTTCTGGAACCACTTTCAATACTCTTAAATTTTGAACTTTTACATTATCTCCTCCCATACGTCCTGCCATGCGCATTCCTTTAAATACTCTTGCAGGGTATGAAGCAGCACCAATAGAACCTGGCGCTCTTAAACGGTTGTGCTGACCGTGAGTTGCTTGTCCAACTCCAGCAAATCCATGACGTTTTACAACACCTTGAAAACCTTTACCTTTTGAAACTCCTGATACATCTACAAACTCTCCTTCTGCAAAATACTCAACAGTAACTGAATCTCCTAATTTGTACTCTCCTTCGAATCCTTGAAATTCAATGACTTTTCTTTTAGCAGTTGTGCCAGCTTTTTTAAAGTGACCATCTAAAGCTTTATTTGAGCTTTTTGCTTTTTTGTCATCGAAACCAAGTTGTAACGCGTTATAGCCGTCAACCTCTTCGGTTCTGACTTGGGTAACGACGCAAGGACCCGCTTCGATTACAGTACAAGGAATATTTTTCCCGTTCTCATCGAATAAGCTGGTCATTCCTACTTTTCTTCCTATTAACCCAGACATATTTGTTAATTTTCAGACGATAGATTTATTTTATCCAGCGCGTCTATTAATATAAATTGTTTGAAACAAATGTTTCAGTTTGACATTACTTTCAAGTTTTACGTAAAAAAAAAGAGCGTAAACACTTTTAGCTCTAACTATTTTGTGTTTTACCGTTTTTCCCTTGCGAAACCCTCAGGACATGTCTTTTTTCTATTAAAACAAATAGAAAAAATATCGAAATACTTAAATTTCGGTGTGCAAAAGTAAAAAAAACTTTCGGCTTAACAAAATTAAACCGAAAGTTATTGATTTACTTATACTTTAATCTCAACTTCTACTCCACTTGGTAACTCAAGTTTCATTAAAGCATCAATAGTTTTTGAAGAAGAACTATAAATATCTAACAAACGCTTGTAAGCAGATAATTGAAATTGTTCTCTTGATTTTTTATTTACGTGTGGTGAACGTAATACTGTAAAAATCTTTTTATGAGTTGGTAATGGAATTGGTCCATTTACAACCGCTCCAGTACTTTTCACTGTCTTTACGATTTTCTCAGCAGACTTATCTACTAAATTATAATCGTAAGATTTTAATTTTATTCTAATTTTTTGACTCATCTTAATTAACCTTTTGCGTTTGCAATTACTTCTTCTGAAATATTATTTGGAGTTTCTGCATAATGAGAAAATTCCATAGTTGAAGTTGCTCTACCTGAAGACATTGTTCTTAATGCTGTAACATAACCAAACATTTCTGATAATGGAACTAAAGCTTTAACAACTTTTGAACCTGCACGATCACTCATGTCAGACACTTGACCACGTCTTCTATTTAAATCTCCTACAATGTCTCCCATGTTTTCTTCAGGAGTCAATACTTCTAATTTCATTAATGGCTCCATGATTTTAGCTCTTGCAGCTTTTGCAGCAGCTTTATATCCCATTTTTGCAGCCAATTCAAAAGATAACTGATCAGAATCCACAGGGTGGAAAGATCCATCTTTTAAAGTAACTTTCATAGAATCCATTTCGTAACCAGCTAAAGGACCATTCTTCATTGCTTCTTTGAATCCTTTTTCTACAGACGGTACAAATTCCTTAGGAACGTTACCACCTTTAATTATAGATTCAAATTGCAACCCTTGAACACCTTCATCTGCAGGTTCCATAGTAAATACAATATCAGCAAATTTACCACGTCCACCAGATTGTTTTTTATAAACTTCTCTATGATCAGCAACTGCAGTAATAGCTTCTTTGTACTCTACTTGAGGTTGACCTTCGTTAACCTCTACTTTAAACTCACGCTTTAAACGATCAACAATGATATCAAGGTGTAACTCTCCCATTCCTGAGATAATAGTTTGCCCTGATGCTTCATCAGTTCTAACGGTAAAAGTAGGATCTTCTTCTGCTAACTTAGCTAAAGACATACCTAATTTATCAACATCCGCTTTAGTTTTAGGTTCAACAGCAATACCGATTACTGGATCTGGAAAATCCATAGACTCTAACACTATAGGGTGTTTTTCATCTGATAAAGTATCACCAGTTTTAATTGATTTAAATCCTACAGCAGCACCAATATCACCTGCTTCGATAAAATCGATTGCATTTTGCTTATTAGCGTGCATTTGATAGATACGAGAAATACGTTCTTTTTTCCCTGAACGGTTATTTAAAACATAAGACCCAGCATCTAAACGACCAGAGTAAGATCTAAAGAAAGCTAAACGTCCTACGAAAGGATCAGTAGCAATTTTAAATGCTAAAGCAGCAAAAGGCTCTTTTACATCTGGCTTACGAGTAAGCTCTTCACCATTATCAGGATTAGTTCCAATAATAGCATCTTTATCTAATGGAGAAGGTAAATAACGACATACAGCATCTAATAAGAACTGAACACCTTTATTTTTAAACGCTGATCCACAAATCATAGGAATGATTGACATATCCATTACAGCAGCACGAAGAGCAGCATGCACTTCTTCCTCAGTAATAGAGTCTTCATCTTCCATATATTTTTCTAAAAGATTTTCATCATAAGCAGCAACTTCTTCAATAAGTTTACCACGTAATTCTGAAGCTTCTTCTTTTAATTCTTCTGGAATATCAACAATATCAAAAGTAGATCCTTGAGTAGCATCATGCCATACAATAGCACGGTTCTTTACTAAATCTACTATACCTTTAAAATCTGCCTCATCTCCAATATTCATTACAATTGGCACAGCATTAGACTTTAACATATCTTTTACTTGTTGACAAACAGCCATAAAATTAGCACCTTGACGATCCATTTTATTAACGAATCCAATACGAGGAACTTTATAGTTATCTGCTAATCTCCAGTTAGTTTCAGACTGAGGCTCAACACCATCAACTGCACTAAATAAGAAAACTAATCCATCAAGAACTCTTAATGAACGGTTTACCTCTACTGTAAAATCAACGTGACCAGGAGTATCAATTATATTAAAGTGATATCCTTTAGTATCTTTTGTAGGCTCTCCATTTTCAACTGGGAACTTCCATTCACAAGTGGTAGCAGCAGAAGTAATTGTAATACCTCTTTCTTGCTCTTGCTCCATCCAGTCCATAGTTGCAGCACCATCATGTACCTCACCTATCTTATGACTAACACCTGTATAATATAATACACGCTCAGTCGTAGTAGTCTTACCTGCATCAATATGCGCAGCAATACCAATATTTCTAGTATATTTTAAATCTCTAGCCATTTCTATTAAAATCTGAAGTGTGAGAACGCTTTGTTTGCCTCAGCCATTTTGTGAGTATCAGTACGTTTTTTAACTGCAGCACCTTCTTCTTTAGCAGCCGCTAAAATTTCAGAAGCTAAACGTTGTGCCATAGTTTTTTCATTACGCTTACGCGCATAAGAAACCATCCATTTAATAGCCATAGATACTTTACGGTCTGGACGAATTTGCATAGGAATCTGGAATGTTGCTCCACCTACACGACGAGAACGAACTTCTACATGTGGCATTACATTTGACAAACCATCTTTCCAAATTTCTAAAGCTGACTTCTCCTCGTCAGTTTTCTTTTCATTTACGATATCAATTGCATCGTAAAAAACTTTGAATGCTACAGATTTCTTACCATCCCACATTAAGTTGTTCACAAAACGTGTTACTAACTGGTCGTTAAACCTTGGATCTGGTAATAAAACTCTTTTTTTAGCTCTTCTTTTCCTCATGTCTTTACATTAAAAAAGTTACTATCTTAAATTTACTTTTTTGGGCGTTTTGCTCCGTATTTTGATCTTCGTTGAGTTCTTCCCTCAACTCCAGCTGTATCTAATGCTCCACGAACAATGTGATACTTAACACCTGGCAAATCTTTTACCCTTCCACCTCTAACTAATACTATCGAGTGCTCTTGTAGGTTATGTCCTTCTCCTGGGATATACGCATTGATTTCATTACCATTTGTTAATCTAACACGCGCTACTTTACGCATTGCTGAGTTAGGTTTTTTTGGTGTGGTAGTGTAAACACGCGTACAAACTCCACGTCTTTGAGGACATGCCGATAAAGCAGCCGATTTACTCTTCTTAGTTATTTTGGTTCTTCCTTTACGAACTAATTGTTGAATAGTTGGCATACTAATTAATTACTATTTTTCGTTTGTACTAAAAATTTCTCTTAATTTCTAAGAGTGCGCAAATGTACGATTAATTTCTAATTATTCAAATATCAGCCAGTTATTTTTAAACAACAATCCAGTATTTCCTTAAATACTTAATAATAAATGTACTTTAGCTAAAAAAACTTTACATTGAAAAGACACACAAAAACATATATTCTATTCACTTTTCTGTTTATTTTCTTTGAAACAACATCTGCTCAAGAATTTAATTTAAATGTATTTTCAAAAGACTCTATTGAAGATAAAGTGTTAAAAAAAATTAAGTTTAAACAAAAGCACTTATCAAAAAAAAATCTACTCCAAGAAATCAGTAAAATTTCTAACAACTTAAAATCAATTGGATATTTCAATCACAAATATCATTTAAATATTAAAAACAAAGAATATAATTACCTATTTAACCTTAACAATAAAACAAACACAGTTGCTATTCATTATAAGAATAAAAACATCTTTATAAAAACAAAAGAGCTAAAAGAATTTTTACTAAATGAAACAAAAGAACTTGACAATCTTGGAAATTCTTTTTCTTCGATAAAACTTGACAGCATACATTTAAAGGGAGATACTTTATTTGCTAATGTAAAAACCACATTTCTAAAAAAACGTTTTATTGACAAAACCGTTATTAAAGGTTACACCAGTTTCCCAAATACATACATAAAAAACTACCTTAGCATTAATAACAAAACAACAATAAGTAGAGAGAAATTATCAAAAATAGATTATAAACTTAAATCTATAAACTTCATTAAATCTATAAAAAAACCAGAATTATTATTCAGTAAGGACTCAACCATTCTATTTTTATACCTAAAAAAAGAAAGTAAGAGTAATTTTGATGGTATCATAAACTTTACATCTGAAGGAAAAAAAAAAGGTTTTAAACTAAATGGACACATTAACCTACTACTAAACAATACATTAAACTCAGGAGAAACTTTTAAGATCTCATGGAAATCATTCAACAAACAAAATGAATCTATAGAATTATTTTCTGAGCTACCTTATATATTTAACACTCCACTAACTCCAAGTATATCATTTAAACTACACAAACAAGATTCTACATTTTTAAATTCTAAATTCAACTCAAAAATAGCATATACTATAAACCACAAATCAACCGTGGCGATTACATACAATTCAACCAACTCTACTAACACATTACAATTACAAAATCTTCCTAACATTAATGACTATTCAAATTACTTTATAGGCATATCATACATTTACAATATCAAAAACAATAAAACTTTATTCACTGATAAACATTTCCTGTTCAAAGTAACTCCTTTATTCGGAAACAGAAACTCAAACAAACAAACACAGAAACAATTAAAAATTAAATCAGAAATAGAAAAAAACTTTACACTAAACAATCGCAATTCTCTATATATAAAAAATGAAATTGGTTACTTAGAATCAAAGAAATATTTGATCAACGAATTATTTAGAATTGGAGGAGCTAGTAGTGTTAGAGGATTTAATGAGCAAAGTTTTTTTACAAAAAAATACACATTCATAAATACAGAATACCGTTACATTACATCAAAAACCTCACAATTGTACATCTTATTTGACTATGCCTACTTAAAAGACATAAACAACAAAACTAATCACTTAACAAGCCTAGGTATAGGTTACAAACAGCTATTGAAAAACACTTTAATAAACATTGAATATTCTATAGGAAAATCAAATAACAATAGCTTTAATCTCAACAATTCTTTTCTTTCATTAAAATTATCTAATTATTTTTAATAATCTTTAAAAAAAATTCCACAAAGCCCCAATAGCTTTAATAAATTTCACAATTAGTTAACTTATTTAATAATTAGTTAACAATTTAGTTGGTTTTTTAAGTTTTATTTAAGACTTTTGACGCAATTAATTCAAACAATTACGCAATGAAAACAAAGTTTAATGGAATTTTAACGCTACTATTAGCGTTGGTTGTGCAAATTTCTTTTGCACAAGAAAAAACAATTTCAGGTACTGTTTCCGATGAATCTGGACCTTTACCTGGGGTGTCTGTACTTAAAAAAGGGTCTACCCAAGGTACTGAAACAGATTTTGACGGTAAATACTCAATCAAAACTAAAGAAGGGGACATTCTTGTTTTTAGTTTTGTTGGTATGAAAACTACTGAAAAAACTGTAGGTGCTTCAAATACTATTAATGTAACACTAGAGAATGATAACGTGTTAAACGAAGTAGTAGTTACAGCATTAGGTATTAAAAGAGAAGCAAAAAGTTTAGGTTTTGCTCAACAAACTGTAAAAGGTGAACAACTTACTCAAACAAGAGAGGTAGACATTAATAATTCTATAGCTGGTAAAGTTGCCGGTGTACAGATGTTAGGTGCTCCTAGTTCTGGATTTGGAAACGCTTTAATTCGTTTAAGAGGTGAGAGTGATTTACTTTATGTTGTTGATGGTGTAAAAATTGACAACTCTGGAGATATTAATGTTGATGATGTTGAAAGTCTTAACGTTCTTAAAGGTAGTGGTGCTACTGCATTATACGGTCCTATTGGTAAAAATGGAGTTGTTGTTATAACAACTAAAAGAGCTAAAAACGGAAAAACATCATTTGTAATTGACCAAGCTTTACAAGTTTCAAACGTATACATCTTACCTGAATACCAAAATGAATATGGTGGTGGATACTCTCAAACTTTTTCTACTTTAAACGGCCAAAACATCCCTAATTATGCAGCTGATGAATCTTGGGGTCCTAAATTAGATGGTAGAATGGTTAGACATTGGGATAGTTGGATACCTGGCTCTTCTGAATTTGGTAACTTAAGACCATGGTCTGCTAACCCAGATAACGTAAGAAACTTCTTTAACACTGGTATCACAAATAATACTACTTTATCATTCTCTAAAGGTGGAGATGGTTATAGTGTTAAGACTATATTAAGAAATGTTGACATTGAAGGTGTTTTACCTAACTCTAAGAGAAATTTAAAGCAAGTTAGTGCTAGTGCTAGTTTTGATGTGTCTGATAAACTTGAAGTTTACACAAACATAAACTACCAATACAGAACTACTTTAAATGATCCTACTGGTGGTTATGGAAGTATTGCTTCTAACTTTAATCAATGGTTCCAAAGACAATTGGATATGAACAGATTAAGAGATTCATATTTCCAAGGAGGTAAATTTTACACATGGAATATTAGAAGTACTTCTAATGTTAACCCTTTATATTGGGATTCTCCATATTTTGAAACTAATCAAAATATTAAGAACCAAACTAAAAATGCTGTTTATGGTAATGTAGGAATGAACTACAAAATCACTGATAACATTACATTAAATACTGAAATTAGAAGAACCGTAAACACTTACAAATCTGATGCAAGAGTTGCTTTTGGAGGTTTAAACCAAACATCTTTTGCTGAAAGAGATCGTACAATTAGTTCTACTGAATTTTTTGCAATGGCAACTTACAACAAAGATCTTACAGATAATTTAGATTTAACTGCTTCTGTTGGTACTGAATTAAGGCAATGGCAAGATAGATCTATAAGAGGAGCTTCTAGTGGTGGCTTAACAATACCTGGTATATACTCTGTTGCTTCTTCTAAAGATAGACCTACATACACAAATAACGAAGTTAACAGTAAAAACAGAGGTTTATTTGCAACTGCTTCTCTTGGGTATAATGATATGTTATTCTTAGATGGTACAGTAAGATCAGATTGGAACTCTACTGCTAACGCTAATGACAACAGAGTATTAACTTATGGAGGTTCTTTAAGTTTCTTATTTAACAAAGTCATTAACTTAGAAGAATTAAGTTTTGGTAAATTACGTATTGGTTATGCAGAGGCTCCAAGTTTCCCTGGTATTAATGAATTAGTAACTGCATTTGATTCTGGCTCTTCAAATAGTGGGACTGTTCCTTTTTTCCCGCAACGTAATCAAGCTAATCCAAATCTTGAAGGAGGAATTAGGCAAGAGTTTGAAATTGGTACTGAGTTAAAGTTTTTTGGTAGCAGATTAGGTTTAGATATAACATATTTTGACAGAAAAGATATTAATTTACCAATAAAGATACCTATATCAAATGCAACAGGTTACAGTTCATCAAGTGTTAACTCTGGGAAATTTTCATCTAATGGTATAGAAGTTGCTATTAATGGAACTCCTATTAAAAATGAAAACTTTACTTGGGATGTTGGATTAAACTTTGCAACATTAAAGAGACAAGTTGATGAATTATACGTTAACCCTGTAACTAATGAAGCTATTACGACAGATGTAATTGATACTTCTTGGAGAGGTTTAACTATAGAAGCTAAAGTAGGTCAAGAATATGGTGCTATTTATGGTAGAAAAATCAGAAGAGATGCTAATGGAAACATGTTATTAAGCAGTACTGGTAGTATTCAATTTGATCAAAATCAATATTTAGGTAACTTATTACCTGATTTTACTGGAGGTTTAACAAACTCATTTAACTATAAAGGAATTAACTTATCTTTTAGTCTTGATTTCCAAAAAGGTGGGAAATATTTCTCAGTTACTCAAATGTTTAACAACTACGCTGGTTTAGGTATTGCTACAGTTGGAGACAATGCAAAAGGTAACCCTGTAAGAGACCCATTAGTAGATGCTAGCGGTGCTATTGTTTCAGGAACTTCAATAAACGCTAATAACGTATCAAATACAACTGGTGGTGTTTTAGTAGAAGGTGTTGACGCTACTTCAGGAAGCGCAGCTTCTTACTTCGTAGATAGCCAAACTTATTGGAAAAGATTATTTGCTTTACATGAAAGATGGATCTATGATGCTTCTTACGTTAAGTTAAGACAATTATCTTTAGGGTATACTTTCCCAAAGAAAATATTTGAAAACACTCCTATAGAAACTATTACAGTTAATGCTTATGCAAACAACTTATGGTTAATTTACTCTAGTGTTGATGGTGTTGATCCTTCTGAGATTGAAAATGTAAACAATGCAGGTTTAAGATGGGAAGAAGGTGGACAGTTACCAAGTAGTAGAACTTTTGGTATGAATATTAAAGTTAAATTTTAATTAAAAATTTTTAGAAAAAATGAAAAAATATATATACAAAGCTTTGTCGTTAGCGACCTTCTTACTAGTTGGTTTTAGCTGTGACTCATATGACTTTGGAGAGACTAATAAAAATTTAAACGACCCTTCTGAAGTATTACCTCCTTCACTATTAACTGCAAGTCAAGCAAAGCTAGTTGGAGCCTTAAGTTTATCTGGTACTGCTACTCCGTCATTATATGTTCAGCATTTATCACAAACTCAATATACAGAAGAATCTAGATATCAGACAATAAATTTCAATTGGAATATAACCGGAAGCGGTACTAATCAAACAGCTCCAAATGGAGATATAAGAAATCAACAAGGGACAGTAAATGTTTACACACCAATATTAGCTCTTAAAACCATTATTGATGCTAATACTAATGATGCAGCTAACATGTCTGCTTATGGATCGAACAATAATCAAATTGCTGTTGCTAGAATATTAAAAGCTTACTATTTCCAATGGATGACTGATAGATGGGGAATGCTACCTTATACTGAAGCTATAGGTGGTGTAAATACTCCTAATCCAAAATATGACACTCAAGAGTTTATTTATAAAGATTTATTTAAAGAAATAGACGAAGCTCTTGCGCAAATTGATGGTGGTGCTGGTCCTTCTGGAGATAGTTTTTTCGGAGGAGACATGGCTAAATGGAAAAAGTTTGCTAATACTTTAAAAATGAACATGGCTATTCGTTTAGCTAAAGTTTATCCTAATGCAGGTGATTACGCAGCTACAATGTTTAATCAAGCTATGGCTGGTGCAATTACATCTTCAAGTGAAAACATAATGTTTGCTTGTATCGCAGATGACCAGTATGACAACCCTTACCAAGATGATTATGTTGATTCTGGTAGAACTGACGAATGTTTAAGTGATGTTTTAGTTAACAGATTACAAGCTTTAAACGATCCTCGTTTACCTAAATTCGGTGCTCCTGCTGCTTCTTCAGGAAATTATGTTGGTTTACGTTACGGATGGGCAGGAGCAGGAACTGTTCCTAATGCTGATGTGTCTTTCATGAATGATGATTTAATCAAAAATGGAACTAAATCTTTACCTATATTCACATTTGCTCAGGTTTCATTTAACAAAGCAGAAGCTGCCAAGTTAAACTGGATTTCTGGAACTGTACAATCTTATTATGAAGCTGGTGTTAAAGCTTCTTTAGAACAATGGGGTGTTTCTGCTGCTGATGCAACAACTTATTTAGGTGTTGCCGGAGTAGCATACAATGCTGCTACAGATATGAATCAAATTGCTGAACAAAAGTGGATTTCTTTATTCTACCAACCTTATGAAGCTTGGGCTGAATGGAGAAGATTAGATTTCCCTGTATTAACAGCTGCTGTTGATGCCTTGAATGGAACTAATCAAATTCCTACAAGACATGCATATCCTTCAACTGAACCTAGTCAAAATAAGAGTAGTTATGATGCTGCTGTTGCTGCACAAGGTGCTGATGATTTATTCACTAAATTATGGTGGGATAAATAAAAGTATAAAAATTATATAATTTTTAAGACTACCTTTATTAATTTAAAGGTAGTTTTTTTTTATATTTACCTAAACCCAAACACCTTACTATGAAAAAGTTAATATTCTTTCTTTGTTTATCTTTTATAACATTATTAGTAAACTCTCAAGTTGATGGAATGAATTTTAATCCTCAAAAAATTGGAGGAACATTTCAAAACTTAAATTTAAATTCGGGAAATAATTTTAATGATAATATGAAAGGCTCTATATATTTGTTTAAAGCTTGGAATAATCTATCAACATTAACTTCTTTTTCAAACAAAAAACTGAAAATTGATAACTTAAATTATGATATAGAAAATAAGCAATTCGTTGCAAAAATTAGCAATGATAGTATATACATTTTCAATAATCTTAAAAACGTTAAAACTCCATTGTCTTTGTTTGAAAATATTGATGGTACATTTTATGAAATATTAGTTAATGGTAAACTTCAACTATTAAAAGAGTATACTGGTAAGTATAAAAAAGCTGTTATAAATAAAATGACAAATCAAATAGTTAAGAAACCCCAATACATCAAAGTTGAAACTTTATATTCAAGGCAAAACAATACTATAAAAAAAATAAAACTAAAGAAATCAAGTATTCTTAAATTACTTTCTTCTAAAAAAGAAGAAATAAAGAAATACTCTAAAACAAATAAATTGTCTTACAAAAAAGAGAATGACGTAATTAAAATATTACAATATTACAACAAGCTACTAAACAACTTTTAAAAAAATTAACTCAAAAAGAAAAACTATAACCAACAAAATCTGATATGAAAAAAATAATTTTATTTTTTGTAATTATTATTACAAATCAATTGTATTCACAAGGAAAGAGAACTTTTTGGCCAACTAACTCAAGTGAAGCTCCTAAAATGAAAGTTAACTTTAATACTCAAACACTTGGAGGTACTTTTCAACGTAATGATGCTAGAGCCTTTAATAAAAATGATCAATTTAAAGGCGTTAAAGGGTCATTTTATTTATTTAATACTTGGAAAAACAATTCAACAATTACTTCTAAGACTGGAAAAAAATATCAAATCAATAACATGAATTATGATTTGGATGAAAAAGCTTTTTTGTCAAAAATTTCAAGAGACAGCGTTTACATTTATCAAAATGTAGAAAGTATTAATGTAGAAAATAGATTTTTTATAAATATTAATGAGCAATTTTATGAAAAAATAACTGATGGTAAAATTAGCTTATTAAAGAAATATTCAGGGAAATTAAAAAAACCTATCATTAACAAAATGACAAATCAACAAGTAAAACCTGCTGAATATGTTAAAATAGTTAATTACTATAGTTACATTCAAAATAAAAAATTAGAAAAAATTAAATTAAAAAAATCTAATGTTACTAAATTAATTACCGAAAAAAAAGATCAAGTAAAAATTTATATCAAAAAAAACAAATTAACATATAAAGAAGAAGGGGATATTGTTAAAATAATTAATTATTATAATTCATTATTTTAGTTATGCATAGTAACATTATTTTTATAGAAAAAATTCCATGCCCATAGTTCAGCATGAAAAAAACTAGGTGAAGCTAATTTTGTGCCTTTTTTAGGTCCTTCAATAGCTTCACCAAATATATTCCATCTATTTCCTTTATTATCTTTCAATACTAAAGGAAAACTAGTATCCAGTTCTAAATTTTCTCCAGTAGGTTCATAAAATGAAGTGAAAATATTTTTACTTTCATCACCTATTACAATAGTTTGTCTTCCATTAACTATTAACTTATTTAACTTTAACTTACTAAAGCTAGAATAAGGAAAAACTTCAACCGAATTTTCAATTCCACCATTAACAATACCAAAAAACTTAGTTGACTTAGCTTTCTTTACACTATTGTACTTATTCACTTCTCCTCTACTAAGTAAATTATGATAATACACTTGAGCCATAGGAAAATAGTCTTTAATGGTTTTCCAAGTTGTTTCTATTGAAAATAAATCATTTATCTCCATATATTTTTGACCCCCTTTAATACCAGTAAGTAACATTTGCGACCAAAAAACATCTTCCTCTTGTGATGTTAAAACCAAATTATCTTTAAATAAAAAACCTGAGGCAAACATGTTCAAACTTTTACCACCTATAACTTTATTAAAACAAATACCACTTTTTGTTTGTGGACAATAACTAGCTATGTATTCTAAATCATCTATTTTATCATTTACAACTTCAGAATAATTTAAATAAACATAAGGAAAAACCTTAACCCTCCCTTTATAATTAAACATTATTACAAGATCATCATCAGATACATTTTCAATTTCATTTACTTTCTTGAAACTAGGGTTATCTATAAAAGCAAACGGAGCTCCTTCTTTTATATAGGTTTCGTCTACAAGCCATTTATCTTCATTTACATTATCATCTATATTCTTATCAATACCATCTGAGCATGAAAACATAAAGGCGAAAATAAAAAGCAAAAATATATACTTCATAACTTTATAAGGTTTCTTGTATAGTCTAAAAAGATAGTAAATAATTACATAAAATATTTAAAAATGTGAATTTTATAATATTTGCACACTCTAAAATAAAATTGCATTTTTGATTTAAAACAAATTAAAAATTACAATGGAGATTATTTCTAGTTTAAAAACTGAAAAAAAAAGCTTTAAATATTTTGGTAGTGGAGTTGAATTTGCCATTATTTTTTTAAAAAATATATTATTAACACTTTTTACCTTAGGTCTATACTATCCATGGGCTAAAGTTGAAATTTTAAAATATCATTATCAATCTACAGAATTAGATGAGTCTCGTTTTACTTTTCATGGTACTGGTAATGAGGTTTTTAGAGGGTTCGTTAAAATATATATAATTTTTATTCTATTATACGGAACTTTAATTTATGGTTTACAATCTGGAAATCAAATTACAACTATTTTAACTGTTGCTATATTTTATTTATTTTTCATTCTTATCATTCCATTCGCTATTCATGGTGCTATACGTTATCGCTCATCTAGAAGTTCTTGGAAGGGTATTCATTTTAAATATTTAGGTAAAAGAATGGAACTCTTTTGGAAGTTTATTACAGGAATGATTCTAACTATCTTAACTTTTGGGATTTATGGTGCTTGGTTTCAAATTGAAATTAGAAAATATATTCTGAGTCATTTACGATTTGGAAACTTATCTTTTGATTTCAAAGGTAAAGGAGAAACTTTGTTTTGGATTAACTTAAAATTTATTCTTTTATTTTATCTTACATTAGGTATATATTCTTTTTGGTATTTAAAAAATCTATGGACTTTTTATGCTGAGAATACAGAAGTAACACAAGATGGAAAAAAAGTAAATTTCAAGTTAAATATTAAACCTGGTGATATTTTTGAATTAATGATAGTTAATTTTTTATTGATTGTGTTAACTTTAGGAATAGCAACACCATGGGTTACTATTAGAACATTTAATTTTATTTTCCGTTTTTTAGAAATTGAAGAAGGTTTAAATACTAATGTTATACAACAAACATCTTATGATGATTATGATGATGCATCTGGAGATGACTTATTAGATTTTTTAGATTTAGATTTACTATAAATGCCTTTTAAAGTAAACTATTTTGATGGGAAGTCATCTCAAACACATGAAGCTTATATTTCACCAAGCTCCTTAGCTTGGAAAATTTCTTTCAAAAAAAAAGAAAACAACCCTATACAAATTTCATGGAATATTCAGAATATCAAAAAGTCAGAGGTTCACACAAAAGGATTAATTTCTTTTACTTATGGCAATACCTTTCCTTTTCAAAAAATAGAAAGCTCAGACAATAATTTTATAGAGTACCTAAATAAAAGTAATCACAAAAATTTAAATAATAGAGTTAATACTTTTTTACATAAACACAAAAAGAAATCTATAATAAGCCTGCTTTTAGCAGTTTTTACGATACTCTTCACTATATATTTTTATGTTATTCCAACTGTAGCTATAAATTTTGTTTCAAAATTAAATAAAACACAAATAATTGAATTTGGTAATTACACTTTTAATGTACTATTGAAAGATTTAGATATTGATAAAGAAAAGTCAAATAAATTACAACTTTTCATTAATGATATGAATGTAAATACTACCTTTCCAATAAAGGCGTATGTAGTAAATAATAAAGAATTGAATGCTTATGCTCTTTCTGGTGGAAAAATAGTGATTTACTCTTCACTACTTAATAAAATAGAGAATGAACACCAGTTAACTGCTTTAATAGGTCATGAGATTTCTCATATAGAAAACAGACATGTACTAAAAAATTTAAGCAGAAATTTGTCCGGAAAAGTATTTCTCTCTATTATATTTAATGATTTTAATAGTATTTCCGCTGTTTTAACAAAGAATGCGCATTTATTTTCTCAATTGTCATATTCTCGTAACTTAGAAAATGAAGCTGATATATATAGTATGGAAATTATGCAAAAAAATAATTTAAACTTATCTGGAATGCCAGAGTTATTTCAAATTCTAAAAAAAGAAAATGAGATTGAAATACCAAAATACTTAAACAATCATCCCGTTCTTAGAGACAGGATACTATACACAAAAAAAATAGCAGATAAACAATCTTCCTTTAAGAGAAATCTAATTCTAAAAGATAGATGGAATAATTTAAAACAACTAATTTCAAAAATAAATACTAATACTATAAATGAGTAAGAACATAATTATTACTGGAACAAGTAGAGGAATAGGTTATGAACTGGCTAAACAATTTGCTAATCAAGGTCATAATGTTTTGGCTTTATCAAGGAATACAAAATCACTTGATTCTTTAAATCATAAAAACATTACAACTATTTCTGTTGACTTGTCTTCTAATGAAGATTTGGTAAAAGCTGAAGCCTTTATAAAAAACAACTGGACTAGAGTTGATATTTTAATTAATAATGCTGGAAAACTAATAAATAAACCTTTTTCAGAGTTATCTACTGAAGATTTTAAGGAAGTTTACAATGTAAATGTTTTTGCTGTTGCCGAACTAACAAAAAAAGCAATACCTTTTATGAAAAAAGGGAGTCACGTAATTACCGTAAGTAGTATGGGAGGAATACAAGGAAGTATGAAATTTCCTGGTCTTGCAGCATACAGTTCTGCAAAAGGAGCTGTTATTACTTTATCTGAATTATTAGCAGAAGAGTATAAAAACCAACAAATAGCTTTTAATGTTTTAGCTCTAGGAGCAGTACAAACTGAAATGCTTGAAGAAGCATTCCCTGGCTATGAAGCTCCTCTTTCAGCTAAAGAAATGGCTGATTATATTTTTGAATTCTCATTAACTGGAAATAAGTACTACAATGGAAAAGTATTACAAGTTTCTAGTTCTACTCCATAGAAAAACTTTAATATATTGAAGATAATAAAGCAATTGTATAGAATAAATTGAAAGAAACTTTAATTAAATACATACCTAAAAAAGCTATCCCTTTGGTTGAATATTTGATAAACAAACATCAAGTAAACCTAAAAATAGTTAGTCAACGACAAACAAAGCATGGCGACTTTCGTCGTATGCCTGATGGAAGGATGCTAATAACAGTAAATAACAACTTGAATCATTATCAGTTTTTATTAACGTTAATTCATGAGATTGCCCATCATGTTACACACCAAAAATTTGGAAGGGTACAACCTCATGGTAAAGAATGGAAAACTGTTTTTCAACATTTAATGCTTCCCTTCTTAGAACCTGAGATTTACCCTACTCAAATACTTCCTTATTTAGCTAATTATTTAAAAAACCCGAAAGCTAGTACAGATACAGATGTAAATTTATCATTAGCTTTGCGTAATGGTAAAGCAGAACCAGGAAAGATTTTTATCTTTGAAGTTCCTAATGGAAATGTTTTTCAATTTAAAAACAGGCTATATAAAAGAGGCAACAAGCGTAGAACACGATATGAATGTTTGAACTTAACCAATAAACGTGTATACCTTTTTAATCAAAATGCAGAAGTTCTACTTATTCAGTAGTTAATACAATACAAATTATGAGCAATAATTATTACGCAGTTATCATGGCAGGTGGTGTTGGGTCAAGATTTTGGCCAGTAAGCACACAACAATATCCTAAACAATTTCATGATATGTTAGGAACAGGGGAATCTTTGATTCAGAAAACTTTTAGTCGAATAAATCAACTAATCCCTTCAGACAATATTTTAATAGCAACAAATAAACGCTATGAATCATTAGTTTTAGATCAATTACCTAAAGTAAAAAGCAAGCAGTTACTATTAGAACCTACCATGCGAAATACAGCTCCATGCATTTTATATTCTGCATTAAAAATACATCAACAAAATCCAAATGCAGTAATGCTAGTAGCACCTTCTGATCATTGGATTGAAAATGAAAATGAATTTTTAAACAATATTAAAACTTCATTTAATGCTTGTGAAAAACAAGATATTTTGATGACCCTTGGAATCCAACCAGACTCTCCAAATACTGGCTATGGATATATACAATTCGAAGAGCATGAATCTAGTATAAAAAAAGTAAAAAACTTCACTGAAAAACCAAACTTAGATAAAGCTAAAGAGTTTTTAGCAAGTGGTGATTATTTATGGAATGCTGGAATATTTATTTGGTCAACAAAAAGTATTTTAAAAGCCTTTAGTGAATTTTTACCTGAAATGGTTGCTACTTTAGATGATGGAAATAATGTATATAATACTGACTTTGAAGATGACTTTATAAACAATAACTATAAATCATGTGAAAATATTTCTATTGATTTTGGAGTAATGGAGCGTGCTAAAAACGTACATGTCTTGCCCGTTAACTTTGGATGGAATGATCTTGGAACTTGGGGTTCACTTTACAATAAACTACCTAAAGATGAGCAAAAAAATGCTATTGTAGGAGCTAAAACTATTTTTAGAGATTCAAGTGGTAATATGGTAAGAACTCAAAATCGTAAAAAAGTTATTATCCAAGGATTATCAAATTTTATAGTAGTTGAAAAAGATGATGTACTTTTAATATGCCCAAAAGATGATGAACAAGAAATAAAACAAATTGCCGCACAAGCAAAAGAGACATTTAACAACTAAAAAATAATAAAAAATCCGAAGCTACTACTTCGGATTTTTTTTATAATGTTTTTTTATAACAGCTTCAAAAAAAGGATAATAATATTCAGTCATATAGCTTCCTCTTTTTTCTCCTAAAACCTTTTCCCTTTTATCTATTAACAATACCATAGGAAAAGAATTTTTATATTTTTTACTTAGTCTTTTGTTTACAACAGCAACTTCTTTAGTAACTAAATCCTTATTTCTTGGAAAATTAGCCATGTATAAAATCATATTTTCATTAGCATACTCTACAAATTTACTAGTATGAAATAATTCTCTATCTAATTTTATGCAAGGTCCACACCAATCAGATCCTGTGAAATAGATTAACACAGGTTTTTTCTCTTTTTTCGACTTTTTTAAAGCTTCCTCATAAGATGTTTCCCAAGTAACTTTAATCTGTTTATTTGACTCATCAGTAATTGCTTTATTTTGTGAAAAAACAATGTTAACTGCAAATAACAAAACTAAAAAGGTTATTATTTTTTTCATCTATATTTATTTTACCTATTCCAAAATATCAAAAATAATACCATTATTAATTGAGCATAGTTGTTACATGCCCCTCAATTATAGTATCAAACTTTTGTTTATTTGTTAAAAATGAACTTTCTATTGGTAAATAGAATAGATTATCTACCCTATTTTCTAATCTAACAAAATCTTTTTCAGTTGTAAGTATTACTTTCCCTAAGGATACAATATTATTGTATTCCAACTTTATTTTTTCAATATCACCTTTAGTAAAGTGATGATGATCTGAAAATTTCAAATGTCTAACTTTTATATTTTTAGATTTTAAAAATTGTAAGAAAGGGGCTGGATTTGCAATTCCAGTAACCACGATAATTTCTTCTCCTATTAACTTATCAATAAGTATATTTTGGTTCCCATACAACTTTGTATCATATGAAATTGTTGTAAAAAACAGCTCTTGATAACTTTCTGGATTAATTTTCTTAATTATATCTTTTTGCTCTTTATCTGATAAATCATCTGGACATTTAGTTACAATTATAATATCTGCTCTTTTAGCTCCTCTCCTACTTTCTCTTAAATTTCCAGTTGGTAAAATGTAATCATTTACATATAAATCTTCATACTTAGTTAATAACACATATAAACTTGCCTTAACTTTTCTATGCTGAAAAGCATCATCTAATAATATAACTTCTGGCTTATTTGTTTGCTTTATCAACTCCTGGATACCATTAACTCTATTTGCATCAACAGCTACAGTAACCTTATCATTAAACTTCTTATAAAATTGTAATGGTTCATCGCCTACATCTTCTGCTAAATGTTTTGAAGTTACAATTTGAAACCCTTTTGTTTTTCTTTTATATCCCCTACTTAATGTAGCTAGCTTATAGTTTTTACTTAATAAACGTATTAAATATTCTATTTGAGGAGATTTTCCCGTTCCTCCAACACTTAAATTACCTACAGCAATTACTGGAAAAGCAAAAGATTTTTCTTTATAAAAATTTTTATCAAACAATATATTACGAATACTCGTAACAATATCATATATAACGGCTATTGGAAATAATAAAAAACGGATTACTTTCATTACAACGAAAGTAATTAAAAATCTTAACTTTGATATTGAATTAAAACTTGTAAAACTTAACTATGCAAATAAGAGATATTACAAATTATATTGAACAATTAGCACCTCTTTCTTATGCAGAAGATTTTGATAATGTAGGACTTCTTATAGGTAGTTACTCAACAAAAGTTAAAGGTGTTTTAGTAACTTTAGACACTCTAGAAAAAACTATTGATGAAGCAATAGCCAAAAAATGTAATCTAATCATAAGTTTTCATCCTATAATATTCAGTGGCCTAAAAAAATTAAATGGAAACAACTATGTTGAACGAGTTGTATTAAAAGCTATTCAAAACAACATTGCTATTTACGCTACACATACGGCTTTAGATAATGTTCAAAATGGAGTTTCTGCTAAAATGTGTGAAGTCTTAGGATTACAAAACATTAAAACATTAATTCCTAAAAAAGGAATTATTAAAAAACTAACTACATACGTACCCATTAATCATGCTAACTCTCTTCGAGAACAATTATTTAAAGCTGGAGCTGGTACTATTGGTAATTATGATAATTGTTCCTTTAATATGGATGGAAAAGGGAGTTATAAAGGAAATGAAAGTTCAAATCCTAAAATTGGTAAAAAAGGAGAATTAGCATTTGAAGAAGAAACATGTATTTCAATAACCTTTGATAGTTATTTAGAAGGAAAAATACTAAACACCTTATTTAACAACCATCCATATGAAGAGGTGGCTTACGAAATAATAACACTTAATAATAAAAATCAACATGTTGGAATGGGAATGATTGGAGAGTTTTCTTCTGAAATGAATGAAAATGAATTTCTTCGATTTGTTAAAAAAACATTTAAAACTGATTGTGTTCGTCATTCAGAATTATTAAATAAATCGATAAAAAAAGTAGCTGTATTAGGAGGTTCAGGAAGTTTTGCTATTAATAATGCTATAAGAGCTAAAGCTGATGCATACATAAGTTCTGATTTTAAATACCATGAGTTTTTTAAGGCAGAAAAAAAGATTTTATTAGCAGATGTTGGCCATTATGAAAGTGAGCAGTTTACAAAAAATATTTTGGTTGATTATCTTAGCAAAAAATTTAGTACTTTTGCAATTATTTTAAGCGAAGAAAGTACAAATCCAATATACTATATATAAAGATGGCAAAAAAAGAAGTAACGGTAGAAGAAAAATTAAGAGCGTTATATGATTTACAGCTAATTGACTCTAGAATAGATGAAATCAGAAATGTTCGTGGTGAATTACCTTTAGAAGTTGAAGATTTAGAAGATGAAGTTGCCGGATTAAATACCAGACTTTCTAATTTATCAAGCGATTTAGCTAGTTTAGAATCTGATATTAATAGTAAAAAGTTAGCTATTACTGAATCTAAAGCTCTTATAAAGAAGTACGAA
This sequence comes from Tenacibaculum halocynthiae, assembly GCF_964512825.1. Taxonomy (NCBI): domain Bacteria; kingdom Pseudomonadati; phylum Bacteroidota; class Flavobacteriia; order Flavobacteriales; family Flavobacteriaceae; genus Tenacibaculum; species Tenacibaculum halocynthiae. The sequence continues at coordinate 142,355 of NZ_CAZELG010000009.1, read as the reverse complement.
GAACAACAAAAGAATGTTCGTAACAATCGTGAATTTGATTCTTTAACAAAAGAAGTTGAATATCAAGAATTAGAAATTCAATTATCAGAAAAAAGAATTAAAGAGTACAAAGCTAAAATAGCTCAGAAAAATGAGGTAATTGCAGGTACAAAAGACAAATTAACTCAGCAAGAAAATCATTTAACTCACAAGAAAAATGAACTTGATGCCATTTTAAAAGAAACAGAAAAAGAGGAGCAATTATTAAAAGACAAATCTAAAGAGTATTCTGAATCTATAGATACTCATTTATTAAATGCTTATTCAAGAATTCGTAATAAAGTAAAAAACGGATTAGCTGTTGTTTCTATTGAACGTGGTGCTGCTGGAGGATCTTTCTTTACTATTCCACCTCAAATTCAATTAGAGATTGCTAATCGTAAAAAAATTACGATAGATGAGCATAGTGGTCGTATTTTAGTTGATTCTGCTTTAGCTGCTGAAGAACGTGAAAAAATTGATAGCTTATTTTCATAAAAAGCTACTTATATAAACACAAAAAAGCTCAATCTATAGATTGAGCTTTTTTATTATTCTAAAAAACAAATACTAATCTTCTTTGAATAGTTGCTCTTTATAAGCTGCTTTCTTAACTTCAGCACGTCTAATTACAGATGGCTTATCGTATTGTTTTCTATTTCTTAATTGTTGTAAAATTTTAACGTCTCTATACTTACGCTTGTAACGTTTTAAGGCTCTATCTATGTTCTCACCTTCTTTTACTATAATTTTTAACATATATTATTATATTTAATATTCTTAAATTACTCTCTATTTAAACTTCATTTTACATACTATAAGTAAACCTATTTTATATTGAATACTTTTAGCATGAAAATACCTAACCTTTACAGGTTAAATAATTCTATTAAAAAAAAGAAAAACTTAATAAAAAGTAACTTTGAAGTTTTGATTAAACACTTAAAAAAGTGTTTTTAAAATCTCAGATATTTCCCCTTTAAGGATAGAACAAAAATGAAGGTACAAATTTATAACTTATTTAATGAGTAAACAAATAAATGCCAGTAAATAAAAAAGCTCAATCTTAAACGATTGAGCTCTATATATTATATTAAATTGTTTCTCCTAATTCTTTTAGCTTAGACGTATTTTCAGCTAACATTAATTCATCAATAATTTTTTGAATATCACCGTTTACAATATTTTGTAGATCATACAATGTTAATCCAATACGATGATCAGTTACACGTCCTTGTGGGTAGTTGTATGTTCTAATCTTTGCAGAACGATCACCAGATGTAACCATTGACCCACGTTTTGCAGCATCAGCTTCTTGTTTCTTAGCTAACTCCATATCATACAAACGTGAACGTAATACTTTAAAAGCTTTCTCTTTATTTTTATGTTGTGATTTTTGATCTTGACATTGTGCTACTAAACCAGTTGGAATATGCGTTAAACGAACAGCTGAATAAGTTGTATTTACAGATTGACCTCCAGGACCAGATGAACAGAAAAAGTCAATACGAACGTCTTTAGGATTAATTTCTACGTCAAATTCTTCAGCTTCTGGAAAAACCATACAAGTAGCTGCCGAAGTATGAACCCTACCCTGAGTTTCCGTTTGAGGCACACGTTGTACACGATGTACACCAGCTTCAAACTTTAACGTTCCATACACATCATCTCCACTAACTTCAAATTGTATTTCTTTAAACCCTCCATTGGTTCCTTCAGAAAAATCTACAGTAGAAACTTTCCAGCCTCTTCCTTCACAATACTTAGTATACATTCTAAATAAATCTCCAGCAAAAATACTTGCTTCATCACCACCAGTACCTGCACGTAATTCTACTACAGCGTTTTTACCATCTTCAGGATCTTTAGGTATTAATAAGAACTTGATTTCATCCTCTAAAACAGGGATACGAGCTTTAGACTCTTCCATTTCCATTTTAGCCATTTCTACCATTTCCGCATCACTTCCATCAGCTATAATTTCTTTAGCCTCTTCAATTGTATTTACAAGCCCTTCGTATTCGTTTGCTTTTTTTACAACTTTTCCTAAATCTTTATATTCTTTATTTAATTGTACGTAACGTTTTTGATCAGAAATCACGTCAGGTTGAATGATTAAATCTGACACTTCATCAAAGCGTTGTTTAACTATCTGTAATTTGTCTAGCATTATATCTTTTCTTGGATTGCGAATTTACGATTTTTCTTTAAATTTGAGCAACACACAACTAACTTAAAACAAACTTATTATGAGATTTCTTTTTCTCTTTTTATGCGTTACTCTTATACTTTCCTGCAAATCTAACACATTAAAACCTACTTTTCTTATTGGAAAATGGCAACGCATAAATGATAAACCTAATCAAATTACATATGAAAACTGGAACTCAAGTTATAAAGGATCAGGCTTTACACTAAAAAAAGGAGATACTATTTTTAAAGAAATTCTAACTATAGAAACTATTAACGACACTCTGCATCTTAAAGTTACAGGTGTTAACAATAAACCTACTCTATTTAAATTCATACAACAAACAGATTCATCATTTATTTGTGAAAATAAATTAAATGAATTCCCAAAAAAAATAAAATATTGGAAAAACAACTCAAATCTACATGCTCAAGTTTCAAATGATAGTTTTAAAATAGATTTTACATTTAAAAAATTAAATTAATCACATTATTTTCATTTATTAACTGTAAGTAAATATTTATATTTATTTAACATTCTTTTACTCATTATTGAAAGTAATACTATTAACTTTGCGGTAAATATTTTTAATTATGAAAAATTTACTGTCAAATATTAAAATAGAAACCCCAAAAGGGATCTATATAAAAAACCCTGAATCATCCGATTTAGGGAAAAGAATAGTTGAATATAGTATTATTTTAATTGAAAAATTTGGCTTCGAAAGCTTCAATTTCAAAAAACTCGGAAAAGAAATTGGATCAAACGAAAGTTCTATATATAGATATTTTGAAAGCAAACACAACTTGTTAATTTATTTAACCTCTTGGTATTGGGGATGGATAGAATATCAATTAGTTATTGAAACATATAGTATTAATAATTCTAAAGATAAATTAATTACCGCTCTAAAAGTTGTTACGAGAACCACTGTTCAAGACAGTAATTATGGGCATATTAATGAGATTTTATTAAATAAGATTGTAATAAACGAAAATTCTAAATCTTATTTAACTATAGATGTTGATGCTGAAAATAAAGAAGGATATTTTATGACCTATAAAAGAGTTGTAAAAAGATTATCTGAAATGATTTCTGGGCACAATCCTAAATATAAATATCCTTTGAGTTTAGCTAGTACTATAACAGAAAGTTCACTTCATCAACACTTTACCAAGCAACATTTTCCTTCAATTACAAATTTTAAAAGCAACGATAATCCAACTGATTTTTTTATTGAACTAGTATTAAAGACATTATTAAATGAATAACAAAATACTTTCTCCATGGCAACGTTTTTTAGGGCTTGTTAAACTAGAACAAAAAGACATACTTCAAATAGCATACTATGCTATTTTTGAAGGTATAGTTGCCTTGTCTCTTCCACTAGGAATACAAGCTATCATTAATTTATTACAAGGCGCTCAAGTTTCTGCTTCTTGGATCGTTTTAATTATTTTAGTTACTGGTGGAGTTGCCTTTGCAGGTATCTTAAAATTAATGCAAATGCGAATCATCGAAACTATACAGCAACGAATTTTCACGAGAGCATCTTTAGAGTTAAGCTATAGATTTCCCAAAATAAAAATGAGTGAATTACGAAACTATTACTTGCCTGAACTAGCTAATCGTTTTTTTGATACACTTACTATTCAAAAAGGGCTATCAAAAATACTTATTGATGTTCCATCAGCTTTTTTACAAATAATTTTCGCCTTATTATTACTATCATTTTACCATCCTTTCTTTATATTCTTTGGATTCTTATTACTATTATTAATTTTCATAGTATTTAAATACACTGCACAAAAAGGATTAGAAACAAGTTTAAAAGAATCTAAAAACAAATACAAAGTTGCTCATTGGCTACAAGAAATTGCAAGAACAGTTATGAGTTTTAAATTATCTGGTAAAACAAATTTGGCGCTTAATAAAACTGATAATTTAGTAGATGATTATTTACAATCAAGAGAAAAACATTTTAAAATTTTAATACTACAGTACATACAAATGATCGGTTTTAAAGTACTGGTTACTGCTGGACTATTATTAATAGGAGGTTTTTTAGTATTGAATCAAAAAATGAATATTGGACAATTTGTTGCTGCAGAAATCATTATTCTTTTAATAATTACATCGGTTGAAAAACTAATTATTGGTTTAGAATCATTTTACGATGTGTTAACATCCATTGAAAAACTTGGACAAATAATTGACAAGCCAATTGAAGCCCAAGAAGGAGAGTTAATTAATGGAGACCAAGAATTATCTATAGAACTCCAAAGTGTTGTTTATAAAGTAAACACCTTAAACATACCTATATTAAATGATATTTCACTAATTGTAAAACCAACAGATAGGATATTAATTCAAGGAGAAAGCGGAAGTGGTAAATCAAGTTTACTACAACTAATTTCAGGTTTAGTAGAACCAACATCAGGTCATATTTTTATTAATAATCAGTCCATTAACAGCTTACACTTAAATAAGTACAGAGCTAATCTAGGTTTATCATTATCAGAAGAAACCCCATTTGAAGGAAGCATAAGAGAGAACATTACTTTTGGAAATAAAGACATATTGGATGAACAAATATACCTAACCTTAGAAAAAGTAGGCTTAAAAGATTTTATAAAACAACAACCTAATGGTTTAAGTACAATTTTAAAACCTGATGGAAAACAAATAGCCTATACTATAGCTAAGAAAATAATTTTAGCAAGGGCTATAATAAAAAAACCTAAAGTTTTAATTCTAGAAGACCCATTAGATCAATTTAAAAAAGAAGAAACACAGAAAATAATCGATTTCTTAACACATAGCTCTCAGCCTTGGAGTTTAATTGTAGTTAGTAGTAATTATACATGGAAAGAAAAATGTAATAAGCATATTACGCTTGAAAAAGGCGCTATTATAAACCTTAAACACTAAGCTATGTTAAATATCTCTAACAATAAAATATCAAAATATATTGATATTACCACCTTTAAGTCTGGTAAAGAAATTTTCACTAAACAATATCATAAACGATTTAAAAAATTCTTACTTTTCTTTACCTTCATCTTAATTGTAATTTTATTTTTACCATGGACTCAGAACATAACTAGCAAAGGAAGTGTTACTACCCTTAAACCTAATCATCGTCCGCAAACTTTACAATCACAAATTCCTGGGCGAATTGAAGAATGGTTTATACAGGAAGGAGACTATGTAAAAAAAGGAGATACTATTCTTCGAATATCAGAAATAAAAAGCAATTATTTTGATGCAAAATTATCTGAAAGAACCGGTAATCAATTAAACGCAAAAGCTTCTTCTGTAATTGCCTACCAAAATAAAACTCAAGCTTACAAAAATCAAATTATTGCATTAAAACAAGAACGAAAGCTAAAACTTGCGCAAGCACAAAACAAACTTATGCAAGCGTATTTAAAAGTAAAAAGTGATAGTATTGATTTAGAAGCTGTGAAAATAAAAACAACTATTGCTAAAACTCAATATAAAAGAACAGTTACACTTCAAAAAGAAGGTTTAAAAGCTACTAAAGATGTTGAAGAGAAAAGAGCAAAACTTCAGGAAGCTAATGCAAAATTGATTTCTCAAAAAAACAAATTATTAACTACTGAAAATAATGTTATAAATGCCAAGCTTACTATATCTACACTTAAAGCAACCTACAATGATAAATTAGCAAAAGCACAAAGTAATGTGTTTACTGCTCAATCGAGTGCCTTTAATAGTGAAGCGCAGGTTTCAAAATTAGAGTCTAGTTTAGCTAACTATAAAAAACGTGAAAGTTTACTTTTTGTTACTGCTCCTCAAGATGGATATATCAACAAAGCCATTATTTCAGGTATTGGAGAAACCTTTAAAGAAGGTGAAAAACTAGTTAGTATAATGCCTGCTAATTATGATTTAGCAGTTGAGATGTATGTTAAACCTATAGATTTACCTTTAATACATATAGGTGAAAAAGTACGTGTTCAATTTGACGGTTGGCCAGCAATCATTTTTAGTGGATGGCCTAATGTATCCTACGGTACCTATGGTGCAAAAGTTATAGCAATCGAAAATTATATTAGTAGCAATGGAAAATACCGAGTACTACTAACACAAGATAAAGAGTATGAACCATGGCCAAAAGCTGTTAGAATAGGCTCAGGAGCAAGATCAATTGCCTTATTAGAAAATGTACCTATATGGTATGAACTATGGAGGCAAATTAACAGTTTCCCTCCTAACTTTTATCAGCCTAAAAACAAGAAACAAGCAGAAACTAAAAATAAAAAATAATGAAAAAAATTTTAATCATTTTAATTTTTTGTTGCAATACTTTTAGTTTTTCTCAAGAAGCAAAGAACTCACTTTCATTAGAAGAATATTTAGGATATGTAAAAAAATACCATCCTTTATTAAAGCAAGCTAAATTAACAACAAGCAATGGGGAAGCTAAATTACTCAAGGCTAGAGGTGCTTTTGATCCTAAAATAGAAGTTGATTATACTCGTAAAAACTTTAAAAACACAGAATATTATAACAAACTGAATACAACATTCAAAATACCAACATGGTATGGTATAGAATTTAAAGCCAATTATGAAAACAATGATGGATACTATTTAAATCCAGAATTTAAAACCCCTGAAAAAGGATTATATTCAGCTGGGGTTTCAGTATCTCTTGCTAAAGGATTATTAATTAACCAAAGAATGGCTTTCTTAAAACAAGCCAAGCTTTACAGAAAACAATCAATAGAAAAACAAAAACTATTAGTAAACGAAATATTATATAACGCTATAAACTCTTATTTTAAATGGTTAAAAAACTACCAAACACAATTGGTTTACAATAACTATCTAACAAATGCAAAAACTAGACTAGATAATGTTAGAAAAAGTTTCATCGCAGGAGATAAACCTGCAGTTGATACACTAGAGGCTAACATCAATTTAAAAAACAGACTATTAGACCTTGAGAAATCTAAAATAAGTCATACTAAATCTAAGTTAGAGCTTTCCAATTATTTGTGGTTAAATAATGATTTACCACTAGAATTAAGTGACTTAATAACTCCTGATCTTAATACTATAAATAATATTGATTTGGTACTTGGAAATTCAATTATAAAAGCCGCTAGTTTTAACACTAATAATCATCCTAAATTAAAAGCTTTACAATTAAAAAAAGAAGGGTTTAAAGTATCAAGAAAACTTAAACTAAACAATCTTCTTCCGAAAATAGATCTTCAATATAATTTTTTAACTACTGATTATCAAAATGTAAATACACTTTCAACATCTAACTACAAAGGAGGGTTAAATGTTAGTTTACCTCTATTTCTAAGAAAAGAACGTGCTGATTTAAAATTAGCCAACTTAAAATTGAAAGAAATAGACTTTGATATTTCATCAACAAAAGTAGCTATAGACAATAAAATAAAAAGTAACACAGAACAAATTAACTCATATAAAGAACAAAATAGAATATTAAATGATCTAGCTAAAGACTACAAACAGCTTTTAAAAAGTGAAGAACGAAAATTTTATTTAGGTGAAGGATCTATGTTCCTTGTTAACTACAGAGAAGTTAAATCGATAGAAAATGAATTAAAGTTAATTAAAAATCAGTTTAGTTATTTTAAATCAAAATCTACCCTATTAAAAACACTCAATTCATTTAGTTTATAAAATAAAAAAGACCTTAAATTCTCATTCAAGGCCTTTTCGTCTAACCAAACTTAGTATAAAAAACTAACTACTACTATCTTTAAAATTATATTTATCTTTTTTAAAAACCTCTCCTTTCAGCATGTTGTCATTTCAGACCATATACAAGGGGAATCTTACTCAGAGAGACTTGGGGTTTATAACAATTATAAACTTAGGGAAAACAAACTATTATAAATGAAATGTTTAATGAACTTATTTAAAACTTAAAACGTTATTTCGTTTCTTGTTACACTATTATGACACTTCTTTTTTCGATAGGTCACATAAAAACAAAAAAAATCTCAAAAAAAATTATTTTTTTGAGATTTTTAGTATAAATATTTTCTTAACACTACTCGATGTTCAGGTATGGACTTATCATAATCCTCAACCAAAATCTCTAGTATTTCCGGGGGTTTAACGCCTATTTCTTTTTTTGAAGAATATTTTGAAACATACAAATCATAGGTCACTTTTTCTTCTGAAATATTTTTTTTAAAAATTAAAAAATGTTGCGAATTTAATTCCGAGTAACAAATTTCTTCTCCTAAAAAAGTATCTGATTTATCAACATAAAAATCAGAGAACTCATAATACTTAAAAACATTTTCCATATTAAAGTATTTCAGCAGAAAGTCCTAACTGTAAAAGTTTTGAACATTTAGATTCTAAATCTTTGTATTCGCCAGTTTTAACTGCACATTTTCCTTTATAATGTACTAAAACAGTACATTGTTCAGCTTGTTCTGGTGTATGCTCGCATACACTAACTAAACTATCTATAACAAAGTCAAATGTATTTACATCATCATTATATAAAATAATTTCATGCTTTCTAGTTTCCTCTGTTAAAACATCTAACTCTTCTTGAATTTTCTCAATAGTACTCATCTGTTTTTATTTTTGATATCGTAATGACACCCAATTATTTCTTTGTATAGTTTTATCTAGAGATAATTTATATTTTGATACTTCTTCATCAATGATAGAAATATCTTCTTGATAAAATCCGCTTAACAACAAAACACCATTTTCATTAAGACATTTTGTATATGTTTCCATATCATTTAGCAAAATATTTCTATTAATATTTGCAATGATAACATCATACTGCTTATTTTCTAATAGCGATGAATTTCCTTCATAAACACTAATATGATTACAGTTATTCCTCTGAACATTTTCAATAGAATTTTCATAACACCAAGCATCAATATCAATAGCATCTATTGGTGTTGCCCCTTTCATTTCAGCAAAAATAGCTAAAATTCCTGTACCACATCCCATATCTAATACTTTCTTACCTTCTAAGTCTAATGCTAACAAGTGTTGTACCATCATATGAGTTGTTTCATGATGACCTGTTCCAAAGCTCATTTTTGGTTCTATTACTATATCAAATTTTAAATTTGGGTTTTCATGAAAAGGAGCTCTTATACTCACTTTATCTTCAACTTGTATAGGATTAAAATTCTTCTCCCATTCTGCATTCCAATTCGTTTGCTCTACCTCTCGTTTAGTGTAGGTAATTTTAAATTCTGTAGAACTTAAAATGAAGATATCGTTTAAAATATCTTCACTCCAATCTTGTTTTTGAATATATGCAGTGACTCCTTCATTGCTTTCTACAAAACTTTCAAACCCTACAGTTCCTAACTCAGCTATTAAAATTTCAGTAGCTGGTTCATTAGGAACAACTATAAAATTATACTCTATATAAATACTATCCATTAAATTGCTTCAATTATTGCTAAAAAATCTTCTGATTTTAATGATGCTCCACCAATTAATCCTCCATCTACATCTTCTTTTGAAAAAATCTCTTTAGCATTCGCTGGTTTTACACTTCCTCCATATAATATAGAAATACTATTTGCTGTTTTTTCATCATACTTTTTAGCTAATACTTCTCTAATAAAGGCATGCATTTCTTGAGCTTGCTCAGGTGATGCAGTCTCTCCTGTTCCAATTGCCCAAACTGGCTCATAAGCTAATATAACTTTTGAAAAATCTTCTTTCAATAAATGAAACAATCCTTCACTTAGTTGGTTTTCTACTACTTCAAAATGCTTTTCAGTTTTTCTATCTTCTAATAACTCACCAAAACAAAAAATTACTTCTAAATTATTAGCTAATGCTGTGTTAACTTTTTTTGCTAACAATTCATTAGTTTCATTAAAATACATTCTTCTTTCAGAGTGACCTAAAATAACTACATTAACTCCAACGTCTGTTAACATATCTGCAGCAACCTCTCCTGTATAAGCTCCACTTTTAGCTTCATGCATATTTTGTGCAGCTACTTCAATATTAGATTTTTTAGTTCTTTTTACAGTGCTATTAAGATTTATAAAACTTGGAGCGACAATTACCCTCTTATTTTCAAAATTATTATTTTTCAATCCCTTTCTTATCCCTTTAACAAGCTCTTTAGCTTCTTTAAGGTTTTTGTTCATTTTCCAGTTACCTGCTACGATGTTTTTTCTCAATGTGTTGTTATTTTTAAATTGTGTAGTTAAGAAGGTTTAAGCTTGAGTGCAAAAATACATCATTTTTTTAAGCTTTTTTCAATTAGTTCATCAGTAGATTTTGTAGCATTAAAAACTATTATTTTTTTATTTTTATCTACTACTAAATATCTAGGTATCCAACTTAAATGCAAAAACTCTCCAAAAGGGCCTTCCCATCCAGATTTCATATAATATTGTTCTCCCTTAAGTTGTAGGTTTTCTATTCCTAGTTTCCAATTAGTAATTGATTTATCTAATGATAAATTAATATAAACAATATCAGGATATTTACTTTTTAACTCTATAATACCTGGTAAACTTCTTATGCAATCACCACACCAAGAAGCCCATATATTTAAAACTATTTTCTTTTCAATATGTTTATCTAAAATTTCTTGAAATGTAATTTCATCTCCTTTTAATGTAATAAAAACATCATTTAATGCAGCTTCAGAAAATTCAGACTCATTTTTTACGATACAACTACTTAACAGGATAAGGAAAATTATTGTAAACCTTTTCATTTGTTTAATTTACTTTCTATTTTAGATACTTTAGACGTATTAAACACTTTAAGCTTACCGTTTTTATCTATCAATAAAAATCTTGGAATTGTTTTTAACTTTAAAAATTTAGCTATTTCTCCTTTTCCCTTTTTAGGTATATAATAGTGACTTCCTTTTACTTTTAAAGTTTCTAACCCTCTTTTCCAATCATGGTAAGAATGATCTACTGATAAAAAGACATAATTTATCTTTTTATTATTTTGCTGAAGTTCCACTACATCTTTAAAACTATCTTGACTAAAAGGACAATAACTAGCGTATACCTGTATAATAGTTTCTCTTTTTAAGCCATTCTTCAATATCTCTTTTAGAGTAATAGACTCCCTATTAATAGTTATCAATTTTTCTTCTAAAGGCTTTACAGATATTTTTTTAGGCTGAAAAACTGCACAACTACCAAACAAAAGTGTTACTAAAACTATTACAACAATTCTCATACTATTCTAATTTAACACGTGGATCTAACCAACTATATAAAATATCTACTAAAATATTAATAAAAATAAACAAGCTTGCTATTACTAATACACTCCCCATTATTACAGGTAAATCTAAAGTGTTCAATGAATTTACTATTTCTTTGCCTAATCCATTCCAATTAAAAATATATTCAACAAAAACAGCTCCTGCAAGCATGGATGCAAACCAACCCGAAATTGCTGTTATCACAGGATTTAATGAGTTTTTAAGTGCATGTTTTCTAATCACTTGGAACGTAGTTAACCCTTTAGCCTTTGCGGTTCTTATATAATCTTGATTTAAGGTTTCTAATAATGAATTCCTCATTAATTGAATTATTACAGCTAGTGGACGAATTCCTAAAACTAAAGCCGGTAACACTAAATTTTTCCACTGAATGTATATGTTTTCGCCAAAATCATCTACAACGTACAAGCTTCCAGTCATTTGAAGATTCGTATATTTATGCAAAACAAACCCAAACAACCATGCAAAAACTATTGCTGAAAAAAATGATGGCACACTCATACCAAAGGTACTAACAACAGCTATTAGCCTGTCAAACAATGTGTCTTTATAAATAGCTGATAACACTCCTAAAAATATACCTAAAAACATGGCTATTGTTATTGCAAATATTGCTAATACAGCAGTATTAGGTAATGTTTCTTTTATTACTTCTGAAACATTTTTACCATTCTTTTGAAATGATTGACGTAAATATGGATATTTTAAAACTATAGTTACTTTTCCTATTGATATTAATTTTTGATATTTATACTTTTTTTCTAACAAATATGTATAATCGTCTTTGTTATCACTATGAAAAGATAATGGTGAAACATCATTCAAATAATATAAATACTGGGTAAAAACTGGTTTATCAAAGCCATATTTTTTTCTAATATTTTGTAATTGTTCTGAATTCTCTCTCTGATCTAACATCATTCTAGCGGGATCTCCTGGTAAAATATTAAATAAAAAGAAAATGACAGTAACCACCCCAAAAAGTGTTAGGAAACCATAAAAAATTTTGTTTATAATATATCGGAACATTGATAACAAAGATAATAGAAACTCATAAAAATGTTTACTTTTGCCTAACTTTTATAACAACTCATGACAACACAACAACTTGTATCTGAAATTAAAAAGAAAAAATCTTTTCTATGTATTGGTTTAGATGTAGATCTTAACAAAATACCTCAACATTTATTAAAAGAGGAAGATCCTATTTTTGCTTTTAATAAAGCAATAATTGATGCTACTCATCATTTATGTGTTGCTTATAAACCAAATACTGCTTTTTATGAAGCATATGGACTGAAAGGGTGGAGAGCTCTTGAAAAAACAATTAATTACATTAACGAAAAACACCCTGAAATTTTTACAATAGCTGATGCAAAACGTGGTGATATTGGTAATACTTCAACAATGTATGCTAAAGCTTTCTTTGATGATTTAGCTTTTGATAGTGTTACTGTTGCGCCATACATGGGAAAAGATTCTGTTGAACCTTTTTTAGCTTTTGAAAACAAACATACTATTTTATTAGCCTTAACATCTAATCAAGGTGCCTTTGACTTTCAAACTAAAGAAGTTGATGGAAAGGAACTTTATAAACAAGTTTTAGAAACTTCAAAAAACTGGACCAACTCTCATAACTTAATGTATGTAGTTGGTGCTACAAAAACTGAATTCTTATCTGAAATTCGTACTATCATTCCTAAAAGTTTTTTATTAGTTCCTGGTGTTGGTGCACAAGGTGGTAACTTAGAAGATGTTTGTGAGCACGGAATGAATGAAAATATCGGTTTACTAATTAATTCTTCACGTGGAATTATTTATGCAAGTAATGATACTAATTTTGCAAAGTCTGCTGCTGAGAAAGCTAAAGAGCTTCAAAAAAGTATGGAAATTATATTAAACAAAAAAAGTCAAGGTTAATGACTCCTTGACTTTATAGATTAATTCAAATAATGATACCAATGAAAACAAAGTTGGTATAACTATGGCAAAAATAAGGGGATTAATTCCTTAGTTTACTGTCTTTGATGTGAACTCACTGGTTTTTGAATTAAGAGAATAAAAAGGCTGTTTAAAAACAGCCTTTTCAAAATTTAGTTTTGATCAGCTTGTGATATTTTTGGATTTTTATCGATCTCATCTTGAGGAATCTTAAAAGTCCATCTTGCATTTCCTGCTGGAAATTCAACTTCCCATCTGTAAGCATCTCCTTTTCTAGAAATCCCTTTGTTTCTTCTTTTTAAGTCAAACCAAGAAACACCAAGTTCTCCATATAATTCTTTTCTTCTTTCTATTAAAATCTCATTAACTAATGCATCTTTAGTAGTAGCTGTTGATAAAGTAGCAACTGCATCTCTAGCTTTCACTAATTCTAATAAAACTTGTTTAGCTCCATTTAAATCTCCAGCTTCTGCTTTTGCTTCAGCTTCAATTAAATACATTTCTGAAGCTCTCATGAATACTAAATCACCAGATCTATCAGTTAAATCTCTAAACTTCTCAGTTGTAAATAATTTAGTTTGATTAGTTGTAGCTTGCTTTTTGATTAAAGATTTTCTAACATCAGTATCACTTGTAAATAAAGCTTGAAAATCTTTACTTACATATATTTGATTGTACCCAGGACTTGTATGGTCAATAAAAGAATAAAATCTAGCAAAACCACTTTGTTGATCTGCATTAAATGGTAAAGCCCACATCCATTCATTATTGCTTATTGTATTAAATCCTGCTTTATATGTAGCTTGATCCATTAAAGCATATGGTGCCTTTGCTTTAGCAGCATATTCAGCAGCCTTAGTCCAATTACCAATTTCTAAATAAACTCTTGCTAAAACACCTTCAGCAGCAGATTTATTAAATCTATATTTAGAAAGAGAGTTATTCATATTAGGAATTGCTTCTTCTAACAACTTAATAATTCTGTCATAAGTTTCTTTAATAGTACCTCTCCCTGAAGGCTCTATTCCAGAGCTTAATGTAGCTGTATATAATGGAATTCCAGGTTTATCTTCTCCTAATAAATAAGATCCCGAGAAATACCGTACCAAATTATAATAACTATACGCTTCCACAGCTTTTAACTCACCAATATATGCTTTCTTTTTAGCGTCAGGCAAAGTCGATTTATTAATTCCCTCAATATGAGTTCTTGCTATATTAGCCGTTGAATAAAAAATCTCCCAAGCCCAGTTAGTTCTTCTACCATTTGAATTTTCCGTTACATCCCATCTATGTTCAAAAATGTACCAGTTAAAATCTGGAACTGTTAAATCTGTTCCCATAACCTCAGCCCCTAAATAATAAGCTTTTGCTCCCCAAGTATCATGTCTTGATCTAAAATCCCTTAAATTGGCAAAAAGGCCTGTTAAAGCTGCATCAACGCCAGTTTCTGAAGTATATACTACTAAATCTGTAACAGACCCTGTTGGTTTTGGCTCATCTAGGAACTCATCACTACAAGATGCAAAACCTATGAATAAAGCTCCTATTAATGTATATTTAAATATATTTTTCATTGTAAAATTTTTATAGTGAAATATTAACTCCTAAAGACAATGTTTTTAATACGGTAGATCTATTATTAGTAATACCGTTAAAACTTTGTTCTGGATCATCTAAGTTACTCTCTCTTTTCCATGTCCAATAGTTATCAGCAGAAAGGTAAACCCTTAACCTTCTGATATTTAACTTTTCTAACATTTCTTGATCAAGATTATAACCTATAGAAATATTCTTTAAACGAATAAAATCTCCTCTTTGCAACCATCTAGTTGATCTAGAATTGAAGTTATCACTTGCAGTAGTTAATTTAGGTACATCTGTAATATCTCCATCTTTTTGCCAAGCATTTAAAACATTACCACTTAATTGTTCTCCTAAGTTCCTAGCTTTCATTAAAGAAGCATAATCTGTATTATATATATAGTTTCCAAATTTGTAGTTAAAGTTTAATGATAGATCAATTCCTTTATACTCAAATTTAGTACCTAATCTACCTTCAAAATCAGGCAATGCAGACTTCCCTGTGAAATATCTAGTTGCCTCATCGTATTTAGATGTTTTCTCTCTTCCAGTAACTTTTCCAGAAGCATCTATTACATCTTTATACCATTCAGGTGCACCTGTTTTAGTGTTTACTCCAGCCCATTCTCTCATATAGAATTCATAACGATCTCTTCCTGCTTCCCAACGAAAAGAACCATTATTTTCACTTTGTTTAAGATCTTCAATTTTATTTTTATTTGTAGAAATTGTAAAAGAACTTGTCCATTTGAAGTCATCGTTTTTAATATTAATAGAATTAACATTAAATTCAAAACCTTTGTTACTCATTTCACCAAAGTTTTTCCATTGCGCTAAATCTCTAGGATTACCATTACCATCTAGACCAGTACCACCTGAACCTGAAGAAGAAAATAGTACCTCTTGATACAAAAGGTCAGTTACCCTATTATCATAATATTCTATACTACCATAAATCCTACTATTAAATAAAGCAAAATCTAAACCTATATTCAATTTATTATGAGTCTCCCATTTTAAATCTTTATTACCTAAAGCCGTAGGCGCTAAACCTGGGTTTGTTAAGACATTAAAGCCCAATCCATACTCATTAATATATGTAAATTGCTGATTAATATTTTGATTCCCTACTGTACCATAACTACCTCTTAACTTTAAAGAACTAACTGTTTCACTTCCTCTAAAAAATTCATCATAAATACTCCAACCAGCAGCTACAGACCAAAAAGTACCCCAACGATTATCTTTATAAAAAATTGAAGATGCATCTCTACGAACACCTGTTCCAAAATAATATTTTTCATTAAAATTATAGTCTAACCTTCCAAAGAAACTATATAGTCTGTTTTTGTTAGTTATTGAACCTACTGTAGTTGGTGTAGCACCATTATCTAACTCTGTTAAATCATCAAAAATATATCCTGTTGCTGTCGCATTTACTCTATTGAATGTCCTATCATACATTTCTTGACCTAATATAGCAGTTACACTATGCTTTTCATTAAAAGTTTGATTAAAAGATAATGTATTAATAATGTTCCAAGTTTTAGTAGTATTTCTACTTTTACTACTAGATCTATTATTAACTTGATCTTGAGGAGTCCCTACAAAATGATTATTAAATGTATTCTCTTCATACAAATAGTTTGTATAATTTAATTGAGATTTAAAGTTTAAATTATCAGAAAACTTAAAATTAACATATGGTGAAAAATTAAATGTATTTCTCTCAAATAAATTTGTACTTCCGTAAGTTTCAGCTAATGGGTTATAATTACCAAAAAAACCTCTGTTCTCAGCAAAGTCATATTGCTTTTCGCCATTTGCTCCTAAAATAAAAGTTCCATCTCCATTTCTTTTATATAATGGATAAATAGAAGAAATAGATCTTGCATATTGAATATTATTTGCAAATAAAGATCCACTTTGAGTAGGAACATTAGATTCACTTATTGTTACAAAAGCATTTGCTCCAACACTTAACCAAGACTTTACATCTGAAGAAAGATTAATTCTTCCATTATATCTTCTAAAAGTAGAATTTAAACTAAAACCATCACTATCTAAAAATGCTCCAGAAATAAAGTATTTAGTTTTTTCAGAACCTCCTCTTAATACTAAAGACACATCTTGTCTTGTTGCATTTTGAGTTAAGATATCGTAATAATTAGTATTGTAAAGCAATCTTGCATTACTTTTGATATTTCCATCTGTACCTACTGGTTGGCTAACACTATATGGATTTGCTTTTAAATCACTTATCAAATTTGTAGTTGCAAAATTACTTGCAACTGCTGGTGTATCACCTGCATCTAACCTTGCATTTCTAATAGATTGCCAAGAGGTAGTTAAAATTTGCTCAGAATTTAAATAACTATAATCATTCGTTGCTTTGTCAGAAAAACCATAACTAGTGCTAACTTCAATAATACCTTCTCCATTAGTATCAGCTCCAGATTTTGTTTTAATGATAATAACTCCGTTTGCTCCTCTATTACCATATAAAGAAACCGCATCAGCATCCTTTAAAACTGAATATGACTCTACATCATTAAAGTTAATTGAATTTAAGTTCCCAGCAAACTGAGCTCCATCAACAATAATTAATGGATCAACATTACCTTGTAAAGAACCTACACCTCTAATTCTAATTGTTGGACTCGCCCCCGGTTGCCCTGATGTATTAACTAATGATAATCCTGAAGTTCCCTGTAAAGCTTCAGTTACAGTAGTAACTTTTAAGTCACCTACTTCCTTTGCAGTAACTACACTTACAGCTCCAATAATATCTTTCTTTCTTTTAGCAGCATATGCTACAGACACAACAACTTCATCAAGAACGTTTGCATCTTCAGTCATCTTCACATTAATGATAGATGATTGACCAACTACTTTTTCTACGTTTTCGTACCCCAAAAACATATATACAAGAGTATCTCCTGTATTTGCTTTGACAGTATAATTACCATCGATATCAGTTTCTGTTCCTTTAACAGTACCTTTAATTACAACACTTACCCCCGGTAATTGTCCTGCTTCATCACTAACAGTTCCTGTTATTGTTCTTTGCTGCGCACTTACGCTAACAATAAAACAAAAAAACGCTAGAAATGTTAAAGCCTTTTTGAAACTTTGCTTCATAAATTATTAAATTTTTATTAATTAACATTTATAAAAGTACAGGCAATACCGTATCAATAATCTTTATTTGAAGCAAACAGATAGTAATTTGATGTAAAAAAACCTTTTTTAGATGTAAATGAAAAAACTCATAAATCACAATGAAATGTTAATAATGTTAAAGTTTAAAATTACTTTCAAAGTACTGTCATTACTATGAATATTCTTTATTAGTTTTGTTAAAAAAACAGCTTAAAATTCAAGTTCTCCCTGTATATTATGTTTACACAAAATAAAAATATTGAGTTTTATTAGGTTTCAAAAAAAGACCATAAAAACCAATGATTCTTCCTTCTAAAAAGTTTTTATTTTTTAACAAAAAGCGTTTAGGGTTAATTATTATCGATTTGTTATAATTATATAAAAAAATATGTAAATGGAAATTTCTGCCTTAATAGTTGACGATGAAAATCTTGCAAGAATTAGAATAAAAAAATTAATAGAACAACATGGTTTATTAAACGTGATCGGAGATTGCTCTAACGGAAAAAACGCAATCGAAAAAATAAACAGTCTTAATCCTGATGTCGTTTTTCTTGACATTAAAATTAAGGACATGACAGGTTTTGATATTATTGAAAAAATAAACCTTCCTAAAAAACCTATTTTTATTTTCGTTACAGCCTATAATGAATTCGCTTTAAAAGCCTTTGACTATTTTGCTTTTGATTATTTATTAAAACCTTTTAAAGAAGATAGATTTATAACTACCATAAATAAAATAGTAGAACAAAAACAAAAAGAAGAAATTTCTGGTTTTCAACATAGTTTAGAAAACATCCTTGACATTGTTAAAGAAAAACAAATCATTGACCAACATACAAATAACAAAAAAATAAGTATTAAATCTGGTAATAAAATTTCATTTATAGAAATCGATTCTATTAAATACATTTCAGCTTCTGGTTACTATGTAGAAATTTTCACCATGGATAATAAAAAGTATTTACTACGTGAATCATTATCTAGTATAATTAATAGATTAAATTCTAATAGTTTTATGCGAATTCACAGGTCTACAATTATAAACTCTAATTTTATAAACGAAATTATCACATCTAATTATGGTGAAACTGATGTAAAAATTAATGATAACAAAACTTTTAGAGTTAGTAAAGGATATAAAAAGGAGTTTCAAGAAATGATGGGAGTTAAATGAAAAAAAGTAGGCTAACATTATTTTTCTCAATACTCTATGCTTTTATTTCTATTCTTCATTTAGTTAAAGTTTATTACTTTAAATCTATTGGTTACAGGTATACTCAAAAAAAATGGTCTATATTAATAATTGACTCTATTTTAGACTATTTTTTGGTTATACTTTTTTTCATTGTTGTGAATAAAACAACAAAAAAGTTGCTTAACAAAAAGAAGTCATGGAAGCAAATTGCATTACTGCATATTATGCTCTCTTTTTTAATGAGTTTTATTATTGTTTTATGTATTTATTTATTTCATATTTCTAATGGAAATATCAAGCTAAATGACCTTATGTTAAAAGAGGTACTTAGATATATAATAGCCACAATAGATGTTAACGTATTAATTTATTTCTTCATCATCTCAGTTATTTACTCTTATCATTACTTAAAAAAAAATCAAAAAATAGAAAAAGAAAAATCTATTCTTGAAAGGCAACTAATGAAAACAAGGTTAAACCTAATACGATCAAACTTACAACCTCATTTTTTATTTAACACTTTAAACAGTGTTTCTTCACTGATAGATATATCTCCTAAAAAAGCGCAAGATACTATTGCTGATTTAAGCGATCTTTTTAGAGAACTGTTAGATACTAAAGAAAAACTAACAACATGCATAGAGCTTGAATTATCTACTCTAAAAAAATATATTAGTATTCTTGAAGTACGATTTGCCGATAATTTTTCTTTTAAAACCATCATACACGATACATCTATTTTAAATGCTAAAATACCTTACCTTTTACTACAACCAATTATTGAGAATTCAGTAAAGCATGGTTATTCTTACGATCATGACGATTTAAATATTATTTTAATAATTCAAAAAATAAACGACTGTATTCTTATCACTATTGAAAATGATGGAAAATCACTTCCTGATGATTTTTGTCAAGTTAAAATGAATATTGGTTTGGAAAGTACTATTGAAAGATTAAAAAGTACTTTTAATGAAAACTATTTTTTTAAAATGAATAATAATAAAGATAAGGGTGTAATAACAAGTATCAGTTTTCCGTATATTGCCGTAAAAACAGTTGATAGATCAAATTAACAGAACAGTTACATTAAAGACCACTCCTAAAAGAATTATCTCATTAGTTCCAAGTCAAACAGAACTTTTGGTTGACTTAGGTTTAGAAGATTTTATCGTTGGTATTACAAAGTTTTGTATTCACCCTAAGCACCTTAAAAAAAGCAAAACTATTGTTGGAGGCACAAAGAATATTAAAATTGACATAATCAAAGAGCTCAAACCAGATATTATTCTATGCAATAAAGAAGAGAATACTAAAGAAATAGTTCAAGAATGTGAAAAAATAGCACCAACCCATGTTTCTGATATTTTCAGTTTAGAAGACACTAAAGAGCTTATTAAACAATACGGCACTATTTTTAACAAAAAAAATGAAGCCCTTAGCCTTTTAAATAAACTAAATTTTGAAATCGGGAGCTTCAGTAGTTTTATAAAAGATAAAGATTATAAAAAAGTAGCATACTTTATTTGGAGAAAACCTTGGATGGTTTCTGGAAATAATAATTTCATTAATCATTTACTAACCCTAAATAAATTTAGTAATATTTACGTAAACAAAGATCGCTACCCTGAGGTTGATATCACTAAAATTCAAGAAGAAGGAAACCCTGATTTAATTTTATTATCCTCAGAACCTTACCCTTTTAAAGAACAGCATGCTTTTGAAATACAAGAACATATTCAACACGCAAAAATACTTTTTGTAGATGGAGAAATGTTTTCTTGGTATGGCAGTAGACTTTTAAAAGCTTTTGATTACTTCAAACAATTACACAACAGAATTTGATATTTCTTTATTCAAATATTTTACTCTATTAAGTTTTTCTAAAACTTGCATTGCTTTAAATGCTGATCTATCACTTTTACATTCATCAACATATTTATAATCATTAGCTCTTTCAACCAATTTACGATACCTTTCTTCAAGATGCCTTTTATATTTATGTAATTGATTTATTTGTAGCATTATAGTTTTTATTAAACACCTTATAAATATACATAATTTTCGTTTACCAACACCACTTTTAACACTGAAAAACAGATATTTAACACAAAAAAGCTTCAAACTAAAAATAGTCAACATCAATAGTTATCACAACCTCTTTTTTTCATCTAATAAGTCGGCCTGTTTTATAGATTTCTTTTTCCCATCTCCAAAATTATAAGTAACACTAAATGAAATTCTTCTTGTTTCCCATTTATTAGTCCAATTTGTAACTACATTACCTTGGGTTACTACAGAACTAAACAAACTCTTTTTTAGTAGATTATCACCTTTCAACTGAAACTTCCATTTATCATTCCCACTTACCTTCCTCATTCTTATAGAAATATCGTATGAAGATTTATTATTCCAATTTCCATACACTCCTCCATGATTATAAAAGCCTTCAAAAAATAATTTCCATTTATCTCTTAATGAAAACTCATTATTTATATTAACATACCAATTATACCCCTGATCATCAAACTCATAATTAACAATATCAGATTTCATTCGTGTATAACTAAAATCATTATTAAAATTAATATCCCACCACTCTTTAAACCTGATAGAAGTAGAAAAAGACAATCCTATATTGGTTGAACTAGCTATATTATCTTGAGAATTAACAGTAATATTCTCAACTGGATCATAAGCTACTTTATAATAAATAACATCTGAATTAAAATTACTATATAGTGAAACTGATGTTTTTTGTTTATGAATCCAAGAAAAGTTAAAAGCATTAGTAAACTGAGGTTGTAAATCAGGATTACCTACTGACACATTATAAGTGTCTAGATATTCATAGAACGGATTTAAATCTAAATAACGAGGTCGTTGAATTCTTTTGCTATAAGAAAATTGAAGTTTATCATTTTTTAAAACCTTATTTATACTTAAAGATGGAAACCATGAAGTATATGATTTTGTATTATTTTTATTATTTGTAATAGAAGTTGCTTTATAATTAATCGACTCTGATCTTAAACCTCCCTGTAAACTCCATTTTTCTGAACTCCATGAGACAATTCCATAACTTGAAAATATTTTCTCTTTATATAACAAATGATTACTTCTGGCTATATTTGGTTGAAAAACACCTGTAACATTTTGAATAGCATATTGATTATTATAATCATTATTTACATAACTATACTTAACACCAGTCTCAACCTTAAAACTTTCATTTAATTGATGTTCCAAATCTATTATAGCATTTAAAACATGATACCTAGTAGGGTTATTTAACCGAATTGTAAAATCGTCCTGATACTTTACCCCTCCTAATAAAAAATACTCATTTTTTGTTTGTTCAAACTTATCATTATTATAATTTGCATAATTTAACTGCATATTCAATTTAGTTGTTAAACTATCTGAGGCATAATTATAATATATATTACTTGTTAATGTCTTATCTTTTTCATTTGTGAACTCATCTAATAATGTAAACCTTAATTTCTTCCAATTTAAATACTCATTAGTCTTTCCTATAGTTTTATTATCACTATTGTAAATATTATAATTCCATGAAGTTCCAATTATTGCATTTTTATTAATACTATACTCTACCCCAAACTTTCCTGAATATGATGTTGCTTTTGGTAGCCAGTCATTCAGTTGTTCCAAAGTTTTTACCTCAGTTATAGAAGTTATTTCACGTATAATTTCTCTTTCATTTATAGAATTATTAATTGCATACCTTGTTCCAAAATTGATATTCCAATTTCCAGATTGATAATACAAATTTAATCCATTACTGTTTTTAAAATACTCCCCTCCAATAGAGCTATATAAACTTCCAGTTAAACCAATATTTTTTCCTTTTTTTAATTCAATATTAATAATTCCAGCTGTTCCAGAAGCGTCATAACGTGCCGAAGGGTTCACTATTATCTCTATTTTTTTTAAATTCTCACCCCCTAAAGTTTTTAAATATTGATTCAATGCTTCTCCTGAAAGTAGTGAGCGTTTTCCGTTAATCATCACTTGCAAATTTCCATTTCCTCTAAAGACAATATTTTCATCTTTATCTAATCGCATTCCTGGAAGTTTACTTATCGTTTCTAAACCATTGTTACCTTCTCCAATTCCTGCTAGTTCAACATTATAAATTAACTTATCTCCTTTTAACTTTATAAGTTTCTTTTTTTGAAAAATCTCAACCTCATCCAATTCTTCTATATTTTCAATCAATACTATGTTTTTAATTGTGTTTTCCACAACTATAAAATGATCTGATGTATAACTCTTATATCCTAATAAATCTGCTTTTATGTACACTTTTGCTTCTTTTTTAATTGAAATTTTATAGTTCCCTACTTCATCAGAATAAGAATGTGTTATTAATTTATTAGTATTGGCATCAAAAACTGTAATTGCTACATAACCCAAATTTGTTATTACTGAAGAAGAAGTAACTGTTCCTTTTAACTCAATTTTAATTTGCCCAAAGGTTAAAAATGATTGCAACCATAAAAAAGTAATAAAAAGTAATCTCATAATATCATTATTTTTTGATACTACAACATTACATTATATGACTAAACTCTTATTTTTTATTACACCAACATCTAGTTTTACTACATAAACAATAGTAAATTTATTAGTTATATTTTAGTTGTATAAAAATATGCTTTTGTATAAAAAAAGCTAAGGATTGTCCTATTTTTAAAATAACTATTATTTATCAATGTATTTTTGATTTATGAAATTAACTAAAGAATTAAAATACAATTTACTTATTGTTTTCACATTAGTAGTGATGGATTTATTATGGAATGAGATAACACAAAACAATTCATCAAAGCACCAATTTAAACATCCTTATTACTTTCTTCATTTCACTTCAAACTTTTGTTTTTACGGTATTTATGTTCTTAATTATTTAGTTTTTGCTCCTCGGTTTTTAGTCAAAAAAAGACTTCTTTTTTATGGATCTTCTTTTCTAGCAATGATTTTATTATTTGCTGGAACTCGATACGTTTTAGAAGAAATTATTTTCTTTAATATTACCGGATTACATAATTACAATATTGAAAACCCTAACCTAGTTACTACTTATTTGTTTGATTCTTTTTATTATACATTTCGTTTCTGTTTATATAGTAGTGTTGTGTATTTATTGTTTAGATATATTGAAAACAAAGAGCAATTACATAAATTAAATTTAGAACATCAAAAAGCACAACTAACTACTTTAAAAGCACAGATAAGTCCTCATTTTTTATTTAACACCTTAAATAATTTTTATATAGAATTATATGACGAAAAACCAGACACTGCTGAAGATATTTTAAAACTCTCTGAGTTATTACGCTTTGTTACCTATGAAACTTCAGATGATTTCATGCTTTTAAAAAAAGAACTTAAATTTATTAAAGATTATTTATACTTTTTTAAACGTAGATATGAAGACAACTTTCATGTACATTTGAGTATTAATGGAGTTATAGAAAACCAACGGATTCCTTCCTTAATTTTAATTCATTTTATTGAAAACGTTTGCAAACACGGAATCATAAACGACAACAAACGTCCTGCCAAAATAAAAATTAATATAACAAGTAATGAATTAGAAATAATTACAGAAAATTACATTAACTCTTCAGAAAAATATATGGGCGCTGGTATTGGGTCAAAAAACATTCAGAAAAGACTAAATGTTCTTTTTAAAGATACATATTCCTTAAATTATCAACAAAAAGAACCTATTTTTAAAGCATTTTTAAAACTACCTTTATGAGTAAACTGTTAACCTGTATTATTGTTGACGATGAACCACCTGCTATTCGCTTATTGGAAAAATACGTAACCAAAATTTCTTTTTTAGAATTAAGAGCAACCTATACGAATCCTTTAGAAGCTTTACTAAGTTTAGAAAAAGGAGATATTGATTTAGTTTTTTTAGACATTCAAATGCCAGAGATATCAGGTATTCAATTATCTAAAATAATCAATCAAAAAACAAAAGTGATTTTTACAACAGCATACCCACAGTTTGCTATAGATAGTTATGAAGTTGCTGCTATTGATTATTTATTAAAACCTATTGATTTCGAGCGTTTTTACAAAGCTGTTTTAAAAATTCTAAAAAAAGAAACCATTGTAAAAAACAGTTATCAAAAAGATGATTTCTTCTTCTTTAAAACTGACGGTAAAAATAAATTTTCAAAAGTATTTTTAAATGACATTTTATACGTAGAAGGATTAAAAAACTATGTTTCTATTTATCTAAAAGATGAACGAATTATTACCTACAGTACATTAAAACATATTAATGAAAATTTACCTTCATCTAATTTTATCCAAATTCATAAATCATACATTATTTCAATAAAGCATATTAATAAAATAGATAATGATGTAGTTTGGATACACAAAAAAGAGCTTCCAATAGGTAACACCTATAAAAAACTCTTTTTTGAAAAAATAGCTAATAATCAACTATAATTAACTTCTATCTTGTAATGCAAAAACTCTTCTAAGTAAATCAGTATTTCGTAATCCAACTTTTTGACGAATTCCTTTTTCTTCAACCGCTATCATTTGAAAAACTCCTTTTAAGGCCTCTGTTGTTACATAATCAGTTAAATCTGGATTAACTCTTTTCACAAATGGAATACTATTATATTTTGATATTAAATTTTTCCAAACTTTATCAGCTCCCACTTTTCCAAATGAACTCTTAATTACGGGGTTAAACTTACCATATAAAGTTGTTTTAGTTTTTCCTTCTAAATATGAAGTTGCAGCATTTTGCTCTCCTAATAAAATGTTTTTAGCATCATTAAAGGTAATTTCTTTAACTGCATTTACAAAAATAGGTGTTGCAGTTTTTACCGCATCTTCTGCAGCTCTATTTAAAACCTTAATTCCTTCGTCTGCAATATTACTTAGACCAATTTTACGCAAAGCTTTATCTACGCCTTGTAGCTCTTTTGGTAACAAAATTTTCACTAATTGATTTCTATAAAACCCATCTTTAGATGTTAATTTAGATACTTGGTGTTTAATTCCATTATCTAATGCTTGACGAAGTCCACTACCTATTTGACCTTGAGATAAAATTCCTTTATTAGGTATTTGATTTACTACTTTTTGTAACTCAGCACAACCAATAAACTGGATAGCTATGAATACTATTAATATTTTTTTCATTTTTTATATTTTTATTAAACTCTTTTTATTTTAGAAACAATTACTCAATTATCGTCACTTTTATTTAAAACTATCTGTTTTTTTATCATATCCATACGGACAATGTTTGCATCCACTTTTACAGCAATATCCTCTTTTTAAATGATATTTTTCTGTAAAAACTTTATATCCCTGTTCATTTAGATAAAAATCTTCTTTTTCTAACTCTACTCGTTGTCTATACATACTGCAAAAGTACCAATCAATTTTTAAAAGTAACAAAGTTTATACCAGAACTATAATAAGATATATAAATATCGCTCTTTAAAAATTGGTTTTATTATTTTTACACGATATGATTTTAACAAAGAAAATTGAAGGTAAAAGTATTGTTTGGTTATCGCATAACAATCAATATATTGTTGTTGAAAATATTGTTGCAGACACACTTAATCTATTAAATAAAAAAACTCCTATAAAAGAAATTTTCACTACTTTATATAAGTCAATAAACATACCTTATGATGAAGCTTCTGGTTTTATAACTGATATAAAAAAACTCTTAAAAGAAAAGATTGCAGAGGAAGAAACATTTTCTAGTCATAGCATTCCTAGTACTTTTCATATTAGAAAATACTATAAAATAAATTCTAGCATATTTTTTATTGAATTCTTAAGTGATTATAGCTTCTCGTTAATCCATCCTAAGTTTGCACATTTAGAAGTCGATTCTCAAAATAAAATAGACTACCATTATAAAGTTTTTACTTCCAACGATAATATTCATTTTTACATTGACAATATTCTAATTGGCTCATGGAAAACATCCGAGAGCCACTATTTTCAAGGAAAATTCTCAATGAAAATTATTGAGCATACTCATAAGGAAAGAGAAGACAATTGGATGGGTATTTTTCATGCTTCTGCTGTAAGTAACGGAGAAAAAGCAATTCTTTTTTTGGGTGATTCTGGCAATGGAAAAAGTACTTCTTTAGCATTGTTACAAGCTAATGGCTTTTCATGTTTAGCTGATGACTTTGTGCCAATACTTTCTGAAAATAAAGAAGTTTATAGTTTTTCTTCTGCTATTTCAATAAAAAAGAATAGTTTACCTGTTCTTTTACCAATTTACCCTGAGTTAGAAACTTCAGCTGAATACCATTTTAAAGCTTTAAACAAAATAGTACGGTATCTTCCTCCAAAAAACTCTGGATCTAAACAACATCAGCCTTGTAAAACATTAGTTTTTATTAAATATAAAGCTGAAAGTGATTTAAAAATTACTGAAATTTCAAAACTTGATGCTTTTCAGCAATTAGTACCAGATTCGTGGCTTTCTGCAAGAACTGAAAATGCGACTTCTTTTTTAGATTGGTTTGACAACTTATCCTGTTATAAACTTACGTATTCTGATAATGAAAAAATGATTACAACCGTAAAAAAACTATTTACTGATGACTTATAAAGAAACACTTTTTTTTGTTGGTAAATGTTTAACTATAACCCATGAAGAAGAAAATCGAAAAATAGTTGAACAAAAAATAATTGACAAGACTGTTGATTGGGATAGTGTAGTTAAATTAAGCACTGGTCATTATGTATTTCCTGCCTTATATTGTAATTTAAAACGTGCTGGCTTTTTACATCATCTTCCTAATGATTTGGTTGGATACATGGAGTACATAACCAATCTTAACCGTGAAAGAAATCAACAAATTATTGAACAAGCAAAAGAAATCAACGAATTACTTTTAACCAATAATATTACTCCGATTTTTTTAAAAGGAACTGGTAACTTATTAGAAGGACTCTATGAAGACATTTCAGAAAGAATGGTTGGAGATATTGATTTTATAATTTCTCCAAAAGAATATGAAAAAACCATAAGTATTCTACATCAAAACAATTACTCTCCCGTGGTAGAATTGAAATATGATTTCCCTTCATTTAAACATTACCCAAGAATACAACATCCAAATAAAATTGCTGGAGTAGAAATACATAAACAAATGGTTATTAAGGATTATTCAAATGAATTTAATTACAATTACATTAAAAATAAAATACAACAAATTGGTAATGTGAATGTATTAAGTTACTCTGATCAACTTTGTTTATCTATAATTGCTAAACAAATAAATGATGATGGTTTATTCTTTAATGATATAGCCTTAAGAAACGCTTATGATGTTTTCTTGTTATCTAAAAAAACAATAGCAAAAAACTCTTTTAATAAATTTAAAAAACTCAAAAGTCCTTTAAATACTTTTTTAGCTCTTTGCTATGTATCATTTGGGAATATCAACTCTTTAGATTTTCATACTAATAAACATACACAATATTGCATAAATTTATTCTTGAAAATATTAAACGACAATAACTACAGACAAAAACACTATGCCAAGCAAAAAAAATCTAGATACTTTAAATCTAGATTTAAAATATTTTATCAATCTATTTATGATAACAAAATAAGATTTTGGCTATTTAAAAGACTTACAGATAAAGAGTTTAAAAAACAACTAAAAAATTTAGATTAATTGCCTAACCTCTTCAAAATCCAACCCTCCATAATTCCCCGAACTCATTAATAAAAGCGCTGTATCTTTTAAATTTTTGGCAAATAAGAATTCTTTAAATTCTTGTGGGTTTGTATAAATTAGTAAATCATCTCGTTCAAAAGCTTTAGCTATTTGCTCTTCAGAAACCTCTTCTAATTGCTTAATTTTAACAGCATCTGGAGAATAAAAAACTACTGCTTTATCTGCATTAGATAAAGCTCCTTTATACTCTGCTAAAAACTCAGCATTTAAACTACTATAGGTATGCAATTCTAAACAAGCTAATAAAGTTCTATTAGCATATTGGTTTTTAACAGCTGTGGTAGTAGCTTGAACTTTACTTGGACTATGGGCAAAATCTTTAAATATAACTGTACTATCACTTTCAGTAACTTTCTCTAATCTTTTATTTGCCCCTTTAAAACTGGCTATAGCCTCATAAAAATCATCTTCATCAATTCCCATGTGCTGACATATCCATTTAGCTCCAGCTAAATTTTGCAAATTATGTTCTCCAAATATTTCTAAAGGCATTAAACCATCAGGAGTGTCAATAAATGTAATTCCGTTTTCAATACTATGATTTGGAGTGTTATATGAGTATTTTTTTATAGCATGTTCAGATGCTTCAACAACATCTTTTACAGTAGTATCTTCTTCATTATATACCATAATCCCTCCATTTGTTAGAGAGTTTGTAAAAATCGAAAATTGCTCTACATAGTTTTCAAATGTTGGAAATACATTAATATGATCCCATGCAATACCACTTAATAAGGCTATGTTTGGTTTGTATAAATGAAATTTAGGACGCATATCAATTGGAGAACTTAAATATTCATCTCCTTCTAAAACAATAAATTCATTTTCCTCTGTTAAATGTACCATTGTTTCAAAGCCATCTAATTGAGCACCTACCATATAATCTACTTCTTTTTCATGATAATTTAAAACATGCAAAATCATTGAAGTTATAGTAGTTTTTCCATGTGAACCTCCAATAACTACACGTGTTTTATGTTTAGATTGTTCATATAAAAATTCAGGATATGAATATATCTTCACCCCAAGCTTTTGGGCTTTTAATAATTCAGGGTTATCTTTTTTAGCATGCATTCCTAAAATAACAACATCTAATGTTTCAGTTATTTTCTCAGTAAACCATCCAAACTCTTCTGGTAATAACCCATATTTGGCTAATCTAGATTTAGAAGGATCATGAATTGTATCATCACTTCCTGTTACTTGATATCCTTTTTTGCTTAAAGCAATTGCTAAATTATGCATTGCACTTCCTCCAATAGCTATAAAATGTACTCTCATTTAAAACTCCTAAATTTTCTGTAAAGATAATGAAGTATAACAGCTTACAAAAAACACTTTAATTGTTATTGAAAAGAATATTTTTTTCCATAAAAACAAAGTCAAAAATTCAAATGGCTCGTTTTTTGTTTTATACAAAAAACCTATATAGATTTCATTATCTTTAACCAATAACTAAATGAAAAGTAACGTTTACACCATAAAAATACCAATTCACATATTTTAGGTTGATTGAACAACAAAAAAATACGTGCTTTACTAAAATTTAAGTTATTAAAATTGATAATTAATACTATCAATTGACTAAAAATGAATTAAAATGAAAAAAACAATCCTTCTTTCACTAATGATATTTCTATTTTCTACAACAATTAAAGCTCAGCAAAACTATCAAAGTTTATGGGATAAGGTTCATAAATTTGAAATTGATAACCTTCCAAAATCTGCTTCAAAAATTGTTGATGAAATTTATGAAAAGGCAAAGAAAAATAATAATTCACCTCAACTAGTAAAAACACTTTTTTATAAAAGTAAATTTTCTTTAATACTAGAAGAAGATGCTCAATTAAAAATTATTGATCAATTTAAAGAACACATAGTAACTAATGAATTCCCAACGAAAAATGTATTAGAAAATATACTAGCAAACTTATATTGGCAATTTTTTAATCAAAATAGATGGAAGTTTTATAACAGAACACAAACTCAAAATAAAGTTGATTCAACTGATTTTAGAACATGGGATTTAAATACATTATTTAACGAAATACATAAATATTATAAAGCTTCATTAGCTGACAAAAACCAACTTCAAAAAATTAACATTCAGAGTTTTTCTGATATTTTACGTACTACTAAAGACACAAAAAAATACCATCCAACTTTATTCGACTTCTTGGCACAAAACTCTTTAGATTTTTATAAAACTACTGAAACAAATATTACAAAACCTTCTTATCAATTTAAGCTAAACAATCCTAATTTATTAAGTGACTTTAATAGCTTTATTTCAATTAACCTAACAACTAAAGACACGACATCCTTACAGTTTAATGCCTTAAAGATATATCAAGATTTACTTCAATTTCATGTACAAAATAAAAATTTAGAAGCCTTAGTAACTACAGATTTACAACGTTTAGCTTTTGTAAAGCAACATGGTATTTTTAAAAACAAAGAAAATTTATATTTACAGGCTTTAGAAGCTTCAAAAAATCGTTACAAAACAGATGAAATTTCGGGATTATATTCGTTTGAAATTGCAAAAGTTTATACAGAATTAGCAAACACCTACCAACCAAACAAGGTTGAAAATAAACATCGTTTTAAAAACAAAGAAGCGTTGGCTATTTGTAATAAAACAATACTTCAATTTCCTGAAAGTGATGGCGCAAAAAAATGTGAAAGCTTAAAACAACAAATTCTTACTAAATCATTGAGCATTATTACTGAAAAAAATATTCCAATAAATCATTTTTCAAAAGTATTAGTTACTTATAAAAATAGTGCTGAATTATATTTTTCTATTTATAAAATTACTGCCGCTCAAATTTTGGAACTGGAAAAAATTTATAATGAAAAAAAACAAATTGAATTTATCAAAAAACTTGATAAAACAACTTCTTGGTACTCGGAATTAAAAGATGAACAAGACTATCAACAACACTCTACTGAAGTTAGTATTCCAAAACTTTCTGGTGGAAATCATTTAATTCTTGCGACTACTAAAAAAGAATTATCTAATAAAACTACAGTAGCTTTTTCTTATGTACAAGCAACAAATATTGCTTTTATAAACAATAACGAACAAAGTAACAATTATCAAGTTGTTAATAGAAACACTGGAAAACCAATAGTAAATGCCAAAGTTCATTTTACTAATACTACAAGAAATCACTACGACAAAAAACTAGATAACCATTTTGTAACAAACGAAAATGGAGAGTTTACCTTTATTCCAAATAAACAATATTACCCTAATGTAAATGCCAATATTACCTATAAAGATGAAAATGTAAATTTTGGTAAATTTTATATAAATCCGAGATATAAAAATAATAATTCAACATCTAGAGTTCATACAGAAACATTTCTTTTTACTGATAGAAGTATATACAGACCAGGGCAAACAGTTCACTTTAAAGGTATTGCTATGGAAACTTTTAAAAAGAAAGCTTCCGTAAAAATTAATGAAACAGTTGCAATTACTCTTAAAGACGTAAACCATCAAGTATTAAAAGAAATTGAACTACAAACCAATGAATTTGGATCTTTTTCATCAAAATTTGTGTTACCTAACCAAGGTTTAACCGGTCAATTTCTTATTGAAACATCTATTGGTCGTTATAAAAACTACACGTATTTTTCTGTAGAAGAATACAAACGTCCAAAATTTGAAACTGTCTTTAAACCTATTTCTAGCACTATTAAAATAAACGATTCTATAACTGTAAACGGATTTGCTAAAGCTTTTTCCGGAGTTAATATTACAGATGCTAAAGTTATATATCGCGTTCATAGAAAAGTACAATATCCTAGGTGGTGGTATTGGTATAGACCATATTTCACTTCACAACCTCAAGAAATTACTCAAGGTGAAGGCATCACAGATTCATCTGGTAATTTTTCTATACAGTTCAAAGCGATGCCTGATGAAAATATTGCTAAAAAAGATTTACCTATTTTTATTTACGAAATTTCTGCTGATGTAACTGATATTAACGGTGAAACTCGAAGTGCAACTACTGAAGTAAAAGTTGGTTATCATGCCTTAGTAGCTGATATTGAAAGCCCTGAAAACCTAGATAAAACAAAGAACAGTCACTTACTAAAAATTAGCACTAAAAATTTAAATGACGAATTTGTAGCTAGCACAGGAACCTTAAAAATTTATAAACTACAAGCTCCTAATCGTATTTTACGCAAACGCCCTTGGACAGCTCCTGATTACCAAACGATACCTAAAAAAGAGTTTGAAAATAAGTTTCCAAATGATGCTTACACAAATGAAGATAATTCTATTAATTGGAAAAAAGGAACTCTAGTTTTTAATACAAAGTTTAATACCGAAAATCATAAAGAAATAGCTTTAAACAGTATACGAAATTGGGAATCTGGCAAATATGTAATTATTTTAGATACCCAAGATAAATTTGGACAAAAGGTAACTGCTAAAGAGTTTGTTTCTGTTTTCTCTAAATTAGACAAACTACCTGCCGATACTAAATTAGTGCAAGTAACAACTAATAAGGCTTCATTCAATGTAGGAGATAAAGCTGAAATAACGATAAGCTCTAATTCAAGAGATATCACATTAATGCTCCTTATAGAAAAACAACATAAAACAGTAGAAAGAAAATATATTCATTTAACTAAAAATCATACTAAAATATCTATCCCAGTAACTAAAGATGACATAGGTGGATTTGGGGTAAAATGGTATTTTGTTAATTATAATGCTTTTGAAAAAGGAAATTTGTTAGTTAGTGTTCCTTATCCTAAAACAGATTTAGAAATTAGTACAAAAACATTTAGAGACAAACTACAACCTGGACAAAAACAAACATGGAGTTTCACTATCAAAGGGACTAAAAAAGATGTAGTAGCTGCTGAACTTTTAACAGGAATGTATGACGCTTCTTTAGATGCTTTTAAACCACACAAATGGAACTTCTCTCCTATTAAAAAACCAATATATTCTATATACAATAACTCTGAAGCAACTATAAGTTTTGGTAATAATTATTTTAGAGTTCAGAATTTAAACGATAATACGAATAGGTATTACAACAACTACCAAAGAAGAAATGTTCAATACAATTGGTTTGGTTTTAGTTTTATTAATGATAACTGGGTTAACACTCAATATTTAAAAAGACTAACTTTTCAAAGAACCAAATTTGATGGAACTATATCTGGTGTAGTTCAGGATGAAAGTGGTCCGCTTCCTGGCGTAACTGTATTAATAAAAGGAACCACATATGGAACAGAAACAGATTTTGATGGTAATTTTTCTTTAAATGCTAATAAAGGAGATGTACTTGTTTATAGTTTTGTAGGTATGAAAACGATTGAAAAAGCTGTAGGTGATTTTTCTAATATTATTATTTTAATGGAAAATGATAATGTCTTAGATGAAGTTGTTACTACTGCCTATGGAATTTCTGCTCCAAGAAGAAAAATGAGTAGAATGGCTGGAGGCGTCCCTGGAGTTAGTGCAAATCTTGCAGAAGTTGAAGAAAGTGCTGTTTTAGATGAAGGATGGTCTCCTAAAAACTCAACTAAAAATTATAAAGTTGGTAGTCAAACTAAAAATACAAAAACCTCTTTAAAGGGGATTCAAATACGTAAAAACTTACAAGAAACAGCATTTTTCTATCCACATTTAACAACAGATAAAAACGGAAATATTTCTTTTAATTTTACAGCACCTGAAGCATTAACTAAATGGAAGTTACAATTATTAGCTCATACGAAAGAATTACATGCTGCTACTAAAACATTAGAAACTGTTACTCAAAAAGAGCTGATGGTTACACCAAACGCTCCTCGTTTTTTACGCCATGGAGATAAAATAACATTAAGCTCAAAAATATCAAATCTTACTAGTAAAAACGTAACAGGAATTGCTCAACTTATACTAACCAATCCTGTAACTGGAAAAGAAATCGATTTATTAAATAATACTACAAAAACTCAATCTTTTTCGATTGATAAAAACGGGAACACCACTGTTTCTTGGAATTTAACCATTCCTGAAACTATTGATGCTGTTCAATATAAAGTTTTTGCAAAAGCAGGTGATTTTTCTGATGGAGAACAAAATGCTTTACCTATATTATCAAATAGAATGTTAGTTACTGAAACCTTACCTATGTGGGTACGAGGTAATCAATCAAAAACATTTACCCTCGATAAACTTATAAATAATACCTCATCAACTTTAAAAAACCATAAATTAACGGTAGAAGTTACCTCTAACCCTGCTTGGTATGCTGTACAAGCTTTACCATACTTAATGGAATACCCTCATGAATGTAGTGAACAAACTTTTGCTCGTTATTATGCTAATACACTTGCTAGTCATATCGCAAACTCAAATCCAAGAATACAAGAAGTTTTTAATCAATGGAAATCATCAGAAGCTTTAGTTAGTAACTTAGAGAAAAATCAAGAGTTAAAATCATTAATAATTCAGGAAACTCCTTGGTTACGTGATGCACAATCAGAAACCGAACAAAAAAAGAGAATTGCGCTTTTATTTGACTTAAATAAATTGAGTAATGAAGAACAATCATCCATAAACAAGTTGAAAAATATGCAACTACCCAATGGAGGTTTTCCTTGGTTTAAAGGTAGTATGTATCCAAACAGATATATTACACAACATATTGCTAGTGGTTTTGGTCATTTAAAAAAATTAGGCGTTACAAGTTTTAATAAAGATGTAAATACCATACTTCATAAAGCCATTAAATTTTTAGATCTTGAAATTACTGATGATTATAAGAAACTGCTTAGAGAAGCAGACAAAATAAAACAAAAAAGTGGCGCTGAAAAAGCAGAAAAATTTCTAGCAAAGCAACATATAGGTTATTTTGAATTACAGTATTTATACATGCGTAGTTTTTATTCTGATATACCTGTTATTGATAAAGCTAGTCAAGCAATTGAATATTATAGAAATCAATCTGCCACTTACTGGAATGAATTCAATTTATATAGTAAAGGATTAATTGCTTTAATTCAACATAGAAATGGAGACAAAAAGATTGCCTCTAAAGTTTTAAATTCATTAAAAGAAAATAGTATCACCTCAGAAGAACTAGGTATGTATTGGAAAAACAACAAGCCTAGCTGGTATTGGTACCAAGCTCCTATTGAAACACAAGCTTTATTAATTGAAGCTTTTGCTGAAGTTGAAAACGATACAAAAACAGTAGATAACTTAAAAATATGGTTGTTAAAAAACAAGCAAGTTAGCCAATGGAAAACAACTAAAGCAACTACTGAAGCTGTTTATGCACTATTATTACAAGGTAGTGATTGGATATCTGTAACCGATTTAGTAGATCTTAAAATTGGTGATAAAAAAATTGACCCAACCAAAATTCCATCTGTAAAAGTTGAAGCTGGTACTGGGTACTTTAAAACCTCTTGGAACGGCAATGAAATTACTCCTAATATGGGAGAAGTTTCTATTAGCACAAAAGGAAAATCAATTGCTTGGGGTGGTTTGTATTGGCAATATTTTGAAGATTTAGATAAAATAACCTCTGCAAAAACACCTTTACAATTAAAGAAAAAACTATTTAAGAAGGTAAATTCTGATACTGGTAAAAAGTTAATTGAAGTTACTGACAATTCGTTGTTAAAAGTAGGAGATTTACTAACGGTACGTATAGAATTACGTTCAGATAGAAATATGGAGTTCATTCATATGAAAGATATGAGAGCTAGTGGCGTAGAACCAATAAACGTTCTTTCTAAATACAAATGGCAAGATGGCTTAGGTTATTATGAAAGTACAAAAGACGCTTCAACAAATTTCTTTTTTGATCGTTTACCCAAAGGCGTATATGTGTTTGAATATGATGTAAGAATTAATAATGCAGGAGATTTTAGTAATGGAATTACAACCATACAAAATATGTACGCTCCTGAATTTAGCAGTCATTCTAAAGGAATACGAATTCGTGTAGAATAATATTTTTACCTTTATAAAACAATACTCAATATAACTGAAACACCTCTTGACAATTTAAAGTCAAGAGGTGTTTTTATATAGTTATCTATACTTTATTTAACGTAAAAACAGCAACTGAAATATTTAATCTTTCTTCTTATAAAATTAAAAACTTAGCTGTTCTTTAAAAATATAAGATTGCCTTCTTGATATTTCAATCTCTTCTCCTGAAAGCATTTCTATTTTTAATTTACCATTAAACCACGATACAACCTTCTTTACATGATTAGTATTTATAATTTGTTGTCTATTGGCTCTAAAAAAAACAGTTTCTGGTAATTTTTCTTCTATTTGAATAAGTGATTTATAAACTAGCGCTTTATTACTTTCAAAAAACACGCGGGTATAATTGCCTACTATTTCAAAGAATACAATATCTTTAATTTTCACGAGCCAACATTTTTCACCATCTTTTATAAAAATCTGCTTATCTAAATTAAATGTATTCTTATCCTTGTCTTCAATAATTAGACTGCAATTTATTTGTTCAATAACCTTCTGTATTGTTTTAGAAAAACGTTTTTCATTTATTGGTTTTAACAAATAATCAAAAGCATTATACTCGAACGATTTTATAGCATATTCATCAAAAGCAGTTGTAAAAATAGTTATAGGAACCTCATCTAACATTTCTAAAAGCTCAAACCCATTTTTTTCAGGCATATTGATATCTAAGAATAATAAATCAGGCTTCGTATTATTTATTAACTCAAAACCTTCATCTACATTTTCAGCTTCCCCTATAATTTTTATTTCTTTATGTTGTTTAATCAGTTCTTTTAATTCATTTCTGGCTAAACGTGAATCTTCTACAATAACTGCATTTAATGGTATCATTATAATGGAATTTGAATAGTTGCAACTACATTTTTTTCTTCTTGGTGTAAGCTAAAAGTAGCTTTTTTATCGTACAATAAATCTAATCGCTTTTTTATATTTTGAATACCTACCTGTGTACCTCTTTTATTACTTTGTAAAGTTCCTGAATTTACAACTTTTATCAATAATAAATTATTTACCACTTTTGCAATAACTGATATTTTTCCTCCATGTTTTATATTAGAAATTCCATGTTTTATGGCATTTTCTACTAACATTTGAATGAGCATTGGTGGAATTTGAATACTCAATGAAGATTCATCAACAATTAATTCAAATTGTAATCTGTTTTCAAATTGTATTTTTGAAATATCTACATATTTTTCAACCATTTCAAGTTCATCCTCTAAAGCTATTGCATCTATATTGTTTTGTGTAAGAGAATACCTAAGCGTTTCAGACAAAGATGTAAGCATATTTCTTGCTTTATTTACATCTTCCAACATTAACCCTCTTATATTGTTTAAACTATTAAACATAAAATGAGGGTTGATTTGTCCTTTTAACGTATTTAATTGTGATTCTTTTAATATGGCATCTAATTCAGCATTCTTTAATTTAGTTTCCTTTACCTCATGATATAAATTAAATGCGGTATAACATACAAACCAAATAATCCAGTTAAGCCAATTAAAAATACGAGTTGCAAACTTACCATGGTAGCTCACTTTATGCATAAAGTATTCAAACAAAGCATCAACTATTGGCCAAAATATAAAATTGAATAGTACTGATGCAATAATCATAAATGGTATTAAGTATACTACCTTATCTTTTACCGATTTATTCTTCGTAAATTTCTCTAAACCAATTTGAATACCCGCCGTTAATATAATTCCTACAAAAAACCAGGTAAAACTTTCAAGAAGAAGATAGTTAACCAGTTCCTTATTTTTCTCTAAATCAATAATTTTCATTACATAATCTGGCAACAATGTTAGTAGCCAAACCATATAATTAGGTACTGCTCTTTTTGAAAAAAAATAATTCATTTTAGTTTTTTAAATTATACAAATCTATACATTTAATAGTATACTAAAAGCACATAACTTTTCGGTTTTTCACTATCAAAATATCTAAAAAATTATGTGCACTAAATATATTATTTTGTTGTTTTAAAATCTATTAAATACCTTTTTAAAGGAACACCTTTCAAATTTCTAAAGCCCCAACCTACTGTTAACTGATATCTTTTATTAGGTTGTAGTGGTTCTATCTCAAAAGTTAATGACCTCCCATCTTTAGAGTACCCTATCATTTTTTTAAACTTTACTACAGCTTCTTCTCCTAAAGGCCCATAATCAAAATTCATATACTTTTGGTGCATTGGTTCTGAAAACTCGATTGTTAACTTATTTAAAGAAGCTCTTACATCTTCACTTTTATTTTTAAATTGTTTTACAGCAACAACATAGGGTCTTTTATTCTGAAACTTTTCATACAAACTCTCAAGCGTTTCTGAAAAATACCCAGTACTATTTACAAAATTTTCAATTTCTACTTCATTCGTATAATCTAACTCAATTAGTTTTTTAATAGCATCACTTTTATTCTTTGCTTGCTGATAATACCTTTCACTTAACTCATAACCTATATGATACCCTAAATCACGAACGTCAAAATCATTAGGAGCATCACTCCATAACCATCTATGTGTGTTGTTACCATAAAACATAACCTCTTCAAACTTTTGTCTAACTTTTTCATTAAGCTTCCCATAAGCTACTGCTGGTGTTACTGAGGGAATCCCCATAGCTTTCACTGAAACAAATTCAGCCACTCCCTCACTTATTACTTTTGATAACAGATTATTTACTGGCATGTTTTGTTGAGTATGTACATATTCATGAATATTTAAAAGAACCAAATTATCTATGGGGTTAGAATCAAAAAATATTCTCCTGTTTTTTTTCATCCTTCCTAAAAACTCTGAAGAAACTGTATTCTTATCTGCCATTGCTAGTTCACTTCCTATAAGCACCAAACCATCTAAAGTAGTTCCATTTGACATTAATCCACTTATTGTAAAATACAACTTTGCGGGTTTTAAACTTGGATATATCTTTCGTAATTTTTCTATCCCTTCTTCTAACTTTATACTAAACTCATTGGTTCTTAATGTGTTTTTTCTAACTGATTTCCAAAATTTCGGATATTCATTTATTACTTTCAAATATTCTTGTGGAGTAACATTTTTTGCTTTCATCATTGCTTTTAAACCTATAGTTCCCTTATCAAAAAACAACTCTTTCAAATGTTTCATTTGTAGAATAGTGTCTGAAGTTTTTTGAATTTTATCGTATGCCTTCCAAAAGTTCGTTATATCACTCGTTATTATATTAGCGGGTTTTGATTTTTCAAAGCTGCACCCAACTATAATAAGTGCAATAATTAAAAAAAATAGCGTTTTATTCATAATCGTTTTTATTAGTTTATTTTTATAACACCTCAAAACTAGTTTGAAACGCGTAGAACAAAAACACAATTATGATGAGTGGTAAAATGAGGTTATTAAACGGAAATATTAACTTTTGAAATGCTATTTCTTTTTAAATTTATACGTTATTTAAAAGAAAAAGATTGGCTACAAATAAAAAAAGAAGTTTATTTGGCATATAATTTGTCAAGTAACAAACAAAACAATTAAGATTTTTATTATGAGAAAATTATTTTTATTTATTGGTTTTTTAACAATTACTGCTTTAACTGCCAATGCACAACAAATTTCTGAAAATGCAATTGGTATTCGTTTTGGAGATAATAACGGATTTGGTGGTGAGATATCATACCAACGTAAATTAAGTAATACAAATCGTTTAGAGGTTGACTTAGGTATTAGAGGAAATAAAAACTATAGTGCTTTTAAAGCTACTGGTTTATACCAATGGGTATGGCAATTAGAAGATCGTTTTAATTGGTATGCTGGTGTTGGTGGTGGTTTTGGAAGTTGGAAAACAAAGTCGCAAACTATTAATGGCGTAACAGTTAATAGTAGTTCTAGTACTTCTTTATTTGGTGCTGGAGTTATTGGTGTTGAATATAGCTTTGATATTCCTTTAATGGTTTCTTTAGATTTTAGACCAGAGTTTGGTTTTAGTGATGCCTATGATGGTTTTAACTCTGATTTTGGACTAAGTGTTCGTTATCAGTTTTAATATAAAAGCTTAACAACAAAAAAAGAGGCTGTCTTCATCAACAGCCTCTTTTTTATTTATTTCGTTGTTAACTCAACTACACTTTTTCCTCCATTGGTAACAGTACCGTCATTATATTCAGCATAAGGTCTGAAATAATACGTTGTTTTAGCTGTTAGCCCTTTAATTACTAATACAGCATATTTAGTTACAAAAATATTTCCTTTAATATCTGTTGCTAATGCTTTTTTACTGTTCGAAAAATCTTTGTTTACACTATACTCAAAACCAATTTCTTTAGGAGACTCTTTTTCTAATTCAGTTACATCTAATTGAGGAGTCATTTCTGTTGATGAAACCCAGTGTGGCTTTGACAACATTTCCATGCTTAATTTTCTCGTTTTGCTTGCATCAATATTTGTATTAAATACAATTTCTTTACCATAAAAGTAACTTCCATTTTTTAATCTAAAGTATCCTCTTACATAATAAACTTTTCCTTTTGCTATGTTTCTAAAAACACCAAAAACATTTTCTTGAATAGGACCAGCAGCAACAATTGTATTATTTAAATTTACTAATGGGTTAGAGCTTTCTCCATAAACAAAACCTCTTTCTTCTCCTTCACCTCTAGGATCTTGAAAACCTCCATTAACTGTTACATTCACACTACCATCTCTATTCACAAAAAAATCTGTTGCCTTCTTAGTTACAAAACTTTTCTTAGCAAATTGATTTGCATTTAAGTTATCTTCTTTTGAACAACTCACTGCCATTAATGTAATCACACAGATTAACAATCCCTTCATTAAATTTCTCATTTTATTATCTATTTTTATTTATGCAGAGGTTAAACAGACAAGGATTGAAACCCCCTAAAAAAAAAATGTTAAATTGTGTTAAAAGAAAATAGCAAAGGGAAAACTCCTTTAAAAAAGTTTAAAAAACAGCTAATAATTAACTGTTTATACATCTTGCAAAAAGCAA
The DNA here is from genome assembly GCF_964512825.1 of Tenacibaculum halocynthiae. NCBI lineage: Bacteria > Pseudomonadati > Bacteroidota > Flavobacteriia > Flavobacteriales > Flavobacteriaceae > Tenacibaculum > Tenacibaculum halocynthiae. The sequence continues at coordinate 100,177 of NZ_CAZELG010000009.1, read as the reverse complement.
TTAATTTTCTTAGGTTTGAAATTGAAAAAAAATTGTTAGAATATTCAATTGCTATATCTACATTTTTTTAGGCTATATACTTACCAAAAATAAAGAACTGCGGATATCCGTAAAGTAACCTTAGTACCTCTTTATATATTTATCGACAGTTCCTTTTATCTGGAACTATAACCCAATAAACGAGAACTTTGTTATTTATATAACGAGTTGTAGGTAATTATGAGAAAAGACCCTGAAAAACTTTATTTTGAATTATTAACTGATAAAAATTATCATTTAAAAACTGTTGAAATCAAATTTAAGAAACTTAATGTTGATACATCGAAATACAATTTATTTCAAGTAAAGTCTGCTATCATATATTTATCTCGATTTGAAAATGAAATTGATTCAATAATCAATGAAGCAAATAATGACTTATTATCAATTTTAAATGCTGCAACTGTAAAAGAGGAACGAAGCTAGAAGCTAAAAGTAAATGAATGAGAAATATATTTAAGAAAAAAACGAACGAAACTGAAGAAATTAAAGAGGAATTTATAATTGGAAATTATGATTTTTCATTTGACCGAGAAAAATCAACGATTGAAATTAATGGGAATGAAATAATTGATTTGACAATTAAGTCAGATGAAAATATTTTTGATGAACTTTGTGAAAAGGAAGACTTTGAATTTAGTTTCGGAATATACTCGCCTGAATTTTATGCACGTGAAATAAATTTAGGAAAAAAAGGACAAATTGTAATTAACGAAGAAAATCAAAACGATTATGAAACTGCCGTTTATTTTATGGAACATAACGACTTGAATATTAATTTAAGTTTGCATCCTAATTGGATTTTAATAGTTGGTTGGACAAAAATTAGTGGAAAAGAATATCCGATTTCAATAAGAATGAAAAGATAAAAACTACCTACAACAAAGCGTATAGTTAATTGCTATTCCTTGCTAGACCGAAGGTCAGTGATTTTTTATAAAGCTAGTGTTTAACTCTAAATTTTGTACATTTAAACACGCAACAAACCATACACAAAACGTTACCAAATATTAAAATAAAAAAATAAAAAATTGTTTAAAAGAGCATTATTACAAGCTATCAAATGGAACTATAAGTTTTACTTAGGAAGTATCAGTACTACAGTAATGACTTTTTTTGGATTAAAAAATATCTTTAATTTTACTATATTAAGATCAACAAGGTATGGTATATCAATACTTATACTTTCTTTTATTTTTCGACTTCTCTATGAATTTATATTAGAAATAAATCATTTAGAGAGAAAAATCAATGACAGAGATGAAAAATTAAATGAAAAAGATAAAAGAATAGATATTCTTGATAATTCTAAAAGTAAAAAAGATTTACTTAGTAAATACAATTATTATGGAGAAACTCTAATAAAATTAAAAGATTCTTTTGGTCAAATAAATAAATTAAAACGACAAGAAAACCCAACAAGCGAGGATATTACTAAAACCTTAGTTAATCTAACAAATAAGTTAAAACATAATTTTGAAAAAAGAGCTAATTTCAATTACTCCGTTTCTATAAAAGTTATTGAAAGAGATGACGACGGAACCACAAATCAACAATCTGAACTTAAGACAATTGCAAGAGATGAAGACAGTTACTTTGACAGAAAAGATTACGATGGAAACCCACAAACTCATTCAATTTTTGAAAATACTTGCTTTTTAGATATTATTAATAACATAAGTTCGGCTAATAAATCATTTTATCTAAACAATAATTTAGTTTTAGATAAATCCTATAAGAATAGTAGTTTTAAAAACTACGGGAATATACCTAAAGATATTAATGTAACTGAGATAGAAAAATATTGGACATTACCCTATAAAAGTGAAGTAGTTATTCCTATCTGCCCTTTTTATGATAAATCAAATGAACGAATTAATAATTTATATGGTTTTTTATGCATTGATTGTAATGAAAAGAATGGATTTCATAAAAAATATGACCCGGGTATGCTTATCGGTATTTGTGATGGAATATATGATATTTTAGAAAAATGGTACAAAATAAACAATAATGGAAATAAAAACTAAAACTAAAAAAGACGGAAGTTTAATTGTATACTCGTCTAAGGAACCTCAAAAAGAATCTGTTATTATTTATGGATTTAGTGATAAAATTATTGATGACTTTCAAGAACAAATGAAAAAAATGTATGAAAGAAAAGAAGAAAAAAAAGAAAAAGAAAACATTTGGTAACAAAGAACTGTGGTAAAAAACAACTAATTTTTGTTTAATTTTTTATCAAAGTACTTCTATAAGTTTCATCATATATTAATCCTGATTTTGCAATTACTTGTTTTAATACTTAAATTTGCTACTTTATAAACTTAATAAGTGTATATTTAATTGCTGGCTTTATTATATATTCTACATACAAAAGTCAGCGAACACTTTCTACCTTTGATTTATTTACTAACTTAAGTGCTTAAACACATAATTAATCTTATACAAACTGGTAAAACATTTGTAAATCAATAAACACCCTGAATTTAAAATTTGATAATGATAAAGATTTCCGTTTTGAAAGATAAATTTAAAAGCATAACATTTAAATACGGTATTATATTCCTTATTACTGGGCTATTAATAGCAATTTACACTGCAATAATTTTTAATCATGTTACAGATGCGAACCTAGGTATAAGATTCAAATTAGATGATTTTTATGAATCTGATCTTTTTAAATTTATAGCGATTTTTCAGATTATTATAGGCATCATCTATTTAATAATAGAATTTAGAGCCAGTTTCTTTTTAAATGACAAAAAAACTTGGAAAAGTTTTTGGTTTACAAACTCTTTTATTTTACTAATTTTAATGATACCTATTCTTGACAAATACTATCCTACAGACAAATATGGAGATACGTTTTTAAGTCAAATTATTATGATTTATATATTTGCTTCATTGATTCTTTTTTTAGTGGGAATATATCTTTTTTATGCAAACTTGATAAGCTCTATTTACTCTTATTTTGTGGTAAAAAAAGGTTGGAAAAATTAAAGCGTTTTACAATACGGAATACAAAAAAAAACTTAAACTGCTCTAAAAAAACAGGTTAAGAGTTTATAAAATAGAGAGCCTAAAATTGAATAAAGTCTTTATTCTATCATAATGAAAAGTATGATTTTTAATAGTTTATGATTTTTTTTAATTTTTAATTTTTGTACCTTTGCTTTACAAGATGAAAAATGTAGTAAATAAAATAACATCAATTTTAATGACTTTTGTAGTTGTCTTTTCTACAATGTCATTTACCATAAGTAGTCATTTTTGTGGTGAAGAATTAGTTGATATAAGTTTTTTTAAAAAAGCTGCCTCTTGTGGGATGGAAAAAGGTGAAAAAAGTGTGCCCGATGTGTGTACAATGTCTACAAAAAATTGTTGTAGCGATATTATTCAATTAATTGACGGACAAGATGATTTAAAATTATCATCGTTTGATACATTGTCATTAGAGCAACATTTTTTTATAGCATCTTTTTACTATTCTTATATTAATTTATTTGAAGAATTACATGATAAAGTAATTCCTTTTAAAAATTATTCTCCTCCACTAGTCGTCAAGGATATTCACGTTCTCGACGAAGTATATTTAATCTGATTTTAGAGTATTAGACCAATTATATCCATTGTTATTTCAACGGATATATTGCTGTACAAGGTATTTAACATATCAAAGTCTAATTATTTAAAATCATTTTTTTATGCTCAATAAAAGCATCAAATTTTTAATAGAAAACAAACTTATAGCCGTTTTACTACTCGTCTTGTTTATAGGTTGGGGAGTTATAAACGCACCTTTTAACTGGAATACAGGCTTTTTACCAAATGCACCCGTGGCGGTAGATGCTATCCCAGATATTGGTGAAAACCAACAAATTGTATTTACAAAATGGGACGGACGTTCACCACAAAACATAGAAGACCAAATAACCTATCCGTTAACCACGTCGTTGTTAGGCATACCAGGCGTAAAAACCATTCGTAGTTCCTCGATGTTTGGGTTTTCGAGCATCTATATAATTTTTGAAGAAGACGTCGAATTTTACTGGAGTCGTTCACGTATTCTCGAAAAACTCAACTCGTTACCAAGTGGCTTATTACCAGAGGGCGTTAATCCAACTTTAGGACCCGATGCCACAGGTTTAGGACAAGTTTATTGGTACACATTAGAGGGTAGAGATAAAGACGGAAACGTAACTGGCGGTTGGGATTTACACGAACTACGAAGCATACAAGATTACTATGTAAAATACGCCTTATCATCGGCAGGAGGTGTGTCTGAAGTTGCATCAATTGGTGGATATGTTCAAGAATATCAAATTGACGTAAACCCTGAATTAATGCGTCAATATAATATCAATCTGCAACAGGTTGTAAAAGCTGTAAAACAAAGCAACCAAGACATCGGAGCGCAAACCATAGAAATTAATCAAGTAGAATATTTGGTGCGTGGTTTAGGTTATATCACATCTATAAAAGATATCGAAAATGCGGTAGTTTCATCAGCAAATTACACACCAATTAAAATACAAGACATCGCCAAAGTATCGCTCGGCGCAAAAACTCGTAGAGGAATTTTAGACAAAGAGGGCGCAGAAGTTGTAGGCGGTGTTGTGGTGGCACGTTATGGTGCAAATCCGTTAGAGGTTATCAATAATACCAAAGAAAAAATTAAAGAATTAAGCGCAGGATTACCCTCAAAAGTGTTGGCAGACGGCACAATATCACAGTTAACCATTGTACCGTTTTACGACCGTTCTGAACTTATTCAAGAAACATTAGGTACGCTTAACGAAGCGCTTACATTAGAAATACTCATTACCATTTTAGTAATTATTGTAATGGTATATAATTTACGAGCATCCATTTTAATTTCGAGCTTGTTACCTGTGGCGGTTTTAATGGTATTTATCGCAATGAAAACCTTTGGAATTGATGCCAATATCGTAGCCTTATCAGGAATTGCAATCGCAATCGGAACAATGGTAGATGTAGGCGTAATTCTATCAGAAAACATCTTAAATCATTTAGAAAAAAATGAAAATAATTTACCAATCAATACCGTAGTTTACAATGCTACTGCCGAAGTTTCAGGCGCTATTGTTACCGCAGTAATGACCACTATAATTAGCTTTTTACCAGTATTTACAATGGTTGGCGCAGAAGGTAAATTATTTAGTCCGTTGGCTTTTACCAAAACCTTTGCACTTATTATGGCATTGGTGGTGGCGTTGTTTTTAATTCCGCCATTTGCAACTATCATTTTTAAACGAAGAAGTATTACCAAAAACCTATCGTACATCATCAATGCTGTATTAATTGGTTTGGGTATTATTTCTATTGTTTTCGGAAACTGGTTAGGAATACTCTTAATCGCTTTCGGCAGTACAGGCATTTTAAAACTACAACAAAAAGTTTCCAACAAACAAGTAAACCTTATTAATATAGTTATTGCATCATTAGCTATTGTGTTTTTATTGGCTGAATATTGGCGACCTTTAGGTGTAGGCAAGAGCTTATTGTTAAACCTGTTGTTTGTGGCTATAATCTGTTTCGGGTTGTTAGGCGTATTCTCACTATTACGCAAATATTATACTCAAATTTTACAATGGGCATTAGCAAACAAAATGCTCTTTTTGGCAATTCCAACCACCATTAGCATTCTCGGATTTTTAATTTTCAAAAACACAGGCAAAGAGTTTATGCCCTCTTTAAACGAAGGCTCGTTTTTACTAATGCCAACCTCAATGCCACATTCGGGCGTTGAAGAAAATAAACGTGTTTTACAACAGTTGGATATGGGTGTTGCCAATATTCCTGAAATAAAAACGGTAGTTGGTAAAGCAGGACGAACCGAATCAGCTTTAGACCCTGCGCCACTTTCAATGTATGAAAATGTAATTATTTACAAACCCGAATATGCACTTAATAACCACGGCGAACGTCAACGTTATCAAATAAATAAAGACGGATTATTTGTATTGAAAAATGGCAAAACAGTGGCCAATCCAAATTCGACCTATGCGGTTTCTAAAATTATTTTTTCTGATGTTTCTACAGATGAATTAATTGAAGATAACGACGGCGAGTTTTACCGAAATTGGCGACCTAACATAAAATCTACCGACGATATTTGGAACGAAATAATTAAGGCAACCAAAATACCAGGCGTTACATCTGCACCAAAATTGCAACCTATCGAAACCCGATTGGTAATGCTACAAACGGGGATGCGTGCGCCAATGGGTATCAAAGTAAAAGGACAAAATTTAAAAGAAATTGAAGCCTTTGGTGTGCAATTAGAAAGCATTTTAAAAACAGTAACAGGTGTTAAAAAAGAAGCTGTTTTTGCTGATCGAATTGTAGGAAAACCATATCTGTTAATCGACATCAACAGAGAGAAAATAGCACGTTATGGTGTTTCTATTCAAGAGGTACAAGATGTTTTAAAAGTTGCCGTTGGTGGTATGTCATTAACCCAAACCGTCGAGGGACGAGAGCGTTACGGCGTGCGTGTTCGTTACCCAAGAGAACTACGAACCACACCAACCGATTTAGAACAAATTTATGTACCTATAAACAAAGGAAATTCTGTACCATTAAGTGAGTTAGCAACTATTCGTTACGAACAAGGCGCACAAGTAATTAAAAGTGAAGACACCTTTCTAATTGGCTACGTGTTGTTTGATAAACTTAACGATTTTGCCGAAGTAACCGTGGTTGAAAATGCGCAAAAAGTCATTCAGCAAAAAATAGAAAGTGGCAAATTAATTGTACCAAAAGGTATTAATTTTCAATTTACAGGAACATACGAAAATCAGATACGAGCCGAAAAAACCTTATCCGTAGTTGTACCATTGGCATTGCTTATCATTTTCATCATTTTATATTTTCAGTTCCGTTCAGCAACCACTTCTTTAATGGTGTTTACAGCAATTATTGTAGCCTTTGCAGGCGGATTTATAATGATGTGGCTTTACGGACAATCGTGGTTTCTAGACTTTAGCGTTTTTGGACAAAATATTCGAGAGCTGTTCCAAATGCACCCAATTAATTTAAGTGTAGCAGTTTGGGTAGGTTTTATTGCCTTATTTGGTATTGCCACCGACGACGGTGTAGTAATGGCAACCTATTTAAAACAAACCTTTGCCAAAAATGAACCAAAAACAAAAACCGATATACGAAAATCGGTTGTAGAAGCAGGTGAAAAACGTATCAGACCGTGTTTAATGACAACGGCAACAACCGTATTGGCATTACTGCCTGTACTAACATCGACAGGACGAGGAAGCGATATTATGATACCAATGGCAATTCCTGCCTTTGGAGGTATGATTATCGACGTTACATCCTATTTTTTACTGCCTGTATTGTATAGTTTACGAGAAGAATTTTTATTAAAAAGAAAGACAACAAATGAAAACTAAAAACATATTATCCTTATTATTCATTCTTGTGTTTAGTGGATTTTCTTATGCACAAGAACTACAATCGCTTATTGATGAAGCCTTGGCAAATAATCCAAAAATTAAACAGTTTGAATTGCAATACAAACGTGTTTCAGAAAAGGTAAACGAAGTAAATACCTTACCCAATACCAACATTGCCGTAGGTTATTTTGTAAGCGAACCCGAAACGCGAACAGGCGCACAACGATTTAAAGTTTCAATAAACCAAATGTTGCCTTGGTTTGGTACAATTAGTTCGAGAGAAGATTATGTAAGTTCCTTAGCCGATGCCAAGTCTGAAGATATTACCATTGCTAAACGACAATTAATCGCGTCGATATCAACTTCGTATTACAATTTGTACGCAATTAAGGCTAAACAGCAGGTTTTAACCGAAAACATCAACTTGCTAAAAACCTACGAAACTATGGCGTTAACGTCGGTTGAAGTTGGTAAAGCATCTGCCGTAGATGTGTTGCGTTTACAAATGCGACAAAACGATTTAAACCAATCCAAAGCCATTTTACAACAACAAATTTTAGCTGAACAAACAGCCTTTAACAAGCTATTAAACAGAGGTAAAAACACAGCGATAAATGTGGTTTCAGAATTAGAAATCCCGTTGAACGACAGTACAATAAATACAGATAGTTTACAATTTCATCCTGAATTAATAAAGTACGACAAGTTTTATCAATCAGTTGAAAAATCTGAACTATTAAACCAAAAGGAAAGTAGCCCAATGATAGGTTTCGGGTTAGATTATGTTAACGTTGCCCAACGTCCTGATATGAATTTTAACGATAACGGAAAAGATATTGTAATGCCAATGGTATCGTTTTCTATTCCAATTTTCAATAAAAAATATAAGTCGAAAACCAAACAAAACGAAATTCAGCAAGAAGAATTTAACAGTCAAAAACAAGAGCGATTTAACAGGTTAGAAACCTTGTTAGATAAAGCAATTAAAGAGCGTACATCGGCAAGAATACGCAAAAACACACAAAGCAAAAACTTGAAACAAGCAAAAAATGCCGAAACCATTCTTGTTAAAAGCTACGAAACAGGCACGATTGATTTTAACGATGTTCTCGATATTCAAGAATTGCAGTTAAAGTTTCAGTTAAACCAAATTAAGGCGGTGCAAAATTATTATGTACAAAGCACCATTATTAACTATTTAATTCAGTAAAAATGAAACACACATATAAAATTGACGGAATGACTTGCGGAAGCTGTAAAGCTAACGTAGAAAAAAGTTTAGATAGTTTAGATAACGTTACCGATGTAAAGGTAAATCTTGAAAATAAAGAAGCTGAAATAACTATGAGTAAGCATATTGGTTTATCAGATTTACAAAATGTATTGAAAGAAAAATACACCATTTCTGAAAAACTACCTGTTAAAAAGGTAACTACAAACACCTTTTCGGACTTTGAAATGGCACAAGAAAAAAGCAAATTCGAGCAATTAAAACCCTTGTTTTTAATCTTATTATACATTACAGTAGCAAGTATATTGTTACACTATAAAAATTGGAGTTGGGGTGAGTTTATGCTCGATTTTATGGGCTTATTTTATATCATATTCAGTTTTTTTAAAATGTTAGATTTAAAAGGTTTTCCAGATAGTTTTAGAATGTACGACCCGTTAGCAAAACGAGTGCCTGTATATGCCAAAATTTATCCATTTATAGAAACTATTTTAGGGTTGATGTTTTTAATGCGATTTGAAATTAACATAGCACTAATTATAACCATTTTCGTATTGGGAATAACTACCGTGGGTGTAACCAAAACATTACTTGATAAGAAGGCAATTCGTTGTGCGTGTTTAGGTACAGCTTTAAAACTACCAATGACCGAAGCAACTTTTATAGAAAACGCTATTATGTTAGTAATGGCTGTATTAATGTTAATCTTTTAAAAAATGAAAAAATACATCATATACATTATAATTTTAATGGTAGGATTAATTTTTGGAAAACTATTCTTTGGTAATTCATCAGATAACGAAACAAACCACAATCATCAAGCCGAAAGTAACTTATCGCAAAAATGGACATGTTCAATGCACCCACAAATTATGCAACCCGAAGCAGGCGATTGTCCAATTTGTGGTATGGATTTAATTCCTGCCGAAGCTGATGCAGACGGTTTATCGCCTAACCAATTTAAACTTACAAAAAACGCAATGGCGTTGGCAAACGTGCAAACTATCATTATTGGTAATGCTACTGCTAATTCGGATAATGGAATAACCTTATCAGGAAAAATTGCCGAAAACGAAAAAGCCAACGCAGTACAAGTAAGTTATTTTACAGGACGAATAGAACGTTTAAATATCAGTTTTACAGGCGAAAGTATTAGAAAAGGGCAACTTTTAGCCACCATTTATTCGCCCGAATTGGTTAAAGCACAACAAGAACTACTAACAGCATCTACCTTAAAAGAAACACAACCTGCATTGTATAAAGCAGTGCGTAATAAGTTAAAATTATGGAAGCTGTCTGACAATCAAATCAATCAAATTGAAAGTTCTAAAAAGGTAAAAGAAAATTTTCCTGTGTACGCTACTGTATCAGGAACAGTTTCAGAAAAATTAGTAGAACAAGGAGATTATACAAAACAAGGGCAACCGTTATTAAAAATTGCCAATTTGAATACGGTTTGGGCAAACTTTGATGTGTACGAAAATCAAGTTAGTAATTTCAAAGTTGGACAAGCTATTGCTATTTCTACAAATGCGTATCCTAACGAAGTTTTTAATGCTAAAATTTCGTTTATCAATCCTGTTCTAAATCCAAAAACACGTACCGTAACTGTTCGAGCGGTTTTAAACAATCAAAAAGAACTCTTTAAACCCGAAATGTTTGTAACAGGAAAAGTAGATGCCACAGTAAAAGAAACCAAAGCACAATTATTGATACCTGCATCGGCTGTTTTATGGACAGGAAAACGCTCAATAGTATATGTAAAACCAGATACCAACAATCCTATTTTTGAAATGAGAGAAATAGTATTAGGTAACAAATTAGGCGATAATTATGAAGTAAAAAATGGCTTACAATCAGGCGACGAAGTGGTAACCAATGGTGTATTTACTATTGATGCATCGGCACAATTACAAGGAAAAAAGTCGATGATGAACCATAAAAAAGAAATGAGTGAACAGTTTGAAGTGAGCAAAAAATTCACATCGCAATTACAAACTGCCTACGATGCGTACATCAAACTAAAAGATAACCTTATAAAATCGGATGCTGAATTATCAAAAAATAGTGCATCAACTTTACATAAGGCATTACAAAATATCAATATGAAATTGCTAACCACTAACGAAGCTCACAAGCAATGGATGCCGTTAATTAAAACACTAAAATCAAGTAGTAATGCCATTACCAATTCCGATGATATTAAAGTGCAACGAAATCAATTTAAAATACTTTCAGAGCATTTTATTTTGGCTGTACAGTCGTTCGGAATTAACGAGGTTAGCTACAAGCAATATTGCCCAATGGCAGATAGCGACAAAGGTGCATATTGGTTAAGTAAAGAAAAACAAGTATTAAATCCGTATTTCGGCGATATGATGCTGAAATGTGGCGAAGTAAAACAAGTAATAAATAACAAGTAAATTTTTAAACAATGAAAAAAGTAATGTTAAGCGTAGCAATTATAGCTACAATGAGTTTAGTAAGTTGTAAAAACGAAACAAAAAAAGAAACAACTATAACAGAGCAAACAATAACCAAACAAGTAGCCTCTACCCAAACAACATTTGGTGTTCGTGGTAACTGCGAAATGTGTAAAAATACCATTGAAAAAGCGGTTAATAGTATTGATGGAGTAACATCAGCTGAGTGGGATAAATTAAAGAAGCAAATAAATGTTTCGTATGATGAATCTAAAACAAATTTGAATGCAATCCATAAAGCAATTGCTAATTCAGGTTATGATACAGATAAAGTGATGGGAAGTGAATCTGCTTATAAAAATTTACCTGCATGTTGTAAATATGATCATGAAATGGAGATGAGTTTAAAAGGAGAAGTAAAAGAAGATGAAAATTCAAATCATTAAGTTGTAATGTCATCTAAACTGACACCTATAAACAACAAACCCTGTAAACATAATACTTACAGGGTTTATTTGTGGAGACGCCGAGAATCGAACTCGGGTCCAAACAAGCAGCTCAAAGGCTTTCTACATACTTAGTTTTTGTTTAGTTTTCATCCTAAAGCTGACCAAAAACTGCCTACTTTAAGCCTATCTTCTTTAGTTTCAAAAACCTATCGAAGTGCTAAGTTTTCTATGTTTATTTTTACGATGCCCAAAAGTGAAACGCCATAAACCAAGGCTTTCCGTGGACATAAAGCTTGCGCACCTTGTGCGCCGAGGCTAATCTTACTATTAATTCAGATTATGCAGCTAAAGCGTAGTTATCTTCGCCGTTTAAAAAGTTGAAATAAGTTTTACGAGTTATCATTTCACTCCTCGGTATGCTTACATTATCACTGACCTTGCTGTCAAAACCAGTCGTCCCCAATATGTCAAAGAATTACTTATTTATGTCAAAAAACATACCATCTAACAAAATATTAAATGAAATCTTATTCTATTTAAATAAGCGAAGGCAAATATAAAAAAATACTACTTGTAAATTACTTTTAAAAAAAGTATTTTCGCAGAAGTTGTTGTAAACTACAACATTTATAGATAAATTGTTTAATTTTAATACAAATAGAATAGATATGAAATTCGGAATTATAAGAGAACGCAAAAATCCACCAGATCGAAGAGTTGTGTTTTCACCTCAAAAATTGCAAGAATTTCAACAACAGTTTCCTCAAGCTGAAATTGTAATAGAAAGTTCTGATATTAGAGTTTTTAATGATGATGCTTATAAAAATGCAGGATTTAAAGTTACTAATGATATTAGTGATTGTGATGTTTTATTAGGGGTTAAAGAAGTTCCTATTGAAAATTTAATTCCAAATAAAAAATACTTTTTCTTTTCACACACTATTAAAAAGCAACCTTATAATAGGAAATTGTTAAAAGCAATGTTAGAAAAAAACATTGAGCTATTTGACCATGAAACCATTATAAAAGAAAATGGTGCTCGTTTAATTGGTTTTGGACGTTATGCTGGTTTAGTAGGTGCTTATAATGGACTTAGAGCTATTGGTTTAAAAGACGGTTCTTTTGCTTTACCTAAAGTTGAAAGTTTATCCGATTTAGATGCTGTAAAGGCCGAATTAGATAAAATTACATTACCAAATATCAAAATTTTACTTTCTGGTACAGGTAAAGTTGCCTATGGAGCCAAAGAAATTTTAGATCATTTAAAAATAAAAGAAATAAGTGATGCTTTATATTTAACGGCTAAATTTACTGAACCTACGTATTGTATGGTAGATGTTATGGAATATAGCAAGCGTACAGATGGTAAAGTAGGAGATAAATTTGAGTTTTATAAAGATCCTAGTGGTTATGAAAGTAACTTTATGCCATACGCTAAAGAAACTGACTTTTTTATTGCTGGTCATTTTTATGGTGATGGAGCTCCTTACTTATTTACTAGAGATGATGCTAAAAAAGAAGATTTTAACATCAAATTTGTAGCAGATATTTCATGTGATGTTGACGGACCTGTTGCAACAACAATAAGACCTTCAACAATAGCAGATCCAATATACGGTTATAATCCTGTAACAGAATCTGAAATTGATTTTAAAGATGATGATGCTATAGTAGTGATGGCTGTTGACAATTTACCTTGTGAACTACCTAAAGATGCTAGTGAAGGGTTTGGTGATATGTTTTTAGAACATGTTATTCCTTCTTTTTACAATAATGATAAAGATGGTATATTAGCCCGCGCTAAAATGACAGAAACCGGAAAATTAACCAATCGTTATTCCTACCTTCAAGATTTTGTAGAAGGAAAAGAATAATAACAATACTATTCCCGCTGCAAAGCGGGATTTTTTTATGCTACCTGACAAACAATTTTTAATTGATACTGCAAACATGAAAATGCCTTTTGGTAAATATAAAGGCACTTTTTTAATTGATATACCTGAGTATTATTTAGTATGGTATAAGAACAAAGGTTTTCCAGCAGGAAAATTAGGAAAAATGATGGCGCTTGTTTATGAGTTACAACTTAATGGATTAGAAGATATTTTAAGAAAGATCAGAACCTTCTAATTTTTTCGGTTTTTCTAAATAAAGAACAGTAGCTATACCTAGTGTATACGCTATCAGATCACCAATACTAAATGTTGCTCCAAATATTATAGTTGCTAACTTATTGTTTTGCATTCCTATATATTCTAAAAAAAAGGTTAACTGTAAAAACTCAACTAAAAAAGAAAAAAGTAATACTCCTATTCCTATTGTTATATTTGAGAAATTGGAAAAAGCTTTCATTAAATAAAAGAGTAAAATCACTACCAAAAAGTCGCCCAATGTGTGCCTTATAAAACCAGAAGTTTGAGCTATTAATAGCTCTACTATAAAAACTAAAACAGCTTTCTTAAAATAATTTAAACTAATATTCATTTATAAAGTTTTAAAAGTAAAGTACCATACCCAGTATGGTACTTTATTGTATTCATTAATACCTATAGCTTGTTAATCGTTTTGCCAATCAATTTTTCTTGATGCATACATTACGGAAGCTAAGATTATAAATAACCCTACACTACCAACCAATAATGCGTAGTTTTCTAATTGGATAATGATGTAAATGAAGGTATATAAAATAACAAGGGAAGCACCTATAAATAATGGGAACTTAATATTTTTTAAAATAGACTTAGAATAGGCTGTTATTAAAGATACTACTGAAATTCCTGCTATTAAATATGCCTTAAAAAAACTACTATGCTCAGATATTGATATTAACAATGTGTAAAACATAATTAATGCGATACCAATCATTAAATATTGAAATGTATGTATAGATATTTTACTCATGGTTTGAATTAAGAAAAATACCAAAAAGGTTAACCCAATTACCAAAAAACCATATTTAGCTGAACGTTCACTTTGTTGATATTCATCTACAGGAATCATGAAATTAACTCCAAATGCATATTCTTTTAAATTAGGCAACCCTTTAAAAAATTGTTGTGGGTATGGTCTATTTATTTCAAGCACTTTCCATTTAGCATTAAACCCAGTATCAGATATTTTATCAGAATTATAAGGTAAATATTCTCCTAAGAAATTAGCGGTTTTCCAATCGGATTTTATTTCAATAGTAGTTTCTTTACCAACAGGTATAAACCGAATTTGTTTACTCCCATTTATGTTCATGTCTAAACTAAAATTTACTTCTTTTTTTAAAGGGACATCCTCTAATTTTAGATACTTGCTTTCTAACTTATGCAATTTAACATGTTTAGTATATGATTTAGTAGAATTATAAGTATCTCTTTTTGAACTGAACGCATAAGTACTATTATTCAGTTTTAATTCTACAAGGCTATTAACACCTTTTAAATTTGAAGTTTTAATTATTAATTTTGATTTTTCCCAAATTATATTTTCAGGTTTTATATCTAATTCACTAAAGTCTGGTTTTACAAAACTTCCTGAAATTGCTATTGAGCTTTTATATACTGCTGTTTTATAAATTCCTCGTTTTTTTTCTTCAGGATTAATCGTAGATGCTACATTTAGTTTTTTAGGAAAAAAATAAGCGTATTTTATATTCTCTATGCTTTCTTCACTGTTTTGTTGGGTTGCCGTGTTGAATATATTTTTAACTTTATACGTTTTGTAGGGCACTTTTAATATTGGACCATACAACAATACTTCTTTACCCCATTTTTTATTGATTTCATTAACTACTTCCTGTTGCCTTCCCATACGTTCATAAATCAAGCTTTTAATAAAGGATAAAGGAATTAATAGAATTACTATTAATAAGCCAATCATTAACATTCTTGCCGTAATTGAGTTTTTTAGCCATTTGCCAAATTTCCCATTTTGTTGATTTGATATTTCCATTTTCATCTTTTATTTAAAATATTTGTTATTATATTCTCCAATTTATCTAAGTAACTAGTCATCTTTTTTTTATAATAACCTGAGTTTAATTAATAGCTGTTTATTACAGCACAGTTCTCTTTTTCAATTCACTATACATTTTACGAACTCTTTTATTAAACTCAGGATATCCATAGCAATCTCCCCCTATTATTCAAGACATTTACAACAAAAAAATACAAAGGGCTTTGAAATACAAAGTAATTATTCAAAAAAAATACTACTTATTTTTTATTAATTTTTCTAATGCGCTTATGTGCTTTTTAAATTCTAATTTTCCTTTTTCAGTAGCATAATACCTTGTATTAGGCTTTCTTCCTATAAATTGTTTTTCAATTCTTATAAATTCAACTTTTTCTAATGCTTTAGAATGACTTGCTAAATTTCCGTCTGTAGCTCCTAATAACTCTTTTAAAGTTTTAAAATCTGCATACTCATTCACCATTAGAACTGACATTATACCTAGTCTGATTCTATGATCAAAAGCTTTATTTATATTTAAAATAATATTTTTCAAAAAAACTATTTTTTATCATATTTATAATACATTAAAGTACCGTAAATAATGTGCATTACTCCAAAACCTAGTACCCAAAACCAAAATCCGTATCCAGGAAAAATAGCACTAATTAAACCTAAAACGATTTCAGTTAAACCTAAATATTTAACGTAACCCAATGTATATTTTGATGCATTGAATAATGAAATACCATAGAAAAGTAACATTAAAGCTCCAGATTGTCCATAACGCCCCTGACTCAAAACTATTATTACATATATACCACCCGCAACTAAAGGCACTAAAAAGTTAAATAATAATCTTCTTGTAGTTGGATCCCATATTTTCTCTTGATTTTTCTTTGCCTTTTTTGTTGTTAAAAAAATGGCAGTTCCTACACTCAAAATCCCAATCAATAAAAGTACAATACTTAATAACTGAAATACTTTTCCATCTAAAGTTAAATAGCCCCTTCCATTAATATTCACTACCCAATAGGCATATCCTGCACCTAATAAAGCATATATACCAGCTAAAATACCAGAAAGACCACTTAATGAAATAAAACGTGATGATTTATTCATTAAATTTTTAATTTCAGATATATCTTTTAAATATTCTTCTCTACTCATTTTTTAAAGTACTTTGAACCACAAAGTAAGTATTTTTATTTCATTATAACAAATATTTTTTTTCAAAAAATCAAAAACTGAAAAGAGTTATTCTACTAATACTTTGTATTGCATTACTAGCTCATTATTTACATAAATATTTAAGTTGGTATTTTCTTTAGGCTTTTTAAAATAAATTCGACTTGTAGAATTAGTATTCTTAACATGAGGAACTCTTAGATATTTATCATTGGAATATGTATATAAAATTGAAGATTTTTTATCTATTCCTTTAAGCTTTAAATATAATTTTTCTTTTTTATTTACTTTAATCTCTCCTAATTTTGGAGTAATGATTTCAATATTTGATGTTAAAAAAGAATCATGAAAAAAAGGATCGTTACAAAACTCTTTTAAAGGCTTTTATTTTAAATACTTTCTCCAAAAAACCTTGGAAGGAAAGTGAGTTAATCTAAGTTTTTCTTTATTCACATCAAAAAAACTTACATCTAAATATTTTTGCCAAACACCTCTATAATTATACCCTGCTCCATACGTTAAATCAATAAGTTTCCATTCATTTTCAACATACACCGCATTCCAAACATGATTTTTATTAGAAACCATCTTACCAATTTGTTCTACTGATGATCTAGTATATCCATAAATTAATTCATTTTTAATTTTAAGGGCATTACAAACCTTATTAAACAGTAATGCATATCCTAAGCATACTGCTTTTTTCGTTTCAAATGCTTCTACTATGGTTTGCCTGTTTTTATAATCCTTTAGTCTTTTAAGGCTTTCTTTATTCTGATAAATCAAAAATTCAGGAGAAAATAATACATTTGAATTTTCATAGGCTATGTTTTAGGCTATCCAAGTATATACTGCCCTTGCCTTCTCAATTTTAGTTTCAAAATCAAAGTCAATTTTTTCAACTAATTGATTTATAGATTCTATATTGTTATATGAGTGAATAATTTTATCAACCTTAGCAAGTTTTACGTCAAATAACCCCTCTTACGAAAAGATTAATGTTGATACGGTGAAAAGTAAAAAAGTAATCAGTGATTTTTTTATAACATCATTTTCAAATAAATATACAAATTAATATTCAACCATAGTAAAACCTAATACAATACCTTTCTTATTAAATTTATGCAAGGCAAATTCTATTAGAAAACATCTAATATTTAATCTTAAATGGCAGTTCTATTTAAGTTTATACTCTAAATTAATTTGTACTCTATATAAATTTTACCGTCAACAACTAAAAATAACTTGTTACAATTTTTTGTAGGTGTAATTTTAATATAACCAACATCGTTTTTATAAATAAGACTTGGTTTTTTTGCAAATCTGTAACTACTTAATCCACACAAAACAGTTTGAAATGACGAAAGGTTTTTTACTTTTAAAAGTACAGTGTTTTTCGTTTTAATAATCCCTTTTAAAGGGCCTAATAACTCTAAATTAGTTTTTAAAAAGTCAGAAGAATAAATTGGCTGATCATAAAATTCTTTTTTTGAAAACTTCATTCCAAACAACCATTTTTTATCTTTTGGGTAATGCGTTTTCAAATAATGCTTTTTAGGAAAGTTAAAAAAGTATTCATTAAAATTTGGTTGCCACCTTCCATTTATCACTGCTCCTGATGCCCAAGTAGCATCCATAAGAACCCATTTATTATTTATTTTAACAACATTCCAAGCATGGTTTGGTACATTTAATTTTTCTCCTATATCATAAATAGAATTTCTTACATACCCCTTTATTACTTCATTTTCAAAACCTAGATAACTAAAAACCTTGGCTAAAGTTTGTGCATATCCTTCACAAACTCCTTTGTTTGTTTTTAATGTTTTTGCAACAATAC
Organism: Tenacibaculum halocynthiae; assembly: GCF_964512825.1. Lineage (NCBI taxonomy): Bacteria > Pseudomonadati > Bacteroidota > Flavobacteriia > Flavobacteriales > Flavobacteriaceae > Tenacibaculum > Tenacibaculum halocynthiae. The sequence continues at coordinate 81,632 of NZ_CAZELG010000009.1, read as the reverse complement.
TATCTTTAATGGCTTGTATTTTCTGTAATCTGTCTTCTTCATTTTTATAACTAAAACCAATTCTTTTTTGAGACTGATTTTGATAAGCAGACAGGTTATATTTTATATTGTTAGATACCCAATAAAACACAGCCTTAGCTTGACCTTCTTTAGAAGAAAAATCTTTTGCTACTTTTTTAGCAAGACGTTTAGCTGTTATTTGTTTAGGGTATTTTTTTAGCTTCTCATTAATTTCTTTAAAGTTTTGAGATGTAACATTAAAAGAAATCAATAAAATTAAATATAAAAAAAGTTTGCGCATATTATATTAAGGGATTATAATTTTAACTAACTAACCAAAAACTATGCCTACAATTTAATAATTGTTTTTCTAATAGCAATTAAATTAGTTAATAATGCCTCTAAATATTTTAAATCTAACATATTTGCACCATCACTTTTAGCATTTGAAGGGTCAAAATGAGTTTCAATAAAAAGCCCATCTACATTATTTACAACACCTGCTCTTGCTATTGTTTCAATCATATCAGGTCTACCACCAGTTACTCCACTTGATTGATTTGGTTGTTGCAAAGAATGTGTAACATCTAATACGGTAGGTGCATATTGTCTCATTGTAGGTATCCCTCTAAAATCAACTATCATATCTTGATAACCGAACATAGTACCTCTATCAGTTATCCAAGCGTTCTTATTTCCAGAATCGTGAACTTTTTTTACTGCATGTTGCATTGCTTCTGGGCTCATAAATTGCCCCTTTTTAAGATTTACAACTTTACCAGTTTTTGCAGCAGCTACCACTAAATCTGTTTGTCGCACTAAAAATGCAGGTATTTGTAAAACATCAACAAACTCTGCTGCTTTTTCGGCATCAGATACTTCGTGAATATCGGTAACAGTAGGTACATTAAATGTTTCAGAAACTTTACGTAAAATTTTTAATGCTTTCTCATCTCCTATTCCAGTAAAACTATCAACTCTACTCCTATTCGCCTTTTTAAAACTCCCTTTAAATATATAAGGTATCTCTAACTTGTCAGTTATGGAAATTACTTTTTCAGCAATTCTTAAAGCCATATCTTCACCTTCTATAGCACAAGGTCCAGCTAAAAGAAAAAAGTTATTTGAATTACTATGTTTTATATTAGGAATATCTGATAAATGCATATTAGTTATTTATTTAAAAACAAAAATAAGAAATTAAATTAGCTATATTTAGACTTTAAAATCAATTTAACATGAATAAAAAACCAATATTCCTTTTAGCATTAATTTTCTCGTTTATTTCTTGTAAGCAAACAAAAAATATTAAACGAAATAACACAAAAGTTACTCAAAAAAAGAATATTTCAATAGATTCTTCATTAGTACGTAAACATTTATATACATTATCCTCTGATGAAATGGAAGGGAGAAAGCCTGGAACAGAAGGGATGGAAAAAACTACTGTATATATTGAAAACGAATATAAAAAAATAGGCTTAAAAACTTTTGGTGACCTTAAAAGTTATCGTCAAAACTTTACTCATAAAGGAATTAAAATGAGTAATATTATTGGTGTATTGGAAGGAAAAACTAAGAAAAATGAATTTGTTATTGTATCGGCTCATCATGATCATTTAGGTGTTAAAAAAAGTGGAGATGGTGATCGCATATTTAACGGTGCTAATGATGATGCTTCTGGTGTAGTTGGTGTTTTAACTTTAGCTGAATATTTTGCAAAAAGTGATACTAACGAACGTAGTATTTTATTTGTTTGTTTTACAGCTGAAGAAATGGGGTTAATAGGGTCTACATACTTTGGTAAAGGAATTGACCCAACTAAATTTGTTGCTGGAATTAACTTAGAATTAATAGGAAAAGAACCAAAAACTGGTCCAAAAACTGCTTGGTTAACTGGTTTTGATCGCTCTAACTTTGGTAAGATCATTCAAAAAAACCTTGAAGGAACTGACTATAAATTATTTCCTGACCCGTATCTAAAGTTTAACCTGTTTTTTAGATCAGATAATGCGTCCTTAGCTCGCTTAGGAGTTCCATCACATACCTTTTCAACAACTCCTATTGATATAGATCCAGATTATCATAAGGTTTCAGATGAAGCAGAAACTTTAAATGTTGGGGTTCTAACAGAAACTGTTAAAGCAGTAGCAAAAGGTACTGAAAGCATTATTAATGGTAAAGATACACCTACAAGAGTTGTTATAAAAGAATAGTCCTGTGCAATTACATAAAACACTGAAATAATGAATGTTATTCAAGAATTAACAGAAAAATATAATGGGAAATATTCAGAAGAATCAACTATAAATGTAAACAGTCCGATTGGAAAATACGTTTATAAACCAAAAAGTGGCATTATAGAACTTGATGGAACTAAAATAAGTATTAATTTAAATGAAGTTGCTGGAGCAATGCCAGTAACTGAACCGTTTCGGATTACTTTACATTTGGATAAAACTTACACAACTGAATTAACAATATTCCCAATTGATTCGTGGAATAAATTTCTGAATTTCATTATACCGCAACGAGGAAAGTTTGTTCATAAGTCGCTTGTAAAACAATTTTTGTTTCGAGGAAATATAGACTTGATAAAACAACTCGCAATTGATAAATTCTTTTGTAACGAAATTTTAAATGACAAAATTTATATAAAAACCGGAGTTAAGACAACCACCCAAATTACTTTAACACCTGAATATGGAATTAAAGATATTAAACAACTTGAAAAATATGTTTCTGTACTAAAACGAATTGAAAATAAAATAAAAGCGTCACACAACAATTTATATTCGTAAATACTGTGGACTCAACTATCTTCTTATCAAATTCACTCGGAATAACTAAAAATTAATACTAAACCGAAAAAAGCATTAACCCTTACTGAAAATCAAGATTTTACAAAACCTATATAATTTCTAAACAATTATTAAAAAGCAAGAATGATTTTCTTGCTTTTTTTGTTTTCTTAACATTAAACTAATGATAATTTAATAATTCAAACAACACTATATTGACAATTACTCTTAAATTTTATTAATTTTTTACTACATTCGCTAAAATTTAATAACAAACCCTTCAAATTATGAAAAAAAATCTTTTAAGTATTGGGATAATCTTTATGATGTTCTCTTGCTCTACAAACGATTCATTAGAAATTCAAAATCAAGAACAAAAAGAGTTATTATCAAAAACAGAAATTAATAGTGTTATCAAAAAATCTTTAGAAACTAAAGGAGATTTTAAATGGTCAGACCAAGATGTTCATACCATATGGAGTGCTATTAAACATGGAAATAACCTTTTAACTATAGGTTATGGAAACTCAAAAAACAACTATCAAAGAAGTTCAACTTCTCAAAATATAAAAAATCAAATCTTAGCTTTAGTTAATAGTATAGAAAAAACTGCTTCTAAAGGGAAGAATGAGATTTTTGCTGATGAAAACATTAATGTTATTGATCTTAAAGTAACAAACAAAGAAACTATTAAAGTTTTACTAAACGATAAACGAGTTCGATATATAGAACCTGCTGATTATAGTTTTTTTAGTACTTCTAGCCAACAAAGGTCTAGTTCTTCTGGAGGTTCTGGTTGTGGTTATAACCAATTAACCTTAAACTCTAATGATTACCGAACTGTTACGCCAGGAGCAAGAGTACCTTGGGCTTTTGATGCTCATAAAATACCTCAAGCTTGGAATTACAGTACAGGTTCAGGAGTTACAGTAGCTATTATAGATTCAGGGTTATCGCCAGAACAAAAATGGATGAATCAATATTTTAATGATGGATATTCTTCAGGTAGATCGGTACAGAAATACGGAACTTTTGTAGATTCATGGTGGGCATGGTCAAACAACTATGATGGTGTTAACGATAAATGTGGACACGGAACTAAAATGGCCGCTGTTGCTACTGCTCCAAGAAACAATGACAACCTTCCTGTTGGTGTTGCTTACAATGCTAATTTAGTTAGCTATAGAGCTGTTGAAAATGTTTTAATAAATGATTATCATGAAAAAAGAGGTATTGCTGAAGCTTTAACTGCTCTAGGTAACAGAAGTGATGTAAAAGTAATTTCAATGTCTATTGGTTCTCCTTTTAGTATTGGTAGAGTTGAAGATGCTGTAAAATATGCATACAATAGAGGGAAAATGATTTTAGCTGCTGGTGGTACATCTACTTCATTTACTACTTGGTATGGAGTAATTTTCCCTGCTAGCATGAATGAAACTGTTGCGGTTACTGGTGTTAAAGAAGGTCAATATAGTAAATGTGACGTATGTCATTCTGGTTCTAAAATAGACTTTACTGTACAAATGCAAAGAAGAAATGGAACTGATAATAAAATACCAGTTTTAAGTTATTATAACGGTAAAGAAAACTATGTTGGAGGGTCATCAGTAGCAACTGCTACAACTGCTGGTATTGCTGCTTTAGTGTGGGCAAAACATCCAGGTTGGTCGCGTGCTCAGGTTTTACAAAAAATGAAAGAGTCTGCTGATTTTTACCCTAATAAGCATTCTGAATATGGATACGGAAATATTGATGCTTTAAAAGCTGTTCAATAAATAGATTAATCAACTAACTAATCTTTGCAAAAGCTTCGTTTATTCGAAGCTTTTTGTATTTTTATAAGGTATAGTTTTTGCTATTCTTTTATTAAAAATAACATCATGAATAAATTAAAATATCTCTTTCTATTTCTTTTTATAAGTTGTTCTACTAGTAGAGTAGTATATGACTACGATAGCAAAACAAACTTTAAAAAGTACAAAACATTCAATTTTTTTGAAGACGCTGGTAAAGGACTGAATGAATTAGATATAAAAAGAGTTACACAAATAATTACAGAAAACTTAAACATTAAAGGAATGGAAATTTCTGAAACTCCTGATTTTTACGTTAATTTCTTTTCAAAAGAAAGAGAATCTGCTAATAGAAATACTATTGGAGTCGGAATTGGTGGTGGAGGAAATATCGGCTTTGGTATTTCTGGTGGAATACCGATAGGTAGAAAAAAAATAAACCAAATACTTACCATTGATTTTGTTGAGGCAACATCAAATGAGCTAATATGGCAAAGTGAAATAAACAGTGAAATGAATGAAAGAGCTTCACCTAATGAAAAGAAAACACACTATTCTCAAATAGTTAAAAAATCTTTTACAAAATATCCTCCAAAAAAATAGTATGGCCTACGATACGTTTTTATCTGACAGAATTTCTCATTTTTTTCAAAACGAAAATATTTTCTTTATAGAAAAGAAAATGTTTGGTGGACTCAGTTTTATGATTAATGATAAAATCTGTGTTGGAGTTATTAAAAATGAAGTTATGGCTCGGATTGATCCAGGTATTTATGAAGAATCCTTAACAAAAACAGGATGTAATACCATGAATTTTACAGGAAGACCAATGAAAGGCTTTGTTTTTTTGTCTAATGAAGCCATTGATTTAGACGAAAACTTATATTACTGGTTACAGTTAGCACTTGATTATAATCCAAAAGCAAAATCGAATAAGAAAAAACTTTAAAATAAAAAAACGGTAGAAATTTCTTTCTACCGTTTTTTTTAAAATATATACAACTAATTAATAGTTTAACTTCTTAAGGTAATCTAACTTTAATTGCCAAATGTCTAACTCATCTTTGAATTTCTGAATTCCATTTCGAACATTTTTCACTAAAGGATTATCTTCAGTTGCATTAGAAATAAAACTCAAATTGTTTTCTAACTGCTGCATTTCACGAACATTCTCATCTATTTTTCTTCTAATAAATAATTGTTCGCTATCTAATTTTCTATAATCTTTTTGAGTTAAATATCCTTCAATAACATTTTTAAACTTCATTATTTCTATATCTGCTCTCCCCATATTTAAATTATTAAGGTGAGTATCTATAGCTTTGTTAAATTTTTCGTTTAAATGTCGTGCATTTCTAGGTAAAACCCCTAATTCTTTCCATTTAGAAATAGATTCTTTTACCTCATCAAGCGTTAAATTTTCTTTAGCCTTTATTTCTTCGATAAATTCTTTTTTACCTTCAACAACAACTAATTGTTCTTTATTTAATTCATTTTTACGCTCGTGAAGTCTATCAAAATAATGATTACAAGCCCCTTTAAAACGCTTCCATATTTCATCCGAAAATTTTCTAGGAACGTGACCTATTTTTTTCCAATCAGATTGTATACGTTTCATTGTATTTGTAGCAGTATCCCAATCATCACTATCTTTCAAACTCTCAGCTAACTCTACTAATTCTATTTTAAGCTTTAAGTTATTACTTTGCGCTCCTTTTTCTTCTTTATAAAAAACATTTTTTGAAGCATTAAACTTCTTTGTTGCTGCTTTAAATTGTTGCCATACCGCTTCACTTTTACTATATGGAAGCTTTCCTATATCGAAATACTTCTTTCTTAAAGCTTCAATTTCAACAATGCTCTTTTGCCAATCATTGTGCGTTTTATTATTAGAAGTATCGTAAGCATTAATTTCCGCTACAACTTCTAATTTCGCATCAATCATTTCTTGATGTTTTGTTCTTAAAACTTTAAAATGCTGGTGGCGCTTGTCATGTATTTTTTTTGTAGCCTCACTAAATTTACCCCAAACATCTTCTCTATGTTCTTTTCCTACAGGTCCAATTTCTTCTTTCCATAAACGATGTAAATCTTGTAACTCTTTAAAAGCTTCGTTTATATCATCCTTTTCATTTAATGCCTCAGCTCGTGCAATTAATTTTAACTTCTCTTCTAAGTTATGTTTAAAATCAAGCTCTCTAAAATCTTTATTTAAGTGTAGTAAATCATAGAATCGCTCAACATGATGATGATACGTTTTCCATGTATCATTATACTTTGTTTTAGACACGGGTCCTATTTCTCTCCATTGCTTTTGAATTGCTTGAAAATCATTGTACATTGTTTTTACATCACCACTTTCAATTAATGTTTTTAATCCTTCAATTAAAACATTTCTTTTTTCAAGATTCTCTTTAAGCTTCTTCTCTAATTGTGAATAGTAAGCATCACGTTTCGTTTTATACTCACCTAATAATTTATTATAAGCTGTTTTTACTGGGCTAGAAAATTGAAAATCTATTGAGTTTCCTCCTTCAGCCAAAAAAGCTTCTTTCTTTTCAGCTAATAATTTACCAAATTTAGCATTGAACGAATTTTTAATTGCATCAACGTTATTTTTTAATTGTTGAACAGGATATGCTTTTAATAGTTTCTCTAGTTCATCAACCAATTTATCTAGCTCCATAGTTGCATAATCAAGCATTGGAATTTCATGCCTTTCTTCTGCCTTTTCTGATTCTTGAGCTACTTCATTTTCAACTTCATTAACAGCCTTATCTGTTTCATTTACGGTTGTACTTTCTTCATTTATTGGTTGTTCAACCTGTTCTTCGTTGTTTTCTAACATATCTACAATGTTTAAGTTCCTTTTTATTAGTTGTTAAAGATAAGCATTCTTATAAAATAGCAAACTTTATTTTTAACGAACATTCAATGATTATTTATTCCAAATTTTCCATGCTTTCTCAGCTTGCTGCTCTAGCATTTCTAATCCATTTTTTATAGTTGCACCTTTTTCTTTTCCTTTTTGTAAAAAGGTTGTTTCTGAAGGGTTGTATATTAAATCATACAACATATGTTTCTCACTAACAAACTCATATGGTATACTGGGGCAGTTTTCTATATTTGGGTGAGTACCAAGTGGTGTACAATTTATTAACAATAAATGTGACATCATTACTTTTTCAGAAACATCCGCATAGGTTATAGTATCTTTTCCTTTTGGTGTTCTTGACACAAATTTATACTCAATATTTAATTTATCAAGTACATAAGCTACAGCTTTTGAAGCTCCACCAGTACCCAATATTAAAGCTTTTTCATGATGCTTTTTCAACAACGGAGTTAATGATTTTTTAAAACCATATACATCCGTATTATATCCTATAAGTTTTCCTTTTTTTGTTATTCTTACAGTATTTACAGCTCCTATTTTACTAGCTTTTTTATCAATTTTATCTAGAAAATCAAAAATCTCTAACTTATAAGGAATGGTTACATTCATTCCTTTTATGTCATTTTTATGCTCTTTTATTTTTTTAGTAAACTCTTCTATCTTTTGAATATCAAAGTTTACATATTCATGTTTTCTTAGTCCTAATTTTGAAAATTTCTCTGTAAAATACCCTCTAGAAAAAGAATAAGAGATGTTTTTTCCTACTAATGCAAATAGGTATTTATTTTCGTTTTCTTCCATAAAAATCTATCACTAAAATTATAATTATTCCTATAATTACAAAACCTATTGAAATCCACGTTTCTTTATCCTGTATATCTGGAATGTAACGTTGATAATTTTCTACTATTTTATTTCCTTTTTTATCAAGTAAAAATGTTGCTTCTGTAGTTTTATAAATTGTTTTTTTCCATGGCCAAACAATTCCTAATGAACCAGTAATGAATCCTATAATAACGGCAGTAACTATTTGATGCCATCGTTTTAATACATATCCTAATATATGCGATATGGAAACTAACCCGAAAGCAGAACCAGCTGTAAAAACGGCTATAATTTTAAGATATCTAACTTTAACAGCATCTTTAAGCACCTCAAAATTTCCTGAAAATAAATTTGCAACTACATTTCCAAATACGTTTACACTATCAACTAAAAGCAATACATAATTACCTAGTAATATTAAAATAAAAGAACCTGAAAGTCCAGGTAAGGTCATTCCAGAAACACCAATTATTCCACATAAAAAAACAAACCAAAGGTTATCGTTTTCTTTTGCAGGTGTCATAAAACTTATACCTATTCCTATTGAGGCACCTATTAATAAACCTACAATGTTTTTAAGTTCCCACTTACCAAAATCTTTAGAGATATAATAAATTGATCCTAAAATCATTCCAAAAAACCAAGCCCAAACATACTGCTCATAGTTTTTCAAAAAATAATCTAGTAGTAAAGAAATACTAAAATAGCTAAACATACTACCTAGCATTACTAATACCAAGAATTGTAAATTGGTATAACGTGCAAAACTTTTTAAACGGCCTGTTAATAATAGCTTAAATGCTTTTCCGTTTATTCGTTGAAACGTAAAAATGAGTTCTTCATAAAAACCCATAACAAAAGCAACCATACCACCAGAAACGCCAGGAACCTTATTTGCTCCTCCCATTGCCAATCCTTTTAAAAACAAATTGACTTTTTGAATAAATGTTCGTTCTTTTTGCATGTAGCTTAATTAGAAAAAACTAAAATACAGTTTTTCTACTACTTTTTTACGGCTAATTTCTCTAATAATAAGATTAAACCAAAACCAACAATTGCTAAGATTAATGCATTGATTAATTGAGGTTCACCATTAAAATTTTGTGGCAAAATACTTTTCTCTAGAAGAGGCTTTACCACCCCATGCCTATCAGTATATGTTGAAATTATACTTTTCCATGGCCATACCTTATTCAATGACCCCAACATAAGTCCAGTTAAAGCTATCAACATTTCGTTTTTATAATTAGCAAATAACCATTTTAATAGTTTAGAGAAAGTAGTTAATCCTACAATAACTCCAATTATTATTGCTGAAATAATTTTCAAATCTTTGTTCGTTAAAGCTGTCATTACTAATGGGTAAACACCTATTAATAATAATATATAAGAACCTGATATCCCTGGAAGTATCATGGCACATGAGGCTATTGCACCAGAGAATATTAAAAACAAATAACTAGCTTCCTGGCCATTAGTAGAGGGGACTACAGTAATAAAATAACCAAATCCAATCATTAATAGGCCAATAATTATACTTACAACATTCCACTTCTCTACTTGTTTAGCTATGTATAATATGCTTGCTAACACTAAGCCAAAAAAGAAAGACCATAACAAAATTGGTTTGTGTTCCAACAACCATTTAATTGCTTTTGCTAAAGAAACAATACTAGTAAGAATACCAATAAAAAGTGCAGCTAAAAAATTACCATTCAACTGATTCCAAGCTTTTTTTAGCCCTTCATTTTTTAGTGTTTGAAATAAACTTAGATTTATATTACTTATAGAACTTAGTAACTCTTCATAAATACCCGAAATAAAAGCTATAGTTCCTCCAGAAACTCCAGGAACTACATCCGCTGCTCCCATTCCCATTCCTTTTAACCCAATGATTAAATAATCTTTTATTGTTCTACTCATGTATAGTTAGTTATTTATCTTTCTTTTTAGTTGATTTAAAATGTATTAATTTTTTCTTCTTTTTAGCAATGGTATCTTTTTTCTCTTCTTTCTTTTTCTTCTTCTTTTTTAGCCCTAACTTTTCTCCTAACTCTGACAAGTTATTAAAATTAACTTGATAAGATAATCCAACCCCTTGAGTATACCCTTCTTCGTCAGTAGAATATTGCACATCATTTTGTCTATTAAAAACAGTTCCTCTAAAATTACCTTCTTCATTAAGTAATACTTCTACTTTTACTTCTCCAACAACACTTGTTTGAGTATTTGCTCCTACAGGAACACCTACTTTCCCATTTACAATTACCCTATTGCTCAACTGAGTACTTACTGATACATCAACTTGATCATCACTATTTAAATTATCAACATTACTTCTATCTCCTTGGGTGTACCCAACCCCAACCTGAAATTTATTGTCTTTACTATTTAGCATATTAGACAAAATACTTGAAGCTATTTCTGATGCAGTTCCTGTTAAACCTGATGTTGCACTATTCCCTATAGCTTCATCATTATAAAATGTTCCAAAAGCTAATAAAAATGAAAAGTGTTGCATCTTCGTATTTAAATCATTTTCATTTAAAATAAACTCTAACTCAGAACTCACTGTTGAATTAGCATTGGGTATTTTAATATCAAACTCTTGCTTTGAATTAAATAAACCTCCTGTAATTTTTGTGTATAAATCTATAGGTATCTTTCGAGTAGAATTTACATTATCTAATACTTGTGCAGGATTCGCTTTTGTTCTATACACAGCAGTTATATCAAGTTCAGCATCGTATGGATTACCACTCCAAGATATAGTACCTCCTTTTTGCACTACAAACGGCTTATTTATACCAGCATATTTAAAATTATACAATCCGTTATCAACTGTAAAATCACCAAACATATTAAATTTACCACGAGTGTCAATATCAATAAATAAATTTCCTTGTCCGCTACCCCTTAACTCACTACCTGATACTTTATCTATTACCACTTGTGCTATCGCATCTTTTGTTACATCAAGCCTTATTTTTAAATCTAATCCTTTAATGTCATCTATTAACTTACTCTTTTCATCTTTAACAACTCCTCTTTTTTCAAAATGAATTAACTTATAATTATCTATCATTTTAATATCACTCAAAGGAATAACAAACTTAGTTCCTGGTTGCGTACTTCCGTTTACATCAATATCTAAGTTACTTGTAACTCCTCTTATTTCTGCCCTTCCCTTTAAAAATCCAGTTCCATAATATTGTACTTCCTCGCTTTCTTCTGTATCTAAAATCAATAAATTATCAGTGTTAATATTTAGATTCATAAACCACAAATCAAAATTTTGATGTGCAATATACCCAGATAAAGTACCTTGTGTTTTATGCTTAATATCTTCTAAAATTACATCATCTAATTTAAATTGTTGTCCCTCTAAATCAATTCTAGTATTTCCTTTAAGATCAAAATCCACGTTCAAATAAGGAAAAGCCAATCCTGCATTTTTTAAATCTAAATACCCATCAAAATCTGGATTTCTTAAAAAACCAGTAGCCGTAAAATTCCCTGTAACCTCTCCTCTTAATTTTGAAAGCACCTCACCTCCTAACGGACTAAATGCAGCTATTTTATACTCTTCTAAAGCTATATTTAAATCTACAGTTGGTCGTTTTTTACTAAAATCTAATCCTCCCGTTGCTGAAATACTCTTTGCCTTATCGGTAGAAAGTAACATATTTACCTTGTACTTTTCATACGAATTATCCCCAGTAATATCCAATGTTAGATCTCCTTGTTCAAAATCATTAATCTTAAAATCTTTAATTAATAAATTTGCTTTAGGACTTAACTTATCTTCGTTCTGTTTAAAATCTACAACTCCATTAACCTCTCCATTTAACTTTAAACTATCAATAGAAGGTAAAAAACTTTCTAACTTTACTTTTGTGAAATTCGCTTGTAAATCTTTATAATTAGATCCCTTTATAGCTCCTTTCAATGCTATTTTTTGATCATTAGATTGAAAAACAAAAGGGCTGATTATAAAATCGTTCTCTTTTAAATTAAAGGTTACCTTATTTTCTTTATTACTTTTTGGATTTATTACCCAATCAAAGCCTTTATAGTTTAACATTGATTTTTGTACACCAACCACCCACTTTTGGTCTTTATCAATTGTATAATAAAAATCTAAATTGAAATCTTCTTCATAATTTTTCCCTCCTTTAAATTCTGATTTAAAAAATAGTGTATCATTTTGCGTTCTATTAATTAAATTCAATTTTTCAATATCATAATATTTAGAATCTATTTTACCTGCAGTTAAGTGAGTATTATAAAGTGGATTTTTATTATTTAATCGTAATAAAACATTATCTATTAAATTTCCATAGGCATTAATTTCTGGAGATGAAAAAGTAAGCTTTAACGAGTTTTCATTTGATTTTATTTTTCCTTTCAAGCGTGTATTTTTACCTATTGATATTTCAGGTAAAAAGACATCAATTATTTGATTATAAATGGTAAAATCGAAATCTAAAAATTGATTTGGGGTGACTTTAAAAGGCTCATAATTTGTATACACGCTTCCCAATGCGTTTTGTGTAACTAAAGACAATTCATTAAATAAAAATTTACCTTTTAATTTACCTTTTACAATATCTTCTGAATTTACTTCTATTGTTTTAATACTGTCTTTTACTGCAGAACTTATATCAAACTTTTTAAAAGTATACGACTGTTTCTGATTTTTATAAACAAAGTTTTTAAATGTTGCTTTCCCTACAATATCATCAAAAGTATTCCCTGAAACATTAAGTTTCACTTTTCCTTTTAATTCTGCTATGTTATCTCTAGTAAATAAATTTGTTTTTTTAAGATCAATTTTATCAATATCTGCCTCAAAATCAAACTTATTGATTGCTGAAGAGAAGTCAGCTAACCCTTCAAATTTCATTTTAAAGTTATCATCTTCAGAGCTTAAAAACCCATCAAATTTCTTATTTTGAAATTGACCGTTTACACTTAAGTTTTTATACTGGTATTTATTAAAATCAAGAGTGCTAATATTTCCTATAATGGTTGTATTAATATTATCTACGTTGAAACCACTTCCATTCACATCTGCTTTTAATGATATTTTACCCAATAATGGGTCATTAGCAAAAACACCTAAATCAAAATCTATGAATTCTACCTCACCTACATAAGCAGCTTCGTCAATGTTATCTATATTGGTAAGTTGTAAGTCAGAAATAGTTGATCCTATCTCAGAATCTACTGACAACGTAGCTTCCATTTGCTCAGGGGTAACTTTAACTAATCCAGACATTGTAAAGTTTCCTAATCGTTGAAACTCGGTTGGTAATGTTTTTCCTAATAAATTAGGAAGTACACTTTTTAATTGAAAATAATTGGCTGTAACATTTTCTAGATCCCCATCAAAAATAAAACCTCTATCTGTATTTAATGCATTCACAAAACCAAGATCTCCAATAATTCTCATTCCTCGTTTAGATCTTAACTTTACATTACTTGCACTAAAATTATTTAAAACTCCATCAATAGTACCTGTAAAATACATTACATCACTACCTCTAAGCTCTTTATATAATTTATTTAAATCTTTAGCAGCAAGTGCACTTTTATCAAAAACAGCTTTAATCTGGACTTTATCAGAGAAATCAACTAAATCCTTTCTATTATATGTGAATTTTATGTTAGCTTTTAATACAGACTCATTATCAGTTTCTATAACCGTATCATCAAACAACATATGTGTTTTCGTATACTTAAAATCAGTAGTTAAGTTAGTTATGTTTACACCTCTATTATCAGTAAGGTACATTTTTTTGATATCCATAGAAACATCTGGACCAACTACAGAGAAGTCTTGTAAATTACCTCCTCCATTAAATGCTGCAAATTGTAGAGCATCTTTTTTATTATAATCAAACAACTTAAATGTTAAGTCTTTTAATTGAATATTATTACTTCTTAAAATAAATGGTGTTGATAAACTATCTTTAGGTTTTCCATCTTCAAAACTGTCAATAAAAATGGACATATTATCATTATTCTCATCTTTATACGTTTTCATGTAAAAATGAATTCCACTAAGAGAAGCTGCCCCTAAATCTACTTTATTATCTAAAACCTTTTTAGCGTTTTGTATAGATGTACTTAAGTTTTTAACAAAAATAAGAGTATCTTGATGATGATCTCTAATTTCAATTCCTTTTAATTGTACACTACCTAACCAAGATAAATCTATTTTTTTTACTACTATATTGGTACCATAACTTTCATTTATACTTTTTGTAGCATAGCTTCCTAGTTTACTTTGCACCGCTGGTATCGACAAGAAAAACATAAGCAACAACAAAAAAAGCACAACGTACTTTACTGTTCTAAATATTATTTTTTTTACTTTTTTTATAATAAAATTTTTAGTGAAAACAATTTAACAAAAGTAACTAGCAAACCCCAAAAATCTTGCCTTATTGCAAAGAAAATTCGATTTTAACGAATTTCTAACGCATTATGAATATTTTTGCTCTTTAATTCTTTTTAATTTGAGCACTAAAAACATTTATATTTTAGGTATTGAAAGCTCTTGTGACGACACAAGTGCTGCTGTTATTTGTAATGGTAAAGTTTTAAGCAATGTAGTTGCCAACCAAGAAATACATGCCAAATACGGCGGTGTTGTTCCTGAATTAGCTTCAAGAGCTCACCAACAAAACATTGTTCCAGTTGTACAGCAAGCTATAGAACAAGCTGGTATTACTAAAGAAGATTTAAATTCAATTGCTTTTACAAGAGGTCCTGGATTAATGGGGTCTTTACTTGTGGGGACTTCTTTTGCAAAATCATTAGCTTTAGGTTTAAACATTCCTTTGATAGATGTTAATCATATGCAGGCACATATTTTAGCTCACTTTATAGAAGAAGAAGGTTGTAAAATACCGCCATTTCCTTTTGTTTGTTTAACCATTAGTGGAGGCCATACTCAAATTGTTAAAATCACTAATCATTTTGAAATGGAAATTCTTGGTGAAACTATAGATGATGCAGTTGGAGAAGCCTTTGATAAATCGGCAAAAATATTAGGACTCCCTTATCCAGGTGGTCCATTAATTGATAAATATGCTCAACTTGGAGACCCAAAAGTGTTTAAATTTACAAAACCTAAAGTAGGTGAGTTAGATTTTAGTTTTAGTGGTTTAAAAACTGGGATTTTATATTTCATTCAACGAAATGTAAAAGAGAATCCTAATTTTATTAAAGAAAATTTACATGATATTTGTGCTTCAATCCAATATACAATTATTGAAATTTTAATGGAGAAGCTTAAAAATGCAGTAAAACATACTAATATTAAGCATATAGCAATAGCTGGAGGAGTTTCCGCAAATTCTGAAATTAGAAAACGCCTACAGTTAGCAGAGAAGCATTGGGGCTGGACTACTTATATTCCTAATTTTGAATACACAACTGATAATGCTGCAATGATTGCTATTACTGGTTATTTAAAATATCTAAACAAAAACTACGCTGATGTTTTTGTTACAGCGAAAGCTAGACTAAAAGTTACTGAATAAACTATGAAATCACTAAAAAACAGACTTTCACTTAGCTTTAATTATTTTGTATTATGGCTGCTCTATTTTTCTTTTTCTCGTTTTTTATTTTTAGCTTTTTATTACGATAAAACTTTTGATCTTGATTTTATTACCATCTTGAAAACATTTTTACATGGATTAAAATTAGATGCTTCTTTTTCAGGTTATCTATCTTTAATTCCTTTTTTGATTTTTTTATTCTCAATTTGGATTCCTAAAAAAATAGTTGCTTTATTAATTAAAAGCTATACCTACCCTGTTATATTTATAATTAACTTATTTATGTTAATTGATATCGTTTTGTATAAATCGTGGGGAGTTCGTATTGATTCTACTTTACTAACTTACATCAATACTCCAAAAATAATGCTTGCTTCAGTAACTGTAACCATGTTAATTGGTGGAATTATTAGTTGGCTTGTTATTTCTGGTTTCACAACTTATCTTTTCAATAAAAAACTAACGACTCTTTTTAATAATTTAGAAAAAGGAAAAATATGGGAAGCTCCTATTTTTTTAGTTTTATTTGCTGCTCTTATACTACCAATCAGAGGCGGTGTTCAAACTATACCTATAAACCAAAGTAATGTTTATTTTTCTAAACATATGTTTGCTAATCACGCAGCAGTAAATTTTATATGGAATTTTTCTAACACATTAACTCACAAAACAGAAGACACAAATCCATATCAAAATTTCAATCCTAATAATGCTACAGAGATAATTGATAAAACAAGGAATCAACTATTAGCTAGCAATGATTCTATATTAAAAACATTGAAACCAAATGTTATTTTAATCATTTGGGAAAGTTTATCTGCTAAAGCTGTAGGTGCATTAGGAGGAGAACCTAATGTTACAGAAAACCTAAATCAATTAGCAAAAGAAGGAATTTTATTTACTAATTTTTATGGAAATGGAGATAGAACAGACAAAGGATTAGTTGCTGTTTTAAGCGGTTATTATCCTCAACCTACTTTAAGCATTATTAAAATGCCACATAAAACAAGAAAGCTTCCAATGTTAACTAAGGAAATGAAAAATTTAGGTTACAATACAGCTTTTTACTATGGAGGTGACACCAATTTTGGAAATATGAATACCTATTTAAGAAATGGGGATATTGATTTCATGCTAGACGGTAGTGCTTTTGATAAAGAAAATTGGAATTCAAAATGGGGAGCACATGATCATATTTTCTTAGATCGCGTTATGAAAGATTTATCTAAACCTCAACTAGAAAAACCTTTTTTCAAAATAGCTTTAACATTAACCAGTCATGAACCTTATGAATTTCCTGACACCTATAAATTTGGAAAAAATTCAGAAGAAAATCTTTATAAAAGTGCACAAGCATATACAGACAAAGCAATTGGAAAATTTATTTCTGATGCCAAAAAACAACCTTGGTGGGACAATACATTAGTTGTGATTATGTCTGACCACGGACATCCACTACCTAAACATAAAGGATATTTTAACTCTCCTAAAAAATTCCAAATTCCAATGGTTTGGTTAGGTGGTGCACTTGCTAAAAAAGGAATTACTGTTGATAATTTCGGTTCACAAATTGATTTCTCATACACGTTAACTCATTTATTAAAAGGGAATGCTAGCCAGTTTAAATTCAGCAAGCATCTTTTTAATAATTCTGAGGAACAATACATTCATTATATTTTTAATAAAGGTTTTGGTACTGTAGGAAAAAATGGAAGTTTTGTGTATGATTATGTAAGTAATAAACCTGTATTACAAGAAGGAAATTATAAAACATTAGACTCTTTGGGTAAAGCCATAACTCAAGAAGCTTATCAAGATTTCCTAAACAAATAAGCTCCTATTGATTTTTAATTAATTTCAATTATCTTAGCTATAGCTAGACTAATATAACTTAATCTAAAAACTTTATGGAAAACGCAATTGAACCTTCTATATCAAAAACACATAATGATCGTGTATTGCTCCCTTTTCAGTTTGATGTAAGCAAAATGCTGAAAGAATTTGAAGATTTAAAACAGCAGCATTTAATTAAGTATGAATATTATGATACAATTCCTTTAAGAGCCCCAGCGCATATTGTAGACAAATCATTACCATTCCCCCCTCCAGCCGATGATTACGCTGATGGTTCTTGGACAGATTGGCTCGACACTACTGAGCTTAAAGAATCTCCTTATTTAACTAGTATTGTAAATACTTTTAAGGAACACACAAAAGTAACACTCGTTAGGTTACTTCGCTTAGCTCCTGGTGCTGTAGTTAAAGAACATAACGATCCAACATTAGCTCTTGAAATAGAAAAATCTGTAGTACGCCTTACCATACCTATTTTTGGTAATGATGATGTTACCTTTTATTTAAATAATACTCCTGTAGCAATGCAACCGGGTGAATGTTGGTATTTAAAACTAAATGATCCTCATAAAATAACCAACTACGGAAAAACGGAACGTGTAAATTTAACTATTGATATGATTCCTAATAACTGGTTAAGGAACATCATAAAAAAAGCAAATTAAACCAACATAAAACCCCGAACTTTTAAGTTCAGGGTTTTATATTTTTATGCTATAAATAAGATATTAACTTCTCTTATATTTAATAGAACATCCAATTGCACGTGTATCCGTTTTGGTAGGTTTATTACCTTTTAATAAAGCATCAACTGCATTCTCTACAAAACGTTCAGAAACATTACTTTCGCTACGAGAACTATCATCAATAGCTCCAATATACTCAACAATTAGTTTGCTTTTGTTTTTACTTAAAATATAAACATGAGGTGTTTTAGTTGCTCCATACATTGGATATACTTTTTGTCCTTCATCAAATAAATACGGAAACGTAAACCCTTTTTCTTTAGCTCTAACTTTCATAGATTCAAAATCATCTCCTGAAGAAACAGCTGGATCATTTGGATTTATTGCGATTACCGGATATCCTTTCTCTTTATATTTTTTATCTAAAGCTATAAGACGGTCTTCATTTGCTACAGAATATGGACATTTGTTACACGTAAAAACAACAATAAAACCTTTAGCCTTTTTATAGTTCGCTAAAGAAACCATGGTGTCATCGATATTTTTCAATTTAAAATCAGAAGCTACATCTCCTACTTTATAACCTCCGTTATCATTAATTGTAAATGCAGAAACTACAGCAGCAACAGTTAACACTAGTATTGTTTTAAAAGTTTTCATAATTATATTAGTTTAAAAAAGTTTGTAATTCACTTTGTAACTCTTCATAGTCAAATGACTTTTCATAGAACTTCCTTTTCTTTCCATTATAAATTAAAGTAGCTGGTATAGAACCTGTCCAGTTTTCAGCAATATCTTTAATCCAAAATTGTTCATTCCTATCTTCAAAATGAACTACTTTAGATTTTAACTTTTTCTCTTTTATAAATGGAATTAAATTACTTTCTATTTGTTTTGAAAAATCTAAACTTACCAAAACAACTTCTACATTTTTATCTTTATAATTAGCACTTAATTTTTCAAAAGCTGGTAATTCTTTTACACAAGGCACACACCAAGTAGCCCAAAAATTTATTACATAAATTTTTCCATCATTTTTATGTAATAAAGGTGTCAGCTGGTCATAATTTAGTGTTGAAACCTTGATTACAACTTCTTTTTCTTTTTTATCTTCATTACTTTTTTTGCACGAAACTCCTACTAATACCAAAAGTAACAATAAACAAACTCTATTCATCAATCAAAATTTATATAAGGCTCTAATTTAATTAATTACTATTATAATAGCTATTAATTAACTTAAACTTAACAAGAAAAAAGCTCGGAGAGATAAATCTAACCGAGCTTATAAATAATAACTTTTTTATTTTTTTAACAAAAAATATCGTTTAATAATTTTGCTAAACGTAAACCTCCTTTTTGTAACTGTTCTCTTACAATAGGAAAGTAAACATACGAATACCTGTAACGCAAATTCTCTCCTACTTTAGCAGAGGCATACACTTCTTTTGTTAACTTATGAGTATCATACATCCAATCAACTACATTTCCTTTTTGAATTACCTTAACTTGTTGTTTAGACAATCTTTTTGCATTATCAGCTAATTCAACATAACTCATATTCCATTTACTAAGTATGCTTTCGTCCCAAACTCTATGTAAGTTTGATCCTCTACCATGCCATTGAACCTGGATAGTATTTCCTCCTTTATCTTCTTTTTGACCTATATGCATAGGTTGATGTAAATCTCCCATCAAGTGCACTAACATTTTTAAATGAAAACGCTTATCTTTTACTGTGCTATTTTTGTCTTTTAAAACTTTCACACAACGATTAATTCCAGTAATTAAATCTCCTTTCGGGTTTTTTTCAGAAGTTTCATATTTTCCATCTAAAGGCATATTCACATAATGCCAAGAATAAAATTCTCTATAATTTCTATCAGATTTTATTTCATCAGCATAAGTTGATACAAAAGCTAAGCTTTCCCCCTCTAATAATTTATCTATCTTTCTTTTTGCTCTATTTGTTAAATGATTTTCAGCAATTTTTCCAGTAGCTCTATGTCCGGTTGGCCCCCAAATATCATCATTCGAAAACCCCGTAAAAGACATTAAAAAACTGAATACTAGTAATAAGAAACGTTTAGTCATTTTAAATACTTTTTTTGCGAAGTTAAAAAATAGTACGCATAGTTTTTTGGATTTATAAAAAAATATTTCATATCTTTACGATATCAAAATGATATCAAATTAAATCAAACAACAATATGAACTCAGAAAAAATCATTAAACCAGCAAATGGCTATCTATTATTTTTTATTGTACTAACACTTTTTATTGGTGGAATAATTATGTCAATCAAAAATGAAAACCCTATTTATTTAATTTCAACACTAGTAGGTTTTATTTTATCATTCGGTTTTATTTTAGTAAACCCTAATTCATCAAAAGTAATTTTGCTTTTTGGAAAATATGTAGGTACAGTTAAGCAAAATGGATTGTATTGGGCAAACCCGCTTTATAAGAAGAAAGCAATTTCTTTAAGAGCTAGTAATTTTGATAGTGAGCGTTTAAAAGTTAACGACAAATTAGGAAATCCTGTAATGATTAGTACTATTTTAGTTTGGAGAGTTACTGAAACTTATAAAGCTGCTTTTGATGTAGACAACTATGAGAATTTTGTTCGTGTACAAACAGATGCCGCTGTAAGAAAGCTAGCAAGCATGTATCCTTACGATAACTTTGCAGATGAAGGTCATGATGAAGATATTACATTACGTTCAAGTGTAAATGAAGTAAGTGATGCTTTAGAAAAAGAAATAGACGAACGTTTATCTATTGCAGGAATTGAAGTACTTGAAGCTAGAATTGGTTATTTAGCTTATGCACAAGAAATTGCAAGTGCAATGTTAAAACGCCAACAAGCAACTGCAATTGTTGCAGCAAGGCATAAAATTGTTGAAGGAGCTGTAAGCATGGTAGAAATGGCCTTGGAGGAGTTAAACAAAAAGCAAATTGTTGAATTAGACGAAGAGCGTAAAGCTGCAATGGTAAGTAACTTAATGGTTATTTTGTGTGGTGATAAAGAAGCCTCTCCTGTTTTGAATACTGGTACACTAAATCATTAAAAAATGAAGAACAAGAATGCTTTTATGGGAATGATTTTCGGTGCTGGAATAGGTATTATTTTTTCTTCTACCGGATTAGGATTACCTATTGGGGCTGGAGTTGGACTCATTTTTGGTTTACTATTTAACCAACAGAAAATTAAAAAAAAGAATGGAAATTCTAAAAACAAATTTTAACCTATGAATAAAAAACAGATCCTTTATTTAGCAATTGGTATATCATTAGGTACTAGTTTAGGGATTATTTATGGTGTAGTTTTCAATAATATACCTATTGGTATCTCATTAGGGTCTGGTATGGGCACAACAATTGGTGTTGCTTTATCTTTAGCTAATAAAAAAAAGTGTAAAACAGGGAAAAATGAAAGAATATAAAATTATAAATAGAAAGTTTAGTTGGAGTAATGGACGACAAAAATTTGAAGAAGAAATTAACAATTATGCAAAACAAGGGTGGAGAGTTATTAACGTGTATCCGTTAAATAACGGTGGTAATATAGAAGCTCTATTAGAAAAAGATAAAAACAGATAAAAATGAAAGAATATAAAGTAGTTAATTGGAAAATGGGTTTTTCTGGTAATAATCAAAAACTAGAGGACACTTTAAATCAATATGCCAGAGAAGGATGGGTTTTAAAGCATATTGCTGAAAACTCAGTAAGAATTATTTTAGAACGAGATAAAAACAGGTAAAATGAAAGTCTTTAAAGAAGAGCAACGATTTACTCAAACATGGCTACATATTCTTTTAGTTTTAGGATCAATTATCCCTATATACTCTATAGTTACAGGATGGATGAGTGCTATAGATAAAAGCTTAACTGCAAATAGCTCCTCTTTAATTTCATTAACCGCTATACTATTAGTTCATGTTTTAATTTATAGTTGCGTACTAAAAACTAAAATAGATGAGCATGGCATCCATTATCAACTATTTCCTTTTCATTCTAAATTTAAAACAAAAAAATGGAAAGAAATTAAAAACATAAATGTTAGGCAATACAATCCAATAGCTGAATATGGTGGTTGGGGAATTAGATACACTCTTTCTAAAAAAGGAATAGCAGTTAATATTAAAGGAAATATAGGCATCCAATTAGAATTAGTAAACGGTGAAAAGTTATTAATAGGAACTCAAAAAAAAGATGATGTAGAACTTGTTTTACACACCTATGAAAACAAAATAAAAATATTATGATACGCTTTATCTTTTACATTACATTTTACTTAATTACTATTGTATTTTCTTTTGCTCAAGTAAAATCAGAAAATATCATCATAAAAAATGATTCTATTGAACTACCTGGTACTTTAACCTATACATTAAAAAAAACACCTTTAATCATATGGGTTCATGGCTCAGGAAATGTAGACAGAAATGGAAATCAAGGAAAGATTATAAAAGCTAATTATATTCAAAAGTTTAGAAAAGCAATTAACGTAAATGACATTGCCTTCTTTAGTTATGACAAAAGAACCGCTACCCCAAAAAACTACAAGTTTTTGAAGAAAGTAGTTTTTGAAGATTTAGTAACAGATGCTAAAAAAGTAATTGATCATTTTAAAAATGACCATAGATTTTCAGAAATTATTCTAATTGGACATAGCCAAGGCTCACTGATTGGAATGTTGGCCTCAAAAAACATAGACAAATATATTTCAATAGCAGGAAGTGCACATACAATTGATAAAACTATTATTAAACAAGTAAATAAACAAAACAAACAATTAGGAAAAATCACAAAAAATCATTTTGAAGAATTATTGAATACAGGAGACATTAAACAAGTAAATCCTTTATTAATTTCTATTTTTGCAAAACAAAATTTACCTTTTATTTCAAGTTGGACTACATACAATCCAGTAGAAGAAATTAAAAAATTAACGATTCCCACTTTAATCATTAATGGAAACAAAGATTTACAAGTGCAAGTTGAAGAGGCTGAACTTTTGCATAAAGCCAATTCAAAAACAACTATAGATATTATTGATAAAATGAATCATGTTTTAATAGAACTAGAAAAAGATTCTGATAACTTAAAATCGTATTATACTTCTGAATATATGATTTCCGACGAGTTAATAGTCTCTATTTTAAATTTTATAAAGAAATAGTATGGCAAAAAAGAAAGCATTTGCATTACGCATAAATGAAGATATGCTAAAGGCAGTTGAAAAATGGGCTGCTGATGAATTTCGATCTACCAACGGGCAGATTGAATGGATGCTTATGCAAGTTTTAAAAGAAGCGAAACGGGAACCAAAGAAAAAAGAAGAGTAAATATACTCTTCTTTGTATTGCCATAATTATTGTATAGGAACACCTCCTATTATCATACAATTTTATATATGACTTTTTAACATCCTTTTTAAAAGAAAAACTAACCTAACTAAGCTAATATCCAGCTTTTAATAAACCGTTTCCAAAAGAGCTTAACATTTTTTTAAGAAGTTTAATTAATATCTTTACCTCTCAACATACTAATTAAACTTATCTAATGAAAAAAATACTTTCAATACTATTTATATCCATTAGTTCTATGCTATTTGCACAAGAATTTTCTATGGACTTGGTAAAAAACATGAAACCAAGAAATATTGGCCCAGGTGGTATGAGTGGACGTGTAACAGCTATCGATGTTGTTCAAAAAAACACTGATATCATGTATGTCGGTACTGCTTCTGGTGGTGTTTGGAAATCTACCTCAGGAGGAATTAAATGGAAGCCTATTTTTGAAAAACAAGTAACTGCTTCAATAGGAGCATTAGCTATTCAACAGTCTAACCCTAGTGTTATTTGGGCTGGAACAGGTGAAGGAAACCCAAGAAATAGTTTAAATGGTGGATATGGAATTTTCAAATCATTAGATGCTGGTAAAACATGGAAATCCATGGGACTAGAAAAAACACGTCATATACACAGAATTATTATTGATCCAACAAACCCTAATATTATTTATGTTGGGGCAATTGGATCACCTTGGGGAGAACATAAAGAACGAGGTGTTTATAAAACAATTGATGGTGGTAAAACTTGGAAACAAATTTTATTCAATAATAATAAAACTGGAGCAGCAGATTTAGTAATGGATCCTTCAAATCCTAATAAATTAATCGCTTCTATGTGGGAACATAAACGTGATCCTTGGTTTTTTAAATCTGGAGGAAAAGGAAGTGGCGTTTATATTACTCATGATGGTGGTGAAAATTGGAAAAAAATTACTGATAAAGAGGGGTTTCCTAAAGGAGAACTTGGAAGAATTGGAGTTGCAATATCTCGCTCTAACCCTGATGTAATTTACGCACTCGTTGAAGCTAAGAAAAATGCACTTTACAAAAGTATAGATGGTGGTTTTAAGTGGAAAAAAATTAACGACAAACGTGGTATTGGAAATCGCCCTTTCTATTATTCAGAAATTTATGTTGATCCTCAAAATGAAAACAGACTATATACTGTTTTTACATACATCAATGTTTCTGAAGACGGAGGTAAAAACTTCAAACAATTAATGCCTGCCTATGGAGTATCTAATGGAGTTCACCCAGATCATCATGCTTGGTGGATACATCCAGAAGACGCATCTTTTATGATTGATGGAAATGATGGAGGTTTAAATATTACACATGATAGAGGTAAATCATGGCGTTTTGTTGGTAATTTACCTATTGCACAGTTTTATCATATCAATGTAGATAATGAATATCCATACAATATATATGGTGGAATGCAAGATAACGGATCTTGGAAAGGACCTGCTTATGTATGGAAATCGCAAGGAATTAGAAACTCTTATTGGCAAGAAATTAGTTTTGGAGATGGATTTGATGTAGTACCCGATAAAGATGATGCTCGTTATGGATGGTCTATGAGTCAACAAGGATATGTTGTTCGTTATGATTCTAAAACAGGAAATAACTTTCCTGTTCGCCCTACACATCCTGATTCAAAAATGCATCTTCGATTTAACTGGAATTCTGCCATTAATATTGATCCTTTTAATAATTCTACACTATACTTTGGAAGTCAATTTGTACACAAATCAACCGATAAAGGACTTACTTGGGAAATTATTTCTCCAGATTTAACTACTAATGACAAAAGCAAATTAAAACAATCTGAAAGTGGGGGATTAACAATGGATGCAACTGGTGCTGAAAACCATTGTACTATTTTAGTAGTAGAACCATCTCCTTTAGAAAAGGATATGCTATGGGCAGCTACTGATGATGGACAAGTACAAATTACTCGTAATGGAGGTCAAAACTGGACTAATGTTTCAACAAATATAAAAGGGTTACCAGCAAATAGCTGGGTAACACAAATTAAAGCCTCAAACAAAAATAAAGGAGAAGCTTTATTAGTTGCTAATGATTATCGTAGATTTAATTACAAACCGTATGCATATCGTACTAAAAACTATGGTAAAACATGGGAACGTATAGTAAATGAAAATGATGTTCAAAGCTATGCTTTATGTATTATTGAAGATATTATAAACCCTAACTTATTGTTCTTAGGTACAGATGACGGATTATATATATCAATAAACGCAGGTAAAAAATGGATAAAATGGACTAACGGATTTCCTACTGTACCTGTAAAAGATTTAGTTATTCATCCAAGAGAGCATGATTTAGTTATTGGTACTTTTGGTAGAGCTGCATGGGTGTTGGACGATATTCGTCCGTTAAGAGCTATAGCGGCTAACAAAAATATTTTGGTAAATAAATTTGAACTATTCTCTCCCCCTACCGGATATCATGCTGCTTATCAACAACCTACTGGCTCTCGTTTTGGAGCTGACGCCATGTTTAATGGAAAAAACAGGTCTAGTGGAGCTCTAATAAAATATTATTTAAA
Organism: Tenacibaculum halocynthiae; assembly: GCF_964512825.1. NCBI lineage: Bacteria > Pseudomonadati > Bacteroidota > Flavobacteriia > Flavobacteriales > Flavobacteriaceae > Tenacibaculum > Tenacibaculum halocynthiae. The sequence continues at coordinate 55,271 of NZ_CAZELG010000009.1, read as the reverse complement.
CAAACCTAAAAAAGATTCTAAAAACAAAAAGGGAAAATCAAATACTAAAACTGTTAAAAAAGAGAAAAATAAAATAAAATGGGATTCAATAAAGTTTGAATTTTATAATAATAAAAACGAATTAATTAGAACTCTAAAAAGAAAAGCACCTAAAAAAAATGGAATTCACACATTACGTTGGGGGATGGATGAAAAAGGTGTACTAAGAGCTTCAAGAAAAATTCGTAAACAAAAATCTGAACCTAGTGGAATTGGAGCTAGACCTGGTATTTATAAAATTAAAGCGACCTATGGAAATGTTGTTTCTGAACAAAACATCTCTATTAAATTTGATCCTAGGTTAGAATTAACAGAACAAAATCTTGATCAATTATATGGAAGCTTAAAAAAGCTATCTAATAAAGAAAAAGTTATAGGAAAAGTAGTAAAACAATTAGTAGAGAGTAAGCAAATTGCCGACAACTACAGTAAAAAATTAAAAAAAGAAGATAAAGAAAAATATAAATCTGAGATAAAATCTTCAGAAAAAATTTCTAAAGAAATAACTAAATTGATAGACCTTTATTTAGGAAAAAAAGATAAACGTCAAGGTATAGTTAGAAGCCCGGTTCCAAATGTAAGTACTCGTTTATGGACAGCTTATAGTTATGTTGGTAGTAAATTTAAAAATCAAACCAAAACTGAAGAAAGATTAGTAGCACAATTTGAAAACACTTTAAAGGAAGCAATTGATAAAACTAATGCATTCTTTAATAAAGAGTGGTCTGATTATAAACAAAAAGTTGAAAAAATTACAATTACACCTTTTAAAGAAGTACGTATATTTAAAACAAATTAACAACTTAATAAACTTACTATATTCATTAAAAAATCACCCTTTTCGGGTGATTTTTTAATGAAAGCTATTATTTACTTTTACTACAACTCTTAATACCCTTTTAATTATGTTGAAATAACTACTATTTCAAACTCCCTTAACATATAAGCTCTAGCAAAAAAATATACTTTTTAGTATTACATAAATATATTTTTCGCGAAAATTAGACACAAACCTTGAGTGTCTTTAAACGTTCAGGGCTTATTAAATTTTTAATTATTTATTATGAAAAAATCAATTTTAAACTTAGGGAAAGTTTTAAAAAAAGAAGAACTTAAAAAAATCAATGGAAAAGAAGGAGGCTGTGGCTGGGGCTTTTGCTTAAATAAATTTGGTAGATGTTCAATACTTGCCTGTTCTGGGCATATGGTATAAAAACAAAAACTGTCTACTCAATAGATAGCCTTTTTGTATAATACACTATATGTATTTTATAATCAAGTAACATTTTACCTATAATTAAATAGAAGCTACCAATTAATGGTAGCTTCTATACATTGATGCTAATCATCTAAATAAAAAACTTAATAAGTACTACCCTATCAGGCTCTGTCCTTTAGACTTACCAAATCAAGTTTTAACATAAAAATACTTATTTCCAAATTTCTTCTTTATAAAAATATAAAGTAATAAGGAGTGTTAGCAACAAAACTTATGAGAGTAAATAACTAAAATTAATAATTTTTAATAAGAATCTGTTTAAAAAGTATTTTAAACAGGTTCTTTTTTTAGAAGTTAATGAAATTACTATTTTTACATTTAATAAAAAAAGGAAAATCAACATAATGAAGAAAATTTATTTAACCCTTATAGTAGCTATCGTTTCATTAAAAATAGTAGCTCAAAAAAATCCTGCAAAAGAACTAGGTGCATGGTACATGTATAATGGATCTCATAAATTATCTGAAAAATTCAGTTTAAAAACAATGGCTCATTTTCGTTTCTTTGAAATTGGAGATGATATGCAACAGTTTATTAGTCGTTTTGGGGTTAATTATAAAATCAACAAAAACTTAAGCGCAACACTTGGTCATTCTTATTTAAATACAGATAACACATTTGGTATTGATGGTGGCTCTTTTAATGAACACAGAATTTATGAGGACTTTAATGTAAAACATAAAGTTTCTAAACTAGGTTTTGCTCACCGATTGAGGTTTGAGCAACGCTTTTTCAATTCAATTACAGGACATTTTGTACGTTATCAATTAGGTTTAGACTACCCTATATCTAAAAAATGGTCAACATATTTATTTAATGAAATTTTCTTTGATTTTGATGGGCAAGCATATAATCAAAACTGGCTAGGAACTGGTTTTTCTTATAAACTATCAAGTTCTATTAAATTGAAAGCTGGATATATGAATATTATGGTTAATGATACACATCTTGATAGAATTCAATTAGGTATTATCATTAACACAAATCACCAAAAAAAGAAATAAACATATTTTATATACCTTAGCCCAAACTAATTACTATTTATGGAAGCACCTCTTTTTACTAATGATGCAATTGTATTCGGAATTCTAATGGTTTCATTAGGGTTTGTCTTTTATACAGAATCTAAAAAATCAGGATTTTGGTCTAAATTTTATAAAATAGTACCAGGCGTTTTAATGTGTTATTTAATCCCTTCTATTTTTAATTCTATGGGGTGGATTTCAGCAGAAAAAACGCAAACTTATTTTATTGCTAGTAGGTATTTACTTCCAGCTTCATTAGTTTTAATGACTTTAAGTATCGATTTAAAAGCTATTTTTAACTTAGGTCCTAAAGCTTTAATTATGTTTTTTACAGGAACCATTGGAATTATAATCGGTGGGCCTATAGCTATTTTATTAGTTTCCATTGTTTCTCCAGAAACTGTTGGAGGTGTTGGCTTTGATGCTGTTTGGAGAGGCCTTTCTACACTTGCTGGTAGTTGGATTGGTGGTGGAGCAAACCAAGCTGCTATGTTAGAAATATACCAATATAATCAAGCTAGTTATGGAAAAATGGTATTGGTTGATATTGTTGTTGGAAATATTTGGATGGCTATTTTATTAATTGGAATTGGTAAAAACAATAAAATAAATAAATGGTTAAAAGCAGATACCACAGCTATTGAAGAGTTAAAAGATAAAGTATCATCTTTTACTTCAAATATAACTAGAGTTCCTTCTTTAGCTGATTTAGTTATTATTTTAGCTTTAGCATTTGGTGCAGTTGGTCTTGCTCATTTTGGTGCAGATAATATATCTAGTTATTTAGTCAATAATTTTGAATCAGTAGCTGATAAAACTTCCTCTTTATCATCTTTTTCTTCTAAATTCTTTTGGATGGTTACAATTGCTACTATCATTGGTATTCTTTTATCTTTTACCAAAGCTAAAAATTATGAAGGAGCTGGTGCTAGTAAAATAGGAAGCATTTTTATTTATATTTTAGTTGCTACTATTGGTATGAAAATGGATTTAACCAATATTTTAGATAATCCAGGATTACTTGTGGTAGGTGTCGTTTGGATGTCTATCCATGCAGGTTTATTGATATTAGTAGCTAAATTAATAAAAGCGCCTTATTTCTTTTTAGCTGTAGGAAGTCAAGCCAACGTTGGTGCTGCAGCCAGCGCTCCTGTAGTTGCTGCTGCTTTTCATCCATCATTAGCAACAGTTGGAGTTTTACTTGCTGTTTTTGGGTATGTAGTTGGAACCTACGGAGCCATGTTATGTACAATTTTAATGGAAATAGCCTCGAAAGCTTAGTAGATTTCCTCATATTTGCAACTCAAAATTTTTAATTCAATGAAAAAACTTTTAATCGTTTTAGTATTTACATTTATTGCTATAGCATGTTCTTCTAAAAAACAAGGAAACATGATTGTTAAAGGGCAAATTAAAGGTCTTAAAAAAGGAACTTTATATCTTCAAAAAATGAAGGATACAGTATTAATCACTGTTGATTCTGTTGCCTTATTAGGTAATGATGCGTTTATTTTAACAGATAATGTAGAGTCTCCTGTAATGTATTACCTTACTTTTAATGGAAACACAAATGATAAACGTTTATTATTTTTTGGAGAAAAAGGAGAAATTACAATTAACGATAACGTTGAAGAATTTGGATTTAAACCTGTAATAAAAGGATCAAAGAACCAAGAAGTATTAGATAATTACAATAAGGTTGATAAACGCTTTACTGACCAACGTTTAGATTTTATTAAACAAGATTTTGAGGCTAAACAAGCACAAGATGAAGAATTGATTAAAAAACTTGAAGCTGATTATAAAAAAATGGTTCGTCGTAGGTTTTTATTCACTACAAATTTTGCGATTGCTAACCCTGATAGTGAAGCTGCTCCATATATAGCGCTAACTCAACTATTTGACGCTAATATTAAGTTACTTGACACTATAAATAATAGCTTAACTGATAAAGTAAAGAATTCACCATATGGTAAACGTTTACAAAAGTTTATTACTGATATAAAAATCAAAGAACAGAAATAATTTTACGCTACTAAAAAGTAAAAAAGACCAGTGATTAAATAATCACTGGTCTTTTTTATAGAATAACTATTTTTATTTAAAATAGTCTATTTAAATTATTAATAAATTTTAAAATCCTTCAGAAATATCCTTTAATCCTCTTGGATTTAAAATAGTAATGTTTTTACCTTTCAAACTAATTAATTTGTTCTTTTTAAATTCAGAAAGTAATCGAATGGCTGATTCAGTAGCTGTTCCAATAATATTGGCTATATCTTCCCTTGAAAAATTAACATCAATAGCTCCTTCACTATTTTTTAAAAACCTTTCGTCTAAATATAATAAAGTTGCTGCTAAACGTTGCTTCACCGTTTTTTGTGCCATGTCTACAATAACATTATCCGCATTTTTTAATGATAAAGCCATGTTCTTTAAAATCTCCATGGTAAAGTTTTGATTTTTCTCTAAATCTTTTATGATTTCTTCTTTAGGAATAAAACAAACCTCCATATCATTAACTGCTATTGCCTTTAAATTTGAGGTTTCATTATTTATCAAACTTCGTTCCCCAAGTAAATCTCCTTTTTTAATCAAATGAACTATTTGATCACGTCCATTATCACTCATTTTAGAAACCTTACAAACACCATCTTTTATACAAAACACACCATTTATATGTTCACCTTCTTCAAATAAAACTTCTCCTTTTTTTACTAATTTTGAAGTTTTACATCCAGAAATCCTTACTAATTCATCTTTTGTTAATGCCTTTAAAGAATTAAATTGACGAACAATACATTGCTCACATTTACTCATAATGTGCCCTTTTTGAGATTAATCAAAGGTACTAAAAAGCTGACAAATATCATATTTTATACTAACATAATAATAGACCTTTGCTCTAGGCAAAAGAGTAAATATGGAAAGTAAAAAATGTTTTCACTGTGGTAACAAGTGTGAGGCAGATACTATTACTATTAATGAAAAATCATTTTGTTGTAATGGTTGTAAAACTGTTTATGAAATTTTTTCAGACAATGATTTAACCTGCTACTACGACTTTCAAAATAGTCCTGGAGCTATCCCCGAAGAAATTAAAGGGAAATATGACTTTTTAACTAATAATGATATTGTTGAAAAGTTAATAGAGTTTAATGATGGTAATATTCAAGTTGTAAATATGTACATCCCTCATATACATTGTAGTTCATGTATATGGATTTTAGAAAACTTACACAAACTTCAAAAAAACATAACTACATCTCAAGTTAATTTCCCTAAAAAAACTGTTAGAATTACCTACAACGCAACTAACACAAATTTAAAAGAAGTTGTTTTATTATTAAGTTCAATAGGATACGAACCCTATATTAGTTTAGAAGACTATGAAGTAGGTAAAAAACAAGTAAATAGAAGTTTATTATATAAGCTTGGAATTGCTGGTTTTGCTTATGGAAATGTAATGTTTTTATCTTTTCCTGAGTATTTCGAAGTCTCTGAATTTTGGTTAGAACAATACAAAAGTGTTTTTAGGTGGTTAATGTTTGCTTTTTCATTACCCGTTATATTGTATGCCAGTCAGGACTATTTTGTTTCGGCTTATAAAGGAATACGTACAAAAATATTAAATATTGATGTTCCTATTGCTTTAGGTTTATTGGTATTATTTATAAGAAGTACTGTAGAAATTGTTTTCAATATAGGTACAGGTTTTTTCGACAGTTTAACCGGACTTGTATTTTTCCTTTTACTTGGTAAGTTTTTTCAGCAAAAAACATATAACTTTTTATCCTTTGAGCGAGATTACAAATCTTATTTCCCTATTGCTGTAACACAAATAACTAAAGATGGTAAAGAAGAAAATACTCAAATTTATAACATAAAAAAAGGAGACCGATTACTAATAAGAAATCAAGAGTTAATTCCTGTAGATGGTATTTTAATCAATGGAAATGCGCAAATAGATTATAGCTTTGTTACTGGTGAAGCCAATCCAGTTTCAAAAAAATCGGGAGATAAAATATTTGCAGGAGGAAAACAACTTTACGGAAGTATAGAGATGGAAGTTTTAAATTCTGTTTCTCAAAGTTACTTAACTCAATTATGGAGTAATGATGTATTTCAAAAAGATAAAAACTCTACTTTTAAAACTTTAACCGATAGTATTGGTAAAAACTTTACCATTGCAGTACTATCCATTGCTTTTGTAACTACACTATTTTGGTTTTTTTACGACCCAAGTATAGCTTTAAATGTATTTACCGCTGTTTTAATAATTGCTTGCCCTTGTGCAATTGCTTTGGCAGCTCCATTCACCTTAGGTAATCTATTACGTATTTTTGGCAAACGAAAATTCTATCTTAAAAACGCTACAGTTATTGAGCAACTGGCAACTATTAATAGCATAATTTTTGATAAAACCGGGACTTTAACAACTAACAAAGAAAATAACATTACTTATGATGGAATAGCATTAAACAGTGAACAAAAATCAATATTAAAAAGCTCTTTAAGATCATCAAATCATCCATTAAGTAGAATGCTTTATACTTCTTTTAAGAACGAAGAAAATATATCTATTGATAATTATCATGAATACATAGGAAAAGGTATTGAAACTTCTTACCAACAAACAACATTAAAAATTGGATCATCCTCTTTTGTTCAAGATAAATCAGAATCTACGAATCTAGATACTTCTGTTCACATTAGTATAAACGATGTATATAAAGGTAAATTTCTTTTTAAAAATGCTTATAGGAAAGATGTTGAACCAGTATTTTCTTCTTTAAAAAATAATTATGAACTAGCTGTAGTGTCTGGTGATAATGAAGGTGAAAAAAAATATTTACAAAACTTTTTACCCTCAATTACAACATTACTATTCAATCAAAAGCCTGAAGATAAATTAAATTATATTAATGGTCTTCAGCAACAAAATAAAAAAGTAATGATGGTTGGTGATGGATTAAATGATGCTGGAGCCTTGGCCCAAAGTAATGTTGGGATTGCTCTTTCTGAAAACATTAATGTATTTTCTCCTGCCTGTGATGCTATTTTAGATGCTTCAAAATTTCATCAGATAACTAATTACATTAAAGCCTCAAAAACTGCTATTAAAATTATAAAGTACTGTTTTTTGTTATCTTTATCTTATAACGTAGTAGGTCTTTACTTTGCTGTAACTGGGCAACTAAAACCAGTAATAGCTGCTATTTTAATGCCTTTGAGCTCAATAAGTATAGTACTATTTACAACTATTGCAACAAATATATTAGGACGAAAAATAAAATAAAAATTATGAAAGTAGCCTCATTTTTAAAAAATATAAAGTTTAATAAAATGAAACCAGCTGTTTCATTACTGTTAGATACTGACTTTTCAAAAGAAATACGAGTTGTGTTCGAAAAAGGTCAAACCATGGAAGATCATCAAGCCCCATTTGCAATCATAGTTCAAGTAGTAAAAGGATGTATAGCTTTTGGAGTTAATGAAGAAGAGAAACTACTAAATACTGGTGATATCATTTCATTGAAACCACACGTAGTTCATAACCTTACTGCAATAGAGGAAAGTATTGTTCGATTATCTTTATCAAAATCAGACACAGTAAATAGAGTAAAAAACGTTTAGGAACATGCAAATAAACAAATATATAGATCATACATTATTAAAGCCAACAGCTACAGAAAAAGAAATTATCAAGCTATGTAATGAAGCTAAAAAACACAATTTCAGCGCAGTATGTGTTAACGGATCTTACGTACAATTAGCTAAACAAGAATTAGAAAATTCAACTATTAAAATTGCTGCAGTAGTTGGTTTTCCTCTAGGTGCTATGAGTACAGAAACAAAAGTATTTGAAGCTAAAAATGCTATTAAAAATGGAGCTTCAGAAATTGATATGGTTATTAATATTGGAAAATTAATAGACGGAGAATATGAGTATGTAGAAAATGAAATAAGTCAAATAAAAAAAATCATTGAAAAACATACCTTAAAAGTAATTTTTGAAAACTGTTATTTAAATACTGAACAAATAAAAATTGTTACCCAATTAGCTGTTAACGCTAAGGCTGATTTCATTAAAACCTCAACAGGTTTTGGTACTGACGGTGCTAAGTTTGAAGATGTTTCTTTAATGAAAAATATAGCTAAAGGTAAAATAGAAATTAAAGCAGCTGGTGGTATAAGAAATATAGAAATCGCTAAAAAATATATTAATTTTGGGGTTACTCGCTTAGGTACTTCATCTGGAGTTTCTTTAGTTACCGATGGTATAACAAATAAAAGCCAGTACTAAAAACCATACTTATGAGCATACATATAGAAGCTAAAAAAGGAGAAATAGCAGAAACTGTTTTGCTACCAGGTGACCCTATGAGAGCCAAATGGATTGCTGAAACATTTTTTGATAATTCTATTTGTTATAACACCGTACGCGGCATGTTAGGTTTCACAGGATATTATAAAGGTAAAAAAATATCTGTACAAGGAACAGGTATGGGAATTCCTTCTACTTTAATTTATTGTTCAGAATTAATTACTAAATATGATGTTAAAAATCTTATACGAGTTGGTTCAGCTGGATCTTATCAAAAAGATGTGAAAATTAGAGATATTGTAATTGCAATGGCTGCTTCTACAAATTCTGGATTAAATAAAATGCGCTTTAATGGTGCTGATTATGCCCCTACTGCAAATTTTGAATTGTTTCAAAGAGCCGTACAGGAGGCAACAAAAAGAAACATTTCATTAAAAGCTGGAAACGTGTTAAGCTCTGATGAGTTTTACGCAGATAAGTTTGATAGTTATAAAAAATGGGCTGATTATGGTGTGCTTTGTGTTGAAATGGAAACTGCTGGTTTATATACAATAGCAGCTAAATATAATGTTAAAGCACTATCTATTTTAACAATTTCTGATAGTTTGGTTACGAAAGAAAAAACTACAGCTGATGAACGAGAACAAACATTCAAAGAAATGATAGAGATAGCCTTAAATGTAGTATAAACTATACTAAGCTACTTCCTTTATTAATAAACAATACTAAACATGAGCTCATTAATACAAAAATATAACATTCCAGGACCTAGATATACTAGTTATCCTACTGTACCTTATTGGGATAATGAAACATTTTCAAAAAAGAAATGGATCGCTACATTTAAACAATCATTTATTGAAAGTAATACTTCAGAAGGTATCAGTTTATATATACACCTTCCTTATTGTGAAAGTCTATGTACCTTTTGTGCATGTCATAAGCACATAACCAAACGTCATGAGGTAGAACAACCGTATATTGACACCGTATTAAAAGAATGGCAACTCTATGTTAATTTAATAAATGAAACCCCTATTATAAAAGAAATTCATTTAGGTGGAGGAACTCCAACTTTTTTTTCCAAAAAAGAATTAAAACGTTTAATTAGTGGTCTCTTTAAGAATGCAAAAAAACACCCAAATCATGAATTTAGTTTTGAAGGACATCCTAACAATACAACAAAAGAACACTTACAAACTCTTTACGATTTAGGATTTACTAGAGTTAGTTATGGTGTACAAGATTATAATTTAAAAGTACAAGAAGCCATTCATAGGGTTCAGCCCTTTGAAAATGTAGAAAAAGCTACTCGATTAGCTCGTGAAATTGGTTATACATCTATTAGTCATGATTTAGTGTTTGGTTTACCTTTCCAAACTAAAGAAAATGTAATTCATACAATTAACAAAACCAAAGAATTAGAACCTGATCGAATTTCTTATTACAGTTATGCTCATGTTCCTTGGGTAAAAGGTGTTGGTCAACGTGGTTTTAATGAACAAGATCTTCCAAAAAATGAAGAAAAGCGAGAACTTTATGAGCTAGGGAAGCAGTTATTTGCAAATATGGGTTATGCAGAGATTGGTATGGATCACTTTGCTTTACCTAGTGATAGTTTATATAAAGCTACAGAAGAAAAAACTTTACATCGTAATTTTATGGGGTACACCGCTAACAAAACCCAATTAATGATTGGTTTAGGCATGTCTTCAATTTCAGATTCTTGGTATGGATTCTCTCAAAATGTAAAAACAGTAAAGGAATATCAACAATTGGTCAATAATGGTGAAATTCCTGTTTTTAGAGGTCATCTTTTATCAAAAGAAGATTTAATTATTCGCCAACATATATTAAACATTATGTGTCATTTTGAAACTTCTTGGAAAGAAGAATCCCTTCACATAAAAAATATTTCAAAACATATAGAAAAACTTGAAGAGATGATAACAGATGGTTTAGTAAGTATTAAAAATAACACATTATCTGTTCCTGAAAAAGCACGTCCTTTTGTTCGCAATATCTGTATGGCTTTTGATAAAAAACTACATAAAAAACAGCCAGATACTAAACTATTTTCAATGACTATCTAAATGAAAAAACTCATTAGGTGTCTAATGAGTTTTAATGTAATATTTAAGGGGAGTCAATTTATCTTTAGGGGAAAATAATTTTGATACTGTAAAGATAACCTCTTATTCACAACGTCTAGTTATTGTTAGTTGTTTCAACTATAAGAAAGGGTGAATATCATTAAAGTGTCGACGAATGGTAAAGTTGATATCACTTCTTTAATTAAAGAAAAAAGTAATCTTAAAAACATCCATTATAATTACCTAAAATAAAAGCTCATTAGATGTCTAATGAGCTTTCTTGCTATATTCAAGGGAATCAATTTATTTAAAAGGGGAAAATAATTTTGATACTGTAAATATATCTTCTTATTAAAAAAAATATAACAACTATTAGTTGCTTCTACTGTAACAATAGATTAATAAACTGTATGTATCGATAATTGGTAAAATAGCTAGTGTTTTTACCTTTTTTTATCTAAAAGTAGTTTTATGGTAATAAAAAAACTCATTAGACATCTAATGAGTTTTAATATAATATTTAAGGGGAATCAATTTATCTAAAAGGGGAAAATAATTTTGATACTGTAAATATATCTTCTTATTTAAAAAAATGTAACTACTATTAGTTGCTTCTACTGCAACAACTGATTAATAAACTAAAAGTATCGATGAATGGTAAAATAGATATTCTTAATTTTCTAAAAAAATGAATACTTGACTTTTAAAAAACCTATGAGAAGAGTAGATAAAAACAAAGTGAAAAAAAATAAAAAAACAGAAATAATAGATAAGGTAACTATCTCAACTTTATTATTTTTTCCTACAAAAACCCTATATAATAAAATTATTATAAAAAAATACACTATTGGATCAAGTAATAAAGGGCTTTTAAAAACCATATAACTTAACAATCCAAACAAAGTAGCTTGACCAACAACAAATGAACTAATTGCTAGATGCTCAGAATAATTATACTTTCCAAAAACCAATTTTGTAAAAAAACTTAAAGGAATTATTGAAAATATCCAGAAAAACTTAAGATATTCTCTTATAAACCTTCCTCCTGCATTACCTATTTTTCTAAATACTAGATCATTTACACCAACTTCATTAATCGTTTTCGGTACTCTAAATATCCCCTCAACAATTAAATAAATCGAAATTGTAATAATTAAAAATGATATTGGATTTAAAACTCCTTTTCTCTTTCCATGAATATATTCTAAAACAACTTTTTTGGGATTTATAATTAATGTTTTTACATTAAACAGAAATCCTTTATCCATATTAGCTACTGATAAAAATGCGTAATTAAACATTGATGTAAATGTTATTTTTTCTACATTCTTTTTCTCTCCACAATTAGGACAAAATTTCTCATCATGTTCATGATTACATGAAATACAATTCATTTAAAATTTACTTAAAATGCTAATGTTAGTTTGTAAAAGTATATAAAAATGTTTAAAACTTAAAAAAGCTCATTGTTTTACTAATGAGCTTTTTAATAATAAACTTAAGGGAATCAATTTATCTTTAGGGGAAAATAATTTTGATACTGTAAAAGTAAATACTTAACTAAAATTAAAACTGCTTATTAGTTGTTTAGTTTATCTCAGCCGTTTAATCGACAAAAAGTATCGACGAATGGTATAAATGTGTAGGTTAAATAATCAAAACTCAAAAAATCTTTTCTTTTTCTGTATTTGAAAACCAACTAAATTAGTAAACATGACAAATATCATATTTTAAGAAAGCCTTCAAAACTACCTTTGATGTATTATTATCAGGCAAGATATGAGCGTTATTTACTTACTACTTTCACTAAGTATTTTAGTGGCTATTGTTTTCTTTATAGCATTTATTGTTTCCGTAAAAAAAGGACAGTACGATGATTCGTACACACCTTCTGTTCGTATGTTATTTGATGATGAATTAGTTAACGAAGAAAAAATTAACAACTAACAATAGATATTAAATTCAAATAGATTATGGAAATGCAACAATTTTATTACGATAATAAAATCGTAAAAAAATTCATCTATGCAACGTTACTCTGGGGGATTGTAGGGTTCTCAGTAGGTTTGCTTTTGGCTTTTATGTTTTTATTCCCAAATATTACTGACGGAATCTCATGGTTAAGTTTTGGTCGTTTACGCCCATTGCATACCAACGCAGTAATTTTTGCCTTTGTAGGAAATGCAATTTTTGCAGGTATTTATTACTCACTACAAAGGTTATTAAAAGCAAGAATGGCTAATGATTTTTTAAGTAATTTTAATTTTTGGGGGTGGCAATTAATTATTGTTGCTGCGGCAATAACATTACCTTTAGGGTATACATCATCAAAAGAATATGCTGAACTAGAATGGCCTATTGATATTGCTATTGCATTAGTTTGGGTAGCTTTCGGTGTAAACATGATATGGACCATTATGAAAAGAAGACAGCGTCATCTTTATGTAGCTGTATGGTTTTATCTAGGTACTTTTGTTACTGTAGCAGTTCTTCATATTTTTAACAGTTTAGCATTACCTGTAGGCTTTTTAAAAAGTTACTCAGTATACGCTGGGGTTCAAGATGCTTTAGTTCAATGGTGGTATGGACATAATGCAGTAGCATTTTTCTTAACAACTCCATTTTTAGGATTAATGTATTACTTTGTACCTAAAGCTGCTAACAGACCTGTATATTCTTATAGACTATCAATTGTTCACTTCTGGTCGTTGATATTTATTTATATCTGGGCAGGTCCTCACCATTTATTATATACTTCATTACCTGAATGGGCTCAAAATTTAGGAGTTGCTTTTTCAGTAATGCTTATAGCTCCTTCTTGGGGAGGTATGATTAATGGTTTATTAACTCTTCGCGGAGCATGGGATAAAGTACGTACAGATCCTGTTTTAAAGTTCATGGTAGTAGCTATTACTGGGTATGGTATGGCAACCTTTGAAGGACCAATGTTATCGTTAAAAAACGTAAATGCAATTGCCCACTTTAGTGACTGGATTATAGCACACGTTCACGTTGGAGCTTTAGCATGGAACGGCTTTTTAACCTTTGGTATGCTGTATTGGTTAATACCTCGTATGTTTAAAACAAAATTATATTCTACAGCTTTAGCTAACTTCCATTTTTGGATTGGTACGCTAGGTATTATTATGTATGCTTTACCAATGTATGTTGCTGGTTTTGTTCAAGCTTCTATGTGGAAACAATTTAACCCTGACGGAACATTAACTTATGGTAATTTTTTAGAAACTGTCAACGAAATTATACCAATGTATTGGATGCGTGCTATTGGAGGTAGTATGTTTATTGTTGGGGCATTTGTAATGTTATACAACGTTATAAAAACAGTTAAATCTGGTAGTGATGTGACAGATGATTTAGCAGAGGCACCAGCCTTAACAAAAGTATCTAAACATAGAACTGGTAGTGAAACATGGCACACTTGGTTAGAAAGAAGACCTATTAAGTTAACTATTTATGCTACTGTAGCAATCTTAATTGGTGGTGTTATTCAAATTATACCAACCCTTCTAGTAAAATCAAACATTCCAACTATAACGAGTGTAAAACCTTATAGTCCTTTAGAATTAGAAGGTAGAGACTTATATATACGTGAAGGTTGCGTTGGATGTCACTCACAAATGATTCGTCCTTTTAGAAGTGAAGTAGAACGTTATGGAGAGTATGCTAAAGCTGGAGAGTTTGTATATGATCACCCATTCTTGTGGGGTAGTAAACGTACTGGTCCTGATTTATTAAGAATTGGGGGGAAATATTCTGATAGTTGGCACTTAAATCACATGTATGATCCTCAAAGTACATCACCTGGTTCTATTATGCCTAGCTACAAATGGTTAATGAGAAGCAAATTAGATAAATCTAGTACTGAAGGAAAAATGAAAGCAATGGTAAGTCTTGGTGTTCCTTATACTGATGAAGAAATTGCTAATGCACAAGCTAATATGGATGCTCAAGGAATGAAGATTCAAGAAAATTTACATGCTGACCCAGATTTTGCAAAAAATTACGCATCTGACAAACAGTATGCTCAAGAAAATGGTTTTGAATTTATTGAAATGAAAGATAGAGAAATTGTTGCTTTAATCGCTTATTTACAACGATTAGGTACAGATATTAAAGTAAAAGATGTTCAAGATCAATTAAGTTCTAAAAAATAGAAATCATGTTAAAATTTGTAAAAAATCACCTAGAGAGTATTACCGGAATTGAAATTTACCCAATGATTTCATTAACCATTTTCTTTACCTTTTTTGTAGTACTGTTTTGGTGGGTATATACTGCCAAGAATGAATATATAAGTAAAGTAAGTCAATTACCATTAGATAATTAGTAAAATAAAAGAAGATGAAAAAATATTTTCAATCATTAGCATATATCTCTTTTATAGCTATTACATTTTTTGCTATAGTTAAAGCTATAATGTCATACGAAAATCCTTTTAGCTTGTATGAAAACCCTTTAGTTTGGATAGCTTTAGTAGCATTAATTTTAGTAGTTCTTTTAAAAGAATTAGTAAATATTGTAGCTCAGCAAAAAGCTGAAGAACTTCAATTAGAAAAAGACGGAATTAAGCCTGAAGAAGTTGATCATTGGGCTTGGGCTAAAGATCTTATTACTAAATGGACTCAAGCTAAAGCTATTGAAGAAGAAGGTGAAATTGAGTTAGACCATAACTATGATGGAATTAAAGAACTAGATAACAACTTACCGCCATGGTGGCTATATATGTTTTATGCTACTATGATTTTTGGAGTACTTTATTTAGTAAAATACCACGTTTTTAATGGTGACAATCAAATTGTAGAATATGAAAAATCTGTTGCTATAGCAAAACGTGAATTAGCAGCCTTTAAATCTACCTCTAAAGAAGCTATTATCGATATGGAAACGGTTACTATTTTAACAGACGAAAGTGATTTAAATAGAGGAAAAGCTGTATTTAATTTAAACTGTGCTGCTTGTCATTTAAAAGATGGTGGTGGAGGTATTGGCCCTAACTTAACCGATAAATATTGGATTTTAGGTGGAGGTATAAAAAATGTTTTCAAAACTATTTCAAAAGGAGGTAGAGATGGTAAAGGTATGGTAGCTTGGGGAAAAACATTAAAACCTAAAGATATTCAAAAAGTTTCTAGTTATGTTTTATCATTACAAGGAACAACTCCTGCCAAAGCCAAAGCACCTCAAGGAGATTTATACGAAGAAGAATAAATAAGAAATTAAAATTTTGGTTTTTTAATAGTTAGTTATTATGGAAACACCCAAGGATGAAGTTTTTAGAGATAGTATTAGCACTATAAATAGTGATGGTAAACGTTCTTGGGTTTTCCCTAAAAAACCTAGTGGTGTTTTTTACAAGTACCGTACATATATAAGCTATTTTCTATTATTCATTTTATTATCAGCTCCATTCATTAAAATAAACGGGAATCAATTTTTACTATTTAATGTTTTAGATAGGCAATTTAACATTTTTGGTTTTCCTTTTTGGCCACAAGATTTCCATTTACTCGTGGTATCAATGATAATTGGTGTTGTTTTTATTATCCTATTTACTGTTGTTTTTGGTCGGATATTTTGTGGATGGATTTGCCCGCAAACGATTTTTTTAGAAATGGTTTTCAGAAAAATTGAATACTTAATAGAAGGAGATAGAGGGAAACAAATTCGATTAGATAAACAACAATGGAATGCTGAAAAAATAAAGAAGAGAGTTTTAAAATGGGTTATCTTTTTTATAATTTCATTTATAATTGCTAATGTATTTTTGGCGTATCTTATTGGTGGAGATAGATTAATTACCTACATAACTGGTAATCCTTTTGAGAATATAAGCACACTAATTTCATTACTAATATTTACAAGTGTTTTCTATTTTATATTCGCTTGGTTTAGAGAACAAGTATGTATTATAGCTTGTCCATACGGAAGATTACAAGGTGTATTATTAGACAACAAAACTATTAATGTTGCTTATGATCATGTTAGAGGAGAAAAAGAAAATGGTAGAGCAAAATTCAAAAAGAACGAAGATAGAAAGGCTTCTGGAAAAGGAGATTGTATAGATTGTTTTCAGTGTGTTAATGTTTGTCCAACTGGTATAGATATTAGAAACGGAACACAACTTGAATGTGTTAATTGTACTGCCTGTATTGATGAATGCGATCATATGATGGAAAAAGTTGGTCTTCCCAAAGGTTTAATCAGGTATGCTAGTGAAGAAAACATTAGTAAAAAGGCTCCTTTTAAGTTTAATGCCAGAATGAAAGGCTATACAGCAGTCTTATTTATATTAATTGGTGTTTTAATAGGAATGTTGTTTTTACGAAATGATGTTGAAGCAACTATATTAAGACTTCCAGGGCAATTATATGAACATAAAGAAAATGGTATTATTAGTAATATTTATACGTTTAAAGTAATTAATAAAACTACACAACAAATAAATAATGTTAGTTATAAACTAATATCGCATAAAGGTAAAATTGAAATTGTAACACATCAAAACTTTGAAATTCCAAAGCAAGGTTTGGCTGAGGGCACTTTATTTATAGAATTACATCAATCTATAATGAAAGGTGATAAAGAAAAATTAAAAATTGGAGTTTATAGTGGTACTAAACTCATTGAAACAACAACAACAAACTTCTTAGGTCCAAGGAGCTATAGATAAACCAGTTATTATATAAATATAATAACATAAAAAAACAATAAAATGAAACTAAACTGGGGCACGGGTATAGTAATATCAATCATCGCTTTTATGAGCTTTATAATGTACTTTGTAATTACAATGAGCACAAAACAAGGGTATAATCATGATTTAGTAACTGAAAAATATTATCAAAAAGAATTAGATTTTCAGCAAAACATTGAGGCTACAAAAAATGCTAAAAGATTAAAAAACAACATTACTATAAATAAATCTAAAGAAGGCTTAATTATTAATTTTCCTAAAGATTTTGACTACAAAAAAATAAAAGGTAAAATGTTTCTATACAGACCATCTAATAAACAATTGGATTTCGAAATACCACTTTCACTTTCCAATACATATTTGCTCGTGCCTGAGAACCGTTTATTGGGTGGTCGATGGAACATTACCATAAGTTGGCAATACAAAGGTAGAAACTATTTATTTAAAGAAGAACTTATTTACTAATGTTATTATCAGCTATTATATTAGGATTATTAGGTAGTTTCCACTGCATTGGAATGTGTGGTCCTATAGCTTTTATGTTACCTATAGATAGGACTAATAAAGTAAAACAATTTTTTCAAATTACGAGTTATCATTTTGGAAGAACTCTTACCTATAGCTTAATGGGACTTCTTTTCGGATTGCTCGGAAAAAGTTTTTATTTCTTTGGCTTTCAACAACAATTATCAATCATTGTAGGGCTTTTAATGATATTAATTGTATTGCTTCCTAAAATAGCACGCAAAATCACAATTTTTTCTAAACCAATTAACAAATTAATATTTAAAGTAAAATCAGCTTTAGGAAATGAGTTAAAAAAGAAAGGAAATGATACATTTTTTACCATAGGTTTTCTTAATGGGTTTCTTCCATGTGGTTTAGTTTATATGGCTGTATTTGGTGCTTTAACAACATCTAATGCTTTAGAAGGAAGTTTATATATGTTTTTATTCGGTTTAGGCACAATTCCTTTAATGACGACAGTTGTATATATTGGTAATTTTGCAAATGTTTCAATTAGACAAAAAATTCAAAAAGCAATTCCTTATGTTGTTGCTTCGATAGGTGTTTTATTTATACTTCGTGGCCTAGGTTTAGGCATTCCATACATCTCTCCAAGTGAGTTAGTTTCTACAATTAGTGAAACAGCAAAAGGTTGCCATTAAAACAATATTTTCTTTCTTAGACTGATATAAATCATGTTTTAAAAACACAAAATATCATAACTTAGAGTATCAATCAAAACCTTTAAATTATGAAAAGAATAATTGTTCCTATTGATTTTTCAATCTATTCTGAAAACGCATTAAAATCTGCCGCCTATTTAGCAAAAAAACACAATGCTGAAATCATTGCTGTTCATATGCTTGAGCTTTCTAATGCTATAGCTTCACAATCAGAATCATATGCACAACAAGAAACTATATTTTACTATAAACTAGCTGAAAGAAAATTTTCAGATTTTTTAAATAAAGAGTATTTAAACTCAGTGAAAGTAACACCAGTAATTAAACATTTCAAAATATTTAGTGAATTAGATCAACTATCAAGAGAAGAAAATGCTGATTTAATTATTATGGGATCACGTGGCACAAGTGGCTTAAAAGAAATGTTTATTGGCTCTAACACGGAAAAAGTAATACGTTATGCAAACGTTCCTGTATTAGTTATTAAAGAAAAACCTATTGAAACAGATTTAAAAACGGCTGTTTTTGCTTGTGATTTCTCTGATGATGATATTAAACCATATCAAGAAGCAAAGGCTTTCTTTAGTGCTTTGGGCTGTGATTTAAAATTAACTTATGTAACTACACCAACATCAAATTTTAAAAGCACTAAAGAAATTAATGATAAAGTAAGTAAATTCATTAATAAAACACATGAAGCAATAGACTCATTTAATAACATTAAAATTATTGCTGATTACTCGATTGAAGAAGGTGTTTTATATTATGCAAATACTATTGATGCAGATGTATTAGTTTTAGCTACCCACGGTAGAAAAGGAATTGCACACTTTTTTGAAGGTAGTATATCCGAAGATATTGCCAACCACAGTACATTACCTGTGATTACTTTTAAAGTATAATACTAAAAAGGCAGATTAACTAATAAATTTAATCTGCTTTTTCATTATAAATAATTATTAATACTTTCTTTCATAAAAAATTTTGTCTTTCAAATATTCACTTCTGTTACCATTATCAATCCTAAATTTCGTTTTTATTGTTTCTTGTTTCCCCATCACTTCTAAATAAACTGATAAATGTAAATGCGCCCCTGTTGCATATCCTACATCTCCACTATATCCTATTAACTCTCCTTTTGAAATTCTATCTCCAGACTTTACAATTGCTCCATTTTTTTTTATGTGCGCATAGGAAGCAAATGTACCATCAGAATGATAGATAATAATAAAATTACTAAATTTTTTGCAATGCTCTTGCATGCATCTTTTAGAATACTTTTCTTCAACTTTTACAACTACTCCATCTCTTATAGCTCTTATCTCTGTGCCAATTGGCATGCTAAAATCAAGTGCATATATATTTTTATGTGAAAAACGACCATTATATCCCTGATCTATTCTAAACCTACTGAATTTATTAAAAGGTAAATCATAAACATATTCCATATCGTAACTTTTATTATACTTACCATAATACATCCACCCTTTAAATGAAAACATATATAACTCAAATTTATTTAAAATTTTTAATTTTGTCAGTAAATGCCTTTTTTTTGATGCTCCAACGACATAAATATTATTAATTCCATGACTAGGCTTTAAATTAAATACTCTAAAATTAATTTTAATTGATACTGGACAATATTCATGGTTATCTGCATAAATATTATAACCTGTGTCAGTCTTTTCATAAAAAATTTTGACATTGACACCAGCTTTAATTAAAGTTGGTGATAATAATAATAATAATAACATTTTTTTCATTTTTCATCTTTTAGCAATATTCAAAAATAAAAAAAAATCCACAAATGGGATTTTTTTTATTTTAAAACTCTAAAAAACTTACAGTTACAATTAATCTTAAGTTGTTTTTCATTATGCTTCTCCAGTTGTACCTCCAAAATTCATAGGAATAGGTGGTTGTTCATAATCTTTAATTTCACCATGAGCTTGTTCAAACTTACGAATATTTTCAGCTAATGCCTTTGTAAGTCTTTTAGCATGTTGTGGTGTTAAAATAATTCTCGATTTTACTTTTGCCTTAGGTACACCAGGCATAATATTTATAAAATCAACTATAAACTCAGAAACTGAATGATTGATGATTGCTAAATTACTATACGTTCCTTCAGCTATATCTTGATCTAATTCAATATTTAATTGTGGGTCATTGTTATTTTCGTCCATACTACAATATTACGTTTAAAAAGAAAGACCTCTAAAATAGAGGTCTTTCCTTATAATTACAATAGTTTTTATAAACTATTTTCTATTTCATCTTTAGGACCTACAATTTGCGTATCGTAGCTTCTCATTCCTGTTCCTGCTGGTATTCTCTTACCTACAATTACATTCTCTTTTAATCCTTCTAATGTATCTATCTTACCATTAACAGCAGCTTCATTTAAAACTTTCGTAGTTTCCTGGAACGATGCCGCAGAAATAAACGATTTTGTTTGTAATGACGCTCTTGTAATACCTTGTAATACCTGCTCAGCTGTTGCTGGTTGAACATCACGTGCTACTACTAAGTCTTTATCTGATCTACGTAATAAAGAGTTTTCATCTCTTAATTGACGTGCAGATATCATCTGTCCTGCTTTTAAGTTTTCAGAATCACCAGCTTCTTCAACGATTTTCATTCCATAAATAGCATCATTCTGCTTAATGAAATCATTTTTATGAATTAATTGGTTTTCTAAGAATAAAGTATCACCTGAATCGATAACTCTAACTTTACGCATCATTTGACGTACAACTACTTCAAAATGCTTATCGTTAATCTTTACCCCTTGTAAACGATATACTTCTTGTATTTCATTTACTAAGTATTCTTGAACAGCTGAAGGTCCTTTAATATTTAAAATATCTATAGGAGTTGTTGCTCCATCAGATAATGGCATACCTGCTTTTATAAAGTCATTCTCTTGAACTAAAATCTGGTTAGATAATTTAATTAAGTATTTCTTAATTTCTCCAGTTTTAGACTCGATTATAATTTCACGGTTACCTCTCTTAATTTTACCGAAAGATACTACCCCATCAATTTGAGCTACAACAGCTGGATTAGATGGATTACGTGCTTCAAATAATTCAGTTACACGTGGTAAACCTCCTGTAATATCCCCTGCTTTACCAGACTTACGTGGAATTTTAACTAAAGTATGACCAGACTCAACTTTATCACCATCACTTACCATTAAATGTGCACCTACAGGTAAACTATACGAACGTAAAGCATTACCGTCTGCATCTTCAATAATTAATGAAGCAATAATTTTTTTATTTTTAGAATCAGTCATTACTTTTTCTTGGAAACCAGTTTGCTCATCAACTTCAACAGAGTAGTTTATACCTTGTTCTAAGTTATCAAACTTAACTCTACCTCCAAATTCAGAAACAATAACACCGTTAAATGGATCCCACTGACAAACTACATCACCTTTCTTAATATCTTTTCTTTCTTTATTAAAGATAGTAGATCCGTAAGGGATAATATTTGTACTTAAAGTAATTCCTGTTTTCTTATCAGTAATTTTAATTTCTGCTGTACGTGAAATAACGATTTCAATTTCTTTTCCTTCGTTATCTTTACCTTTTACAGTACGTAAATCATCAATAGAAACTTTTCCTTCAAATTTAGCTATTAACTTATTATCTTCAGAAATATTACCTGCTACCCCACCAACGTGGAACGTACGTAATGTTAACTGTGTACCCGGCTCTCCAATAGATTGTGCTGCAATAACTCCTACTGCTTCACCTCTTTGAACTTTTTTACCAGTAGATAAACTTTGTCCGTAACACTTAGCACATATTCCTCTTTGAGATTCACATGTTAATGCTGAACGAACTTCAACTCTATCAATACCAGACTCTTGAATAATTTCAGCTAACTTAGGAGTAATTAATTCTCCAGCTCCAATTAAAATTTCATCAGTAGTTGGCTTGAAAACATCATGTAATGCAGTACGTCCTGAAATTCTATCACTTAATGATTCAACTATTTCATCATTTTTCTTTAATGGAGTAACTTCTAATCCTCTTAATGTACCACAATCATCTTCATTTACAATTACGTCTTGAGAAACATCTACTAAACGACGTGTTAAGTAACCTGCATCGGCCGTTTTTAAAGCCGTATCCGCAAGACCTTTACGAGCCCCGTGCGTAGAGATAAAGTATTCTAAAATTGATAGCCCTTCCTTAAAGTTAGAAAGAATTGGATTCTCAATAATTTCTCCACCTCCAGCTGTAGATTTTTTAGGTTTTGCCATTAATCCACGCATACCTGTAAGCTGACGAATCTGTTCTTTAGATCCACGCGCTCCAGAATCTAACATCATAAATACTGAGTTAAATCCTTGTTGGTCTTCACGTAAACGTTTCATAGACAACTCAGTTAATTGGTTATTGGTTCTACCCCAAATATCAATTACCTGATTATAACGTTCTTTCTGAGTAAGCATACCCATGTTATAGTTCATTATAATTCCATCAACTTCTTTGTTAGCTTCAGCAATCATAGATTGCTTTTCAGCAGGAATAATAATATCACCTAATGAGAAAGATAAACCACCTTCGAAGGCGTATTTATATCCCATATTTTTAATTTCATCTAAGAAATTACCAACAGAAGGAATATCAGTTACCTTTAAAATACCACTAATAACACCTCTTAAAGACTTCTTAGTTAATACATCATTAATGTATCCTGCAGCTTTTGGTACTTTTTCGTTAAATAAAACTCTACCAACTGTAGTTGCTATAATTCTAGTTACGTGCTCACCATCAACAACATCATGCGTACGAACTTTAATTCCCGCATTTAAGTCTACTCTTTCTTCATTTAAAGCTATAATAACTTCTTCTGGAGAATAGAAAGTTAATCCTTCACCTTTAATAGGCACTTCAGGAGTTGACTTTCTTTCTTTAGTCATGTAGTATAAACCTAATACCATATCCTGAGATGGTACCGTAATAGGTGCTCCATTTGCAGGATTCAAAATATTATGAGAACCTAACATTAATAACTGAGCTTCTAAAATTGCTTCAGGTCCTAATGGTAAGTGAACCGCCATTTGATCACCATCAAAATCGGCATTGAAGGCAGAACAAGCAAGTGGATGTAAACGAATTGCTTTTCCTTCAATTAATTTAGGTTGGAATGCTTGAATACCTAAACGGTGTAACGTAGGAGCACGGTTTAGTAAAACTGGATGTCCTTTAATTACATTTTCTAAAATATCCCAAACTACAGGTTCTTTTCTATCTATAATTTTCTTTGCAGATTTTACAGTCTTAACAATTCCTCTTTCTATTAATTTACGAATAACAAAAGGCTTGTATAATTCTGCTGCCATATCTTTTGGCAGTCCACATTCAAATAATCTTAATTCAGGTCCAACAACAATTACAGAACGCGCAGAATAATCAACACGCTTACCTAATAAGTTTTGACGGAAACGTCCTTGTTTACCTTTTAAACTATCAGATAATGATTTTAATGGTCTGTTAGATTCTGTTTTTACAGCTGATGCCTTACGTGTGTTATCAAATAATGAATCTACTGATTCTTGTAACATACGTTTTTCATTACGTAAAATTACTTCTGGTGCTTTAATTTCCATTAATCGTTTTAAACGATTGTTACGGATAATTACACGACGGTATAAGTCATTTAAATCAGAAGTAGCAAAACGTCCTCCATCAAGAGGTACTAATGGACGTAATTCTGGTGGTATAACTGGTACCGCCTTCATTATCATCCATTCAGGTTTATTCTCTCTATTTTTTTGAGAATCTCTAAATGCTTCAACAACATTTAAACGCTTTAACGCTTCATTTTTACGTTGTTTAGATGTTTCAGTATTTGCTTTATGACGTAACTCATAAGATAAAGTATCTAAATCGATTCTTTCTAATAAATCAATTAAACAATCTGCTCCCATTTTAGCTATAAACTTATTTGGGTCAGAGTCTTCTAAATACATATTATCTTGTGGAAGTTCATCCGCAATGTCTAAATACTCTTCTTCAGTTAAGAAATCCATTTTTTGTAATGGCTCTCCTTCAGAATTTTTAGCGATACCTGGCTGAATTACTACATATCTTTCGTAGTAAATAATCATATCTAACTTCTTAGATGGTAACCCTAAAAGGTATCCCATTTTGTTAGGTAATGATCTGAAGTACCAAATATGTGCTACTGGTACTACTAAATTAATATGACCTACTCTATCTCTACGAACTTTTTTCTCAGTTACTTCTACACCACAACGGTCACATACGATACCTTTATATCGTATTCTTTTATATTTACCACACGCACACTCATAATCTTTTACAGGACCAAAGATACGCTCACAAAATAAACCATCTCTTTCTGGTTTATGAGTACGGTAGTTAATTGTTTCTGGTTTTAAAACCTCACCTCTAGAAGCCTCTAAAATAGACTCTGGTGATGCTAAACCTATTGAAATTTTGTTAAACTTCTTAACAGTGTATTTTTCGTTTTTTCTTGCCATGATAATGGATTCGAATTAAAAATAAATGTCTTACGTAAGACTGATATGAAAAAATGATTTGTCTCAGGGTTTTCACCCTGAGACATTTCACTGTGATTATTCTTCTAACTTAACGTCTAATCCTAAACCTTTAAGTTCATGCATTAATACGTTAAATGATTCAGGTAAACCTGGTTCTGGCATAGTTTCACCTTTAACAATACTTTCGTATGTTTTAGCTCTTCCTAATACATCATCAGACTTCACGGTTAAGATTTCACGTAAGATACTTGATGCTCCATATGCTTCAAGTGCCCAAACTTCCATCTCTCCAAAACGCTGACCTCCAAACTGAGCCTTACCTCCTAATGGTTGTTGTGTAATTAATGAATAAGGTCCAATAGAACGCGCGTGCATTTTATCTTCAATCATGTGACCTAACTTAATCATATAAATTATTCCAACTGTTGCTGGTTGATCAAAACGTTTTCCTGTTCCACCATCATATAAGTATGTATGACCGTAACGAGGGATTCCTGCTTCATCTGTTAAAGCATTAATTTCGTTAATATTTGCCCCATCAAAAATTGGTGTTGCATATTTTTGGTCTAACTTTTCACCTGCCCAACCAAGAACAGTTTCATAAATTTGACCAATATTCATACGCGATGGTACCCCTAATGGATTAAGAACTATATCTACAGGTGTTCCGTCTTCTAAGAAAGGCATATCTTCTTGACGTACGATACGCGCAACAATACCTTTATTTCCGTGACGTCCTGCCATTTTATCACCAACTTTTAATTTACGTTTTTTAGCTACATAAATTTTAGCAAGCTTTAAAATACCAGCAGGTAATTCATCTCCTACAGAAATTGTAAACTTTTTACGACGTAATACACCTTGTAAATCGTTTACTTTAATTTTATAGTTGTGAACTAATTCAACAACTAAATTATTTAAATCTTTATCAGTAGTCCAAGTTCCGTGTAAGTGAGTAAAATCTCCAACTGAATTTAACATTTTTTGAGTAAATTTCTTACCTTTTGGTAATACTTCTTCACCTAAATCGTTATAAACACCTTGAGAGGTTTTCCCAGTTATTAAGTTAAATAACTTGTCTATTAATATATCTTTTAAACCT
This sequence comes from Tenacibaculum halocynthiae, assembly GCF_964512825.1. Classification (NCBI taxonomy): domain Bacteria; kingdom Pseudomonadati; phylum Bacteroidota; class Flavobacteriia; order Flavobacteriales; family Flavobacteriaceae; genus Tenacibaculum; species Tenacibaculum halocynthiae. The sequence goes on along the minus strand of NZ_CAZELG010000009.1, from coordinate 28,950 downwards.
TCAAACTTTGATACGTAAGATGCTTCTAAAGTAGCTATTGCTTCTTTATCTCTAGCACGCTTATTTTTATCTTTTACTGCACGTTTGAATAATTTTTTATTTATTACAACTCCTCTTAATGAAGGTGAAGCTTTTAATGATGCATCTTTTACATCACCTGCTTTATCTCCAAAAATAGCACGTAATAATTTTTCTTCTGGTGTTGGGTCAGATTCTCCTTTTGGTGTAATCTTCCCTATTAAGATATCTCCAGGATTAACTTCTGCTCCAATACGAATCATTCCGTTTTCGTCTAAGTCTTTAGTAGCCTCTTCAGAAACATTAGGAATATCATTAGTTAACTCTTCAGCTCCTAATTTTGTATCACGAACATCTAAAGAATATTCATCAATATGAATAGAAGTAAAAATATCTTCACGAACAACTTTTTCAGAAATTACAATCGCATCCTCAAAGTTATACCCTTTCCAAGGCATGAAGGCTACTTTCATATTTCGTCCTAAAGCTAATTCACCTTTTTGAGTTGCATAACCTTCACAAAGAACTTGACCTTCTTCAACTCTATCTCCAACTTTAACAATTGGTTTTAGGTTAATGTTTGTTCCTTGATTTGTTTTTCTAAACTTAATTAAGTTATATGATTTCTCATCAGAATCAAAGCTTACTGTACGCTCATCCTCAGTTCTATCATACTTAATTGTAATTCTATTTGCATCTACGTATTGAACTGTACCTGCTCCTTCTGCATTTATTAAAATACGAGAATCTTTAGCTACTCTACGCTCTAAACCTGTACCTACAATTGGAGATTGTGGACGTAATAATGGAACTGCTTGACGCATCATATTCGATCCCATTAATGCACGGTTGGCATCATCATGTTCTAAGAACGGAATTAATGATGCAGATATAGATGCAATTTGATTAGGTGCAACATCCATATAGTTAATTGCATCTGGAGTTTCAACTGGAAAATCTCCTTCTTCACGAGCAATAACTCTTTCAGATTCAATTGCTCCTTCACTAGAAACAGGAAGATTAGATTGTGCAATCTTCATTCCTTCTTCTTCTTCAGCACTTAAATATATAGGTTCATTATCTTCTACAACACCATTATCAACTTTCTTATAAGGTGTTTCTATAAATCCAAGGTTATTAACCTTTGCAAATACAGCTAATGAAGAAATTAACCCAATATTTGGTCCCTCTGGTGTTTCAATAGGACATAAACGACCATAATGAGTATAGTGAACATCACGAACCTCAAAACCTGCTCTTTCTCTTGATAAACCTCCAGGTCCTAAAGCCGATAAACGACGCTTATGTGTAATCTCAGCTAATGGATTTGTTTGATCCATAAATTGAGATAACTGGTTAGTTCCAAAGAAAGAATTAATTACTGAAGATAATGTTTTAGCATTAATCAAATCAATTGGTGTAAATACCTCGTTATCACGAACGTTCATACGTTCACGAATAGTACGTGCCATACGAGCTAAACCTACTCCAAATTGACCAGCTAATTGTTCTCCTACTGTTCTAACACGACGGTTAGATAAGTGATCAATATCATCTACTTCTGCTTTTGAATTTATTAATTCAATTAAGTATTTGATAATTGTAATTATATCTGTTTTAGTTAATACTTTTTGGTCTATTGCTTCGTTAAGACCAAGTTTGGTATTCATTCTAAAACGTCCTACTTCTCCTAAACTATAACGTTGTTCAGAGAAAAACAATTTATCTATAATACCTCTTGCTGTTTCCTCATCTGGCGGTTCAGCATTACGTAATTGTCTATAAATATGTTCTACTGCTTCTTTTTCAGAATTCGTAGGATCTTTTTGTAATGTATTATGAATGATGGCGTAATCTGCAAGCAAATTATCTTCTTTATGTAATAAGATAGTTTTTGCTCCAGCTTCAATTATTTCATCAATATGTTCTTTCTCTAAAATTGTATCACGGTCAAAAACTATTTCATTACGCTCAATAGATACTACCTCTCCAGTATCTTCATCAACAAAATCTTCATGCCAAGTTTTTAATACTCTTGCCGCTAATTTTCGCCCTAATACTTTTTTTAATCCAGCTTTTGAAACTTTTATTTCTTCAGCTAAATCAAAAATTTCTAAAATATCTTTATCTCTTTCAAAACCTATGGCTCTGAATAATGTCGTTACTGGTAATTTTTTCTTTCTATCAATATAAGCATACATCACTTGATTGATATCGGTTGCAAATTCAATCCAAGAACCTTTAAATGGAATAACTCTTGCAGAGTATAATTTAGTTCCATTAGCATGGAAAGATTGACCGAAGAATACACCTGGTGAACGGTGTAATTGTGATACCACAACACGTTCTGCTCCGTTTATAATAAACGTTCCAGAATTTGTCATATAAGGTATTGTACCTAAATAAACATCTTGAACAATAGTTTCAAAATCTTCATGTTCAGGATCAGTACAATATAACTTTAAACGTGCTTTTAAAGGTACACTATGTGTTAAACCACGCTCTATACATTCTTGAATGCTATACCTAGGCGGGTCAACAAAATAGTCTAAAAATTCTAATACAAATTGATTACGGGTATCAGTAATCGGAAAGTTGTCCATGAAAGTTTTATATAAACCTTCATTACCTCGCTGTTCTGCTTTAGTTTGCAGTTGGAAAAAGTCTTGAAAAGATTTTACCTGAATATCAAGAAAATCAGGATAATCTGCTCCTAATTTTGATGATGCGAAGTTAATTCTTTCAGTAGTGTTTATCGTTGCCAAAAGAGATACTATTTTTAAATTAAAAATATATTTTTTGAAACTTATTGTTTCAATAATGCAATTTTTATTGCAACAACCGACTGTTAATCAGTTTATTATTATCGTATAATCACAAATTAAACTTATGTGATAAGATAAAGAACGAATATATACACAAAATGGTTTAGGACTAAAAACATAAGTTTCTAGTACCTAAACCTTTATTGTTTATCCCGTTTAATAACCGGGAAAGATATTACTTAAGCTCTACTTCAGCTCCAGCTTCTTCTAAAGACTTTTTAAGACCTTCAGCCTCATCTTTAGATACACCTTCTTTTACTGCTGCTGGTGCGCTATCAACGATACCTTTAGCTTCTTTTAATCCTAAACCAGTTAATTCTTTAACTAATTTAACAACTGCTAATTTAGAACCTCCTGCTGCTTTTAAGATAACATCAAATTCTGTTTGCTCTTCAGCTGCTTCTGTTGCTGCTCCTGGTCCTGCTACTGCTACTGCTGCTGCGGCTGGCTCAATACCATGCTCTTCTTTTAAAATATCAGCTAATTCATTAACTTCTTTTACTGTTAAGTTAACTAATTGTTCTGCGAAATCTTTTAAATCTGCCATTTTAATTGTTTTTAAAAATTTTATTATTTTAGTTTATTAGTGCGCGTAATTATTTTTCAGATAACGTTGTAAGAATACCTGAAAGTTTGTTACCACCTGATTGTAATGCTGAAACAACATTTTTAGCAGGCGATTGTAATAATGAGATAATATCTCCAATAAGTTCTTCTCTAGATTTAATGTTTACAAGAGCGTCTAATTGGTCATCACCAACATAAACTGCTTCTTCAACATATGCACCTTTTAATAAAGGTTTATCTGATTTTTTTCTGAACTCTTTGATAACTTTAGCTGGAGCATTAGATGCTTCAGAAATTAACATTGAAGTATTACCTTTTAATACATCTTGTAACTCAGCAAATTCTTTATCAGAAGCTTCCATTGCTTTTGAAAGCAATGTGTTCTTAACAACAGATAACTGTACATTCGCTTTAAAACAAGCTCTACGTAAGTTTGATGTAGTAACAGCATCTAATCCAGATATATCTGCTAAATAAATGGTATTAGTATCTGCTAATTGTGCTGTTAAATCTTCTATTACTTGTGATTTTTCCTCTCTAGTCATGATTAAAAAGTTTTAACTGCCTTATGATAAAGATTTTTCATCAATAGCAACACTAGGACTCATAGTTGAAGACATAAAGATACTTTTTATGTACTCTCCTTTTGCTGCTGTTGGCTTTAATTTAATAAGTGTTTGCAATAACTCGTTTGCATTTTCTTCAATCTTTTTAGCATCAAAAGATACTTTTCCGATTGCAGCATGTACGATACCAGTTTTATCAACTTTAAAGTCAATTTTACCAGCTTTTACTTCTGTTACTGCTTTTGATACATCCATTGTTACTGTACCTGTTTTAGGGTTAGGCATTAAACCTCTTGGTCCTAAAATACGACCTAAAGGACCTAATTTACCCATAACACTAGGCATAGTGATTATTACATCAACGTCTGTCCATCCTCCTTTAATTTTTTGAAGGTATTCATCTAATCCAACATAATCTGCACCAGCTGCTGTAGCTTCTGCTTCTTTATCTGGAGTAACTAATGCTAAAACTTTTACATCTTTACCTGTTCCGTGTGGTAATGTTACAACACCACGAACCATTTGATTAGCTTTACGAGGATCTACTCCTAAACGTACTGCTAAATCTACAGATGCATCAAATTTTACATTTGTAATGTCTTTTACTAAAGCTGATGCTTCTGTTAAGTTATAAACTTTAGAGCTATCTAATTTAGCGTGAGCCTCTTTTTGTTTTTTAGTCAATCTTGCCATTTTCTAAATCTCTTTTAAGTTTATGCAGGAGCATCGCCCGTTACTGTTAATCCCATAGAACGAGCTGTTCCAGCGATCATTCTCATTGCAGATTCAACTTCAAAGGCATTCATATCAACCATTTTGTCTTCTGCAATTCCTCGAATTTGATCCCAAGAAACTTTTGCTACTTTTTTCCTATTAGGTTCACCTGAACCTTTCTTAATTTTGGCCGCTTCTAATAATTGTACTGCAGCTGGTGGTGTTTTTACTACAAATTCAAATGATTTGTCAGTATAAACAGTAATAACAACAGGTAATACTTTACCTTGTTTGTCCTGTGTACGTGCATTAAACTGCTTACAGAACTCCATGATGTTAACACCGGCAGCACCTAAAGCGGGTCCAACTGGTGGCGACGGATTCGCTGCACCTCCCCTTACTTGTAGTTTTACTAATTTACTTACTTCTTTTGCCATTGTTTAAGATTTAACGATTTGTTTAAAAGTGGAAGCTAAAAACAAATCAAAATATAGGTTGTAACAATTATATTTTCTCTACTTGCATGTAATTCAATTCTAATGGTGTTTTTCTTCCGAAAATCTTAACCATTACCTCAAGCTTACGCTTTTCTTCATTTACATTTTCAACTGTACCATCAAATCCATTAAAAGGACCATCAATTACTTTTACAGTTTCTCCTACGTTATATGGTATTGCAATATTTTCATCCTTTACAGATAACTCATCTACTTTACCTAACATTCTATTTACCTCTGATTTTCTCATAGGCACAGGATCTCCTCCTTTAGTTTCACCTAAAAAACCAATAACTCCAGTTACTGATTTTATTATGTGTGGTACTTCTCCAGCTAAGTTAGCCTCAACCATTATGTACCCTGGAAAATAAACTCTCTCACGGTTTATTTTTTTTCCATTTCTTACTTGAATAACTTTTTCTGTCGGAACAATTACTTGACTTACAAAATCAGATAAACCATGACGTGCTATTTCAGTTTCGATATAAGTTTTCACTTTATTCTCTTGACCACCAATAGCTCTAACAACATACCACTTCATCACTGACTCAGCCATTATTAAAACCTTTTAAAGAAGTTATCTAACCCTGTTTGAAAAACCCAATCAATTCCTGCTACAGCTAATGCAAAAACTATAGTAAATGCAGCTACAACTACCGTTGACTTTTGAGCCTCTTCTCTAGATACCCAAGTCATATTAGTATTTAATTCTTCAAAAGAATCTTTAATGTATTGTATAAAGTTATTCATGATTTTATCCTTTTAACGAGTTACAGAAAAACCTGTAACTCGTTTTAGTTTTGCACGGATTGAGGGACTCGAACCCCCGACACCTGGTTTTGGAGACCAGTGCTCTACCAACTGAGCTAAACCCGTATTTCATTTTAAAAGGAGCCTCTCTTTTTAAAGAGACTCCTTATTTTATATATTTAAGACCTTAAAATTAGTCTAAAATTTCAGTTACCTGACCAGCACCAACTGTTCTACCTCCTTCACGGATTGCGAACTGTAAACCTAAGTTTAATGCAATTGGTTGGATTAAATCAACAGTAATTGTTAAGTTATCTCCTGGCATTACCATTTCAACTCCATCAGGTAAGTTAATGTTTCCAGTAACATCAGTAGTACGTACATAAAACTGAGGACGGTAGTTGTTATGGAATGGAGTATGACGTCCACCTTCTTCTTTCTTTAAGATATACACCTCAGCTTTGAACTTAGCGTGTGGAGTTACAGAACCTGGCTTACAGATTACCATTCCTCTTTTAATATCTTCTTTAGCTATACCTCTTAATAAGATACCAGCGTTATCTCCAGCCTCACCTCTATCTAAGATTTGACGGAACATTTCAATACCAGTTACAGTAGAAGTTAATTTTTCTTCTCCCATACCAATAATCTCAACAGCGTCACCAGAATTGATGATACCAGTTTCAATACGACCAGTAGCAACAGTACCACGACCTGTAATTGAGAATACATCTTCAATTGGCATTAAGAAATCTTTTTCAGTATCTCTTGGTGGCTCTTCAATCCAAGTATCTACAGATTCCATTAATTCTAAAACTGTATTAACCCATTTTTCTTCACCATTTAAAGCTCCTAAAGCAGAACCTGAAACTACAGGACCATTATCTCCATCATATTCATAGAAAGACAATAATTCTCTTACTTCCATTTCTACTAACTCTAATAACTCCTCATCATCAACCATGTCAACTTTGTTTAAGAAAACAACGATACGTGGAATACCTACCTGACGACCTAATAAGATGTGTTCGCGAGTTTGTGGCATTGGACCATCAGTAGCAGCAACTACTAAGATAGCTCCATCCATTTGTGCAGCACCAGTTACCATGTTCTTTACATAATCGGCGTGACCTGGACAATCAACGTGAGCATAGTGACGATTAGCTGTTTGATACTCTACGTGAGAAGAGTTAATTGTAATACCTCTCTCTTTCTCCTCTGGAGCATTATCTATTTGATCAAAAGCTCTTGCTTCTGAATATCCTGCATCTGCTAAAACCTTAGTAATTGCAGCAGTTAAAGTAGTTTTACCGTGATCTACGTGACCAATAGTACCTACGTTTAAGTGCGGTTTCGAACGATCATAAGTTCCTTTTGCCATGATTATTAATTTTTATTCTTAGTTAAATATATTTAGTGTTACTTTAAAACCTATTTTAAAATACTCTAAAAGAGCCAGCGACGGGATTTGAACCCGTGACCTCATCCCTACCAAGGATGCGCTCTACCAACTGAGCTACACCGGCTTGGAAATTAGAGCGAGAGACCGGGTTCGAACCGGCGACATTCAGCTTGGAAGGCTGACGCTCTACCAACTGAGCTACTCTCGCGGATTTTAAAACCTTTCATTAATAATTAAAAATTGAAGCTTAATATATTAATTAATCAGTTTTAAAAAGTGGGGAGAGCAGGATTCGAACCTGCGAAGTCGTAAGACAACGGAGTTACAGTCCGTCCCATTTGGCCGCTCTGGAATCTCCCCATTTTAATTGTATTATGTTAATGAACTTTAATTGAGCCGATGGAGGGACTCGAACCCACGACCTGCTGATTACAAATCAGCTGCTCTAGCCAGCTGAGCTACATCGGCTTTTTATTGCAAAAAACAATCCGCTATTTCTAACGGACTGCAAATGTATAAAGTAATTTTGATTTTCTAAAACTTTTTTTGAAAATTTTTTCATTTTTATAGCACTAAAAAATCTTTATCCTTTTCTTTTGATTTTTTTAACTGCCTTTTTAACGACTCAATCGCAACACTAATACCCTCTTCAAAGGTTTTATATTGTTTTTTAAACATCAACTCACTTCCTGGTATATTAACTTTTACTTCAGTAATTTTATTTTCCTTTTCACTTGTTTTTTGCACTTTTAAAAACACCTCTGCATCAACAATCTTATCATGAAACTTTTCTAAGCCCCCTATTTTCCTCTCTATATAGTCAATTAATTTCTTGTCGGCGGTGAAGTTAACAGATTGTGTAAATACCTTCATAATCTTTCAATTTTTAATCAGCTCCTCTAGGGTGAGCCATGTTAAACACTTTTTTCATTTGTTCCAAGCTATTATGCGTATAAACTTGGGTAGAGGCTAAACTTGAATGCCCTAGTAATTCTTTAACCGAATTCAGCGATGCACCATTATTTAATAAATGCGTAGCAAAGGCGTGCCTTAACACATGCGGACTCTTTTTTCCTTTTGTAGACACCCTACTAAAGTACGAATTTATTATTCTATAAACAAGTGTTTCATATATTTTACCTCCCTTTTTAGTCATCAATAAATAACCATCATCATCTGTTAACGACAGTTCTTTTTTCTTAATCAAATAACTATCAATAGTTTCCACTACAAATGGCAATAAAACAACTAATCTTTCTTTATTTCTCTTACCTAAAACTTTTATAGTATTATTAACATAATCGATATTTTTTTCTTCAAGACTAATCAATTCCGCCCTCCTTATACCTGTTGAATATAACAACTCAACAACTAACCTATCTCTTAATCCTTCGAAATCATCTTTCTCTTTTATTAAATTTATTGCATTATTTATTTCCAACTCCGTAAAAGGTGAATTGATTTTTTTCTGAACCTTTAATGATTTATGTTTTGCTAATGGATTTATATCAATTTCTTCTATTTTTTGCAAAAAATTATAAAATGACTTTAATGAACTCACCTTCCGATTAACACTTCTATTCGAAACACCTCCATTCACCAAATCTACAATCCAATTTCTTATTTCACGATAGTGAATACTCGTTAAATCATCTTCTTCATAATTCTCTATACAAAACTCCTTAAACGCTATCAAATCGTTTTCGTAAGCCATTATGGTATGTTTAGAATATTTCTTTTCAAACTCTAAATACTCCAAAAACGATGTTACTAGCATAAATAAATATATATCCTCAAATTTAACCAATGTTTACCACAAACAAAAGTCCCGTATTAAAATAATACGGGACTTTATTTATTTAAGGATTTTTTTATCCTATTTCTTCTTGTGTTCTTAACTGCTGAACATAAGATGCTTTTATTTTTCGAGCTCTATTAGCTACTGAAGGTTTTGTAAACTGCTTCCTATTACGTAATTCTCGCATTGTTTTAGTATTGCTAAATTTACGTTTGTAACGTTTTAACGCTCTATCAATATTCTCTCCTTCTTTTACTGGAATGATTAACATATAATTGCACCTCCCTTCATGTCTGTCTCTAAATTTTATTTTTAGGACTGCAAAAGTAAAAACAAATTTTGAAATACAATTATCTTTTGTGAATTATTTTCAAACTATTCATCATCAACACTTTCTTCACTAGAATTACTTATAAAAAACTATTATAATTTTGAGAATACAGTACCTACTAGGTTGCTGGTCTATATTCTTTTTTATCGATAATCATTTTTGCAATAATCTCTTTTAAAATCTCAGAAGTACCACCCCCTATTGGACCTAAACGACTATCTCTTAAAAGTCTTGCCATTGGATAATCCTCCATATAACCATACCCTCCTAATAACTGTAAAGCATCGTATATAACCTCATCAGCCATCTTTGTAGAAAGTAACTTACTCATACTTGCTTCTTTCACTACATATTGGCCATCATTTAATCGCTTTGTGATTGAGTAATTATACTCTTTACACATATCAACTTTACTTGCCATTTCAGCAACTTTATGCCTCAATGCTTGAAATTCATTTAAATGTTTACCAAATGCCTGTCTTTCATTCATATATTGCAATGCATAATCTACAGCATATTCAGATCTGGCATGCGCATTTATACCCATAATCAAACGTTCTAAAGCAAAATGTTGCATAATATAAGAAAAACCAGAACCTTCCTCTCCCATTAAGTTTTCTTTAGGAACAATAACATTATCAAATGCTATTTCAGCGGTATCAGATGCTCTCCATCCTAATTTATCTAATTTAACAGCTGAAACTCCCTGTACATTTCTATCTACAACAAAAATACTCATCCCTTTATGTTTTGCTTCAGGGTTTGTTTTTGCCGCAACTACTAAATAATCAGAGTAAACACCATTTGTTATAAATGTTTTTGATCCATTAATCACAAAATTATCTCCATCTTTTATTGCTGTTGTACGCATTCCTGCAACATCACTTCCTCCAAAAGGTTCAGAAATACATAAGCACCCTATTTTATCACCTTCAATACTTGGTGTTAAATATTCTTTTTTAATTCTATCATCTCCTTCTTTATTAAGATGCGTCATGGCTAAATATGCATGAGCCCACATGTTTGCAGCAAAACCTCCAGAATTAATTTTCTGTAATTCTTCTAAAAAGATTACCGTATAAAAAAGATCTAAACCTAATCCACCATATTCTTCAGGCTGGTTTAAACCAAAGTAGCCCATTTCCCCAAACTTTTTCCAAATAAAACGTTCAACAGTCCCATCCTTTTCCCATTTATCTATATGAGGAACAACTTCTTTTTGTAAAAAGCCCTTAAAACTTTGACGAAAAGATTCGTGCTCTTCAGTAAAGTACATACTATTCATTGATTTTATAATTAGTTGTTGTTTATTTCGCTTCCAAATATAAGACTATTCTAGCGTATTTTTTTAATGGGAAACCGCTAATATTTTTCAATTCAGCAATGTTTTGGATTTCGGCGACTTCCTCCTTATAATCAAATATTTTTTTACAAAGTATATAATCTATATATGGATTTCTTAAAACCTCTTTAAATGTAGCTGTATTTACATTCACTTTTAATATTTGCGGCTTATGTAGTATTTTAAAAGTACTCCTTAGTTTTCTTACAACATTGTCCTTAATTCCAGAAACTTCGTTTAATTGTGACACAAAAGTAAACCCTTGTATTCTACTTCTATAATTTAATAATTTTTGAGCTAACTCTTGATCCCCCACACAATTCACCACATCTCTTAATGTGACCTTATTTATATCAATACTTGAGAACTTAATAACCTCTTCAAATTCTTTTTGCTTCGCACTAGATCTGATTATATTTTCAGCGTCATTTCTTTTTTTCAGATTTCTCTTAGTTACCCAATCAGGAAATTTAAAATAAGGCGCTATTTTAAAAAATAAACTATCCGATATTTTTGTTACTTGTTGAAATTCCTTTTTTGAATTTATAAATCTTCCTCTTTTTCTAAACTCATGTAATCTATCTATTTCATCTATAGACATTCCTAATTTACTCCCTTTGTAGTCAGAAATATAATTAGGATTAAACGGATATAACTTAGGCCCTTTCTTTTTAAGTTTATCTTCCCTTAGGCTATCTATTTCTTTTAAAAAAACTGCTAATTCATTTTTATCTAAATCTTCAGTTTCTTCTTCATGAAAATTTACAAATACATATATAGCTTGCAACAGGACAATAAGAATTATTAAAAAGAAAATCCCATTTCTTTGGCTTTTAGTATACCAGAAATGGGATTTAAATAACTTCATTTTATATGGAATATTTTAAGCCTTCATAACTCCGATAGCTTTCAAATACTTAGATAACTCTTCACGAACTTTAGGGAACAAGAAGCATAATCCTATCACATTTGGAACTGCCATTGCAAATATCATTGCATCAGAAAAATCAGTAACAGCACCTAAACTTGCAGCTGAACCTATAATTACAAATAAACAAAATAAGATTTTATATGCATAATCAGACGCTTTTGAACGACCAAATAAGAACATCCATCCTTGTAACCCATAGTATGACCAAGACAACATAGTTGAAAAAGCAAATAACACAACTGCTATTGTTAAAATATAAGGAAACCATGGTAATACAGAAGCAAAGGCCTTAGAAGTAGCTAAAACTCCATCAGGTGATTTTACTCCATATGTCATTATATCACCATTTCCGTTTGTAATAATAATTACTAATGCTGTCATTGTACAAACCACCACAGTATCAATAAAAGGCTCTAATAAAGCAACCAACCCTTCAGATGCAGGATATTTTGTTTTTACTGCTGAATGTGCAATCGCAGCTGAACCTACTCCAGCTTCATTTGAAAATGCAGCTCTTTGAAAACCAATAATTAGCACTCCAAGTAAACCACCTGAAATACCTTTAGCATTAAATGCTCCATCAAAAATTTGACCGAAAGCATCTCCTATTTTAGAAAAATTAGCAACTAAAATTATAACTGCTGCTAAAAAATATATTCCTACCATAAAAGGTACAATCTTCTCAGTAATATTTCCAATTCTTTTAATTCCTCCAATAATTACTACAGCTACTAAAACTGCCATAATAATACCAAAAATTAAGGCTGTAGATAAATCGTTAGATCCAATCATACTTCCAAATTGTTGAGCTGCTTGATTAGCCTGGAACATATTTCCACCACCAAACGAACCACCAACAACCATAACTGCAAATACCACAGCTAACACTTTACCTAATCCACTTTTACCAACATCAGCTAAACCTTTTTTAAGGTAATACATTGGTCCTCCATAAATAGTTCCATCTTCACCTACATCACGGTACTTAACACCTAAAGTACACTCTACAAACTTTGACGACATTCCTAATAAACCAGCAACAATCATCCAAAAAGTAGCTCCAGGACCTCCTAATGATAAAGCTACTGCAACCCCTGCAATATTACCTAAACCAACAGTTCCTGACAAAGCAGCTGTTAACGCTTGAAAATGGGTTACCTCACCTTCATTGCCTTCAACTCTAATAGTTTCAATAGCATCACCTCCTGGAGTTGGGTCTCCTGCCATAACACCAGAAGTAGCGTGATCAACATCATCATACTTCCCTCTTACTATATTAATTGATGTAGGAAATAATCGAATATTTACAAACTTGAATATAATCGTAAAAATTAAACCCGCAGAAAGTAACATAATAATAACCAAAGGCATTTCAACTCCTCCACCTAGTTTTACTGGATAAAAAACAATGCTTCCCCAAGCATCTGCAACAGGTTTAAAACCTTCATTTATCTTTTCTGCTAGTCCTTTCTCTTGTGCAAAAGTTAACATTGGCATTATTAACATTAATAATGCTAGAAGTTTTTTCTTCATAATATAAATTATAAGTTAGTTTTTTTTGAATTAGTGGATTGCAATATCTTAAAAAATTGAAGTTTTGCCAACTTTTATGCGTTAAATGTAGTTTTTAAGTTAATTTTTCTTTAAAGTTTTGTAAATCTTGTTTAAAATTTTCTGGCACAAAGTTTAATTGCTCAATACTCTTACTTAAATCAAAACCTGTTTTAGCTGGTCTTGATGCTTTTTGATTTAAACTTTGAGTTGAAATAGGCTTAATCAATTTTTTGTTTAAATCAAACACCTCAGCAATCTCCATAGCTATTTCATATATACTTAATAGTTTTTTGGAAGACACATTAAATACTCCTTTTGCTTTTTTATCAATAACTAACTTGCAAGCCAACGCCAAAGGTTCAACATAGGTTGGCATTCTATATTGATCATTAACTATAGTAACTTCCTTCCCTTCTTCTAAAGATTTTTTAACCCATAGCACAATATTACTTCTAGACATATCGAACACCTTTCCATACACCAAAATTGTACGTAAAATTGTGTAATGTACAGATGAAGAAGTTAACAATTCTTCAGACTTAAGCTTTGACATTCCATAATAACTTAAAGGATTTGGGTCGTCAGTTTCTTTATAATATCCTTTTTCACCATCAAAAATAAAATCTGTTGATAAATGAATCAGATGAGCATTCGTTTTTTCAGCATATTCTTTAAGAAAATGAACTACATCTACATTAAGTTTATCGCATTCTTCTTTATTATCTTCGCAAGCATCAACATTTGTCATTGCTGCAGTATTAATAATAACATCAGGAGTATATGTTTTCAGTTTTTCTTTCAATAACATTTCATCTGTTATATCAATCGAAACATATTCAAAATCATTTCTCCCACTCCTATTATCCCCTCTAGAAAAACCTATTACCTTATATTTATCTTTTTCATTTAATAGTAAACTAACCAAACTTTGACCAAGTAAACCATTACTTCCTGTTATCACAACTCTTTTCATTAAAACAACTCTCTTAATTTTGTTATTTGCTCTGGTCTTCCTAAAACAATTAAGTTAGCACCCGCTTTTAGTGTTACTGAAGCATCAGGATTAATAATATATTCTTTTTCAGAAGTTCTATATCCTATAACAGTACAACCTGTTTGCTTTCTTAAATCTAAATCTAAAATAGTTTTATCAATATATTCTTGTGGCAAATTATTAATTGCTATCTCTTCCAAATTAGCTGTCGTATCACCTTCAATAGTTAAACGATCTACAAACTCTATCACATCTGGTGTTACTACCAATGAAGCCATATGGGCACCCCCTAACTTATCTGGCATTATAACATTATCAGCACCTGCTATTTTTAATTTACTATACGAAGTTTCTTTAGAAGCTCTACTTATTATTTTACACTTTCTATTTAATTGTTTAGCAGTAAGTACTACAAATAAATTATCAGCATCAGAAGGTAAAGCTGTTATTAAATTACTAGCATTTAAAATTCCTGCTTTTATCAAAGTTTCATCAGTTGTTGCATCTCCTTCAATATTTAGTACACCATCGTTGTCTAATCGTTGTATTATTGTTTGATTTTGCTCAACTACTACAAAATCTTTTTTATAACTTTTTAATTTAGCTATAGCCTGACGTCCATTTCTGCCATAACCACAAACAATAGTATGTCCTTTCAACTTCTCTATTTTTTTTTGCACTTTTTTAATTTTTAATTGATGAAAAAACTGGCCACTTATTAAATATTCTGAAAATGAAGATACCGCATATCCGAAAATAAACAAACTAGATAAAATGAGTCCTATTGTAAATATTTTTTCTCCAGTTCCAAACGGATGTACTTCTCCAAAACCAATAGTAGTTATAGTAATAATTGTCATATACAAACCATCCACAAAAGAATAGTCAAACAAAAAACAATACCCTCCTACTCCTACTAATAAAATTAATATGGAGAATAAAACAGCTTTATATAAACGTGATTGAAATATCGTATTCATTATAAATCAAAAACCGAAGTTCTTTTAGTGTAAATCATATCTTTTAACCTTAACAAGAACGCTAAAGTTAAATACAAGCCAAAAGAAAGACCGATAGTAACAAAAGAAATATAAATAAAAAATAATCGAACATTTACAGCTCTCATACCTAATCTATCCGCTAAACGCGATGATACATAAAATCCGTTTCTCTCAAAAAAATGTCGTGTTGAATGGATTATTCTCATTATACTATTTTTCTGTTTTAACTGCAAGATACTATTTTGTTTATATCTAGTAAACTAAAATACATAAGTATTGCTTAAATTTGCTTTTTTCTGTAAATAACTCACTTTGAAAGAGCAAGAATATATCGAAGTTTATGGAGCAAGAGCCCATAATTTAAAAAACATTGACGTTAAAATTCCTCGAGAAAAACTAGTTGTAATTACTGGTTTAAGTGGAAGTGGAAAATCATCATTAGCTTTTGATACCATATATGCTGAAGGACAACGAAGATATATAGAAACGTTTTCTGCATATGCTCGCCAATTCTTAGGTGGATTAGAACGTCCAGATGTAGATAAAATAGATGGTTTATCTCCTGTTATTTCTATTGAACAAAAAACAACTAATAAAAGTCCTAGATCAACAGTTGGAACTATTACAGAAATTTATGACTTTTTACGTTTGTTGTTTTCACGTGCTGCTGATGCATATTCTTTTAACACAGGAGAAAAAATGGTTAGTTATTCTGACGACCAAATAAAAAACTTAATTTTAAAAGATTTCGATGGAAAACGAATTGCTGTTCTTGCTCCATTAATTAAATCTAGAAAAGGTCATTACCGTGAGTTGTTTGAACAAATATCTAAACAAGGTTTTGTTAAAGTTCGAGTTGATGGAGAAATTCGTGAGATTGAGAAAGGAATGAAACTTGACCGTTATAAAACACACGATATAGAAGTTGTTATAGATAGACTACCCATTAGTAACGCTGCTGAAAAACGCTTAGAAGAAACCATTAAAACCGCTTTATACACTGGTAATAACATATTAATGGTTATTGATATTGACGATGATAAACCTAGATATTTTAGTAGGGAACTAATGTGCCCCACAACTGGTATTGCATATCCAAACCCTGAGCCAAATACATTTTCATTTAACTCACCAAAAGGTGCATGCAACGATTGCAATGGCTTGGGAATAACTAATGAAGTTAATTTTCAAAAAATAATTCCAGATGATAGTATCTCCATTAAAAATGGAGGTATTATTCCTTTAGGAGAACAAAAAAACAGTTGGATTTTTAAACAACTTCAAACTATTGCTGAACGTTATAAGTTTAAACTAACTGATCCAATTAATAAAATACCTAAAGAAGCAAAAGACATTATTTTAAATGGTGGTAAGGAATCATTTACCATTAAATCGAAAGCGGCTGGTGTTACAAGAAAATATGAAATAGACTTTGAAGGTATCATTGCTTTTATTGAAAACCAATATAAGGATACCGACAGTTCCTCTATTAAAAGATGGGCCAAAGGTTTTATGGACGAAGTTTCTTGCTCCGTTTGTGAAGGAAAACGATTAAAAAAAGAAGCTTTACATTTTAAAATTGTTAATAATAACATTAGTGATTTAGCACAAATGGATGTTACTGAACTTGCTAATTGGTTTAAAAACATAGAAAGTGAGTTCAGTGAAAAACAACTAAAAATTGCTTCTGAAATTTTAAAAGAAATCCGAACTCGAATTCAATTTTTATTAGATGTTGGTCTAGATTACTTAACCTTAGATAGAACCTCAAAATCTTTATCTGGTGGTGAAGCGCAACGTATTCGTTTGGCTACACAAATAGGATCTCAATTGGTTGGTGTTTTATATATTTTAGATGAACCTAGTATTGGACTTCATCAACGTGATAATGAAAAACTAATTAACTCATTGATTAAACTTCGTGATGTTGGAAATTCTGTTTTAGTAGTTGAACATGATGAAGATATGATTAAACATGCCGATTTTGTATTTGATATTGGTCCTGGTGCAGGAAGGCATGGTGGAGAAGTTGTAAGTCAAGGTACTTTTGAAGATTTAAAATCTCACAAAACCCTAACTGCTGATTATTTATCTAAAAGAAAAACAATTGAAGTTCCTACTAAAAGAAGAGAAGGGAATGGAAAAACCATAAAATTATCAGGAGCATCTGGAAATAACTTAAAAAATGTTTCTGTTGAATTTCCTTTAGGTAAAATGATTTGTGTTACGGGTGTTTCAGGTAGTGGAAAATCTACTTTAATTAATGAAACATTATACCCAATTTTAAATGCGCATATCTATAGAGGTGTAAAAAAACCTATGCCTTATAAAAAAATTGAAGGGTTAGAAAATGTAGATAAAGTAATTGATATTGATCAATCACCGATAGGTAGAACACCACGTTCAAACCCTGCAACTTATACTGGGGTTTTTGGTGAAATTAGAAGTTTATATGCTAAAACACCTGAAGCATCTATCCGTGGATACAAACCTGGACGATTTAGCTTTAATGTAAAAGGAGGTCGTTGTGAAACATGCCAGGGTGGAGGTGTTCGTGTTATTGAAATGAACTTTTTACCTGATGTACATGTAGAATGTGAAACCTGCCAAGGAAAACGTTTTAATAGAGAAACTTTGGAGATTAGGTACAAAGGAAAATCTATTTCTGATGTATTAGAAATGACAATTAATGAAGCAGTTGATTTCTTTGAATTAATTCCGAAAATACATCGTAAATTAAAAACTATTCAAGATGTTGGTTTAGGCTACATTACCTTAGGACAACGATCTACCACATTATCTGGTGGAGAAGCACAACGTATAAAACTAGCTTCTGAACTTTCAAAAAGAGATACTGGAAATACTTTTTATATTTTAGATGAACCTACTACCGGTTTACATTTTGAAGACATTCGTGTTTTAATGGAAGTGCTGAACAAACTAACTAACAAAGGGAATACGGTTTTAATTATTGAACACAATTTAGACGTAATAAAACTTGCCGACTATATTATTGATGTTGGTATGGAAGGTGGAAAAGGTGGTGGAAAAATATTAGTATCTGGAACTCCAGAAAAAGTAGCTAAACATAAAACGAGTTATACCGCTAAATTTTTAAAGAAAGAACTAAAAAAATAAAGTCAAAATAAAAAACAGTCATTACGAACGAAGTGAAGTAATCTCATTATAATTTCACAGATTACTTCAAAAGTAAACTTTCTCGTAATGACGTAAACAAAAACTAACTACAAAAATGTCATTACGAATGAAACGAAGTAATCTTTCTATAACTACAGAGTACTTCAAAAAACATTTTCTAGTAACGACGTGAACAAAAACTAACTACAAAACTGTCATTACGAACAAAGTGAAGTAATCTCTCTATAATTACACATATTATTCGAAAGTAAGCTTTCTCGTAATGACACGAACAAAAACTTAATAAAAACCGTCATTACGAATGAAATAAAGTAATCTCTCTATAATTACAGACCACTTAAAAAGTTAGTTTTCTCTTACAGACTTTAAACAATTAATATTAATTCAATTGCTCTAACAACTCTTGAGCTTTATCTTTATTGTAATAGGCTTTGTCAATAATAAGATGCAGTAACTCTTTAGCTTCAGTTAACTTGTTTTGCTTTACCAATGAAAGTGATTTAAACCAATATCCTTTTTGAGCATCAATTAAATCGCTATTTATTAAACTGTCAAGTATTTTTTCAGCACTTATATAATCTTTTAACTCTATATGTGATATTGCTTTATACATATAAACAGCACTATTATTTTTATCTTGTAATAAGCTCTTACCAAAAATCACCAATGCTTTTTTATAGTCTTTGTTTTTAAAACTCTTTTCTGCTTCAATTAAATTAACTTCTGTATCATTATCTCCTCTATTCACAAAAGTAGGAAGCGATGTCTGCGAAACATACTCATTATACAAGTCACCATAATTACTGTTCGGACTTCCATTATTAAAAAACCTAAATACTCCTACCAATAAGGCAATACTTGCTGCTACTGAAATAAAGAATAATGGTCTTATTTTTCCTTTTTTCTTGTTTTTAAAAGCATCACTTCCTTCTTTAATTGTTTTTTCGAAACTCTTAGCTACAGTACCTTTAAAAAAAGCTTCTATTTCATCAACCTCATCGTTCTCATCTATTGAAAAATTCCACAACTCTTCATTATAAGAATCAAACAACTCTTTTTCAAAATCTACTTTAATTTTAAAATCTTCGTCAGTTTTTAGCCTATCCTTAAAAGCCTTTGTTTCTATTTCTGAAAGTTCGTCTTTAAAATAACGTTCAATTAATATATCTTCTTCCATCATCATACCGCTTTTAATTTCATATACCTCACATCTCCTCTAATAAGTTCTGTCAGTTTCTTTTTACACTTAAAAACTCGCTGTCGTATAACTGTTTCAGAGCTATACTCAGTAGTTGCTAAAATTTCCGCATAGGGCATTTTAGCAAAAAACAGATTTAAAATATTTCTACAGTTTTCAGACAACATTCCTAATTTTTCTACAAACAATTCTTGTTTTTTAATTTCCAAATACGACAAGGCAGTATCCCTCTCTTCACTTACCTGTTCAACAACCTCATTATTTGTTACCCTATTTTTTCTTATATTTAACTCTCTACGCCATAAATTTCTACAAACAGTATAAAGAAAGCCTTCAAAACTTGACTTTATTTCAAATTTTTCTTTTTTTAATCTAACCGCTATTTGTAGTAAAGCTTTTTGAAAAACATCCTCAGCATCTTCACTATTTCCTTTGTTTTGAAGAACAAATTGCTTTATAGCATAAAAACTCTGTTCATAAATTGTTTTTATAACACTTGAATCATTCTTTTCTATAGCTTCTAAAAAAAACTTTCCTTCCATTTTAAATAGTTATCTGACAAAAATAAAAAAATTATATTTGCCCTTGGGTAACATTTGATGTTTTCATAAACATCAAATTAAGAAAACAAAATATTTATAATCATGAAAAAAAGTAATTTTACTTACAAAGCGCTAATTTTATTAGTTGCTTTTGTAACATTTAGTTTTATTGTTAAAGAAGAAAATGATCTTAACAATAATATTAAAAAAACAGAAATCAATACATTTTATGACACTTTTGAGCTTTTAATTGTGTATCCTTCGGGAACATCTATTTCTGACAGAATTCAGAAAAGACAATGTATCTTAACAACTTTACAATATTATGGAGTAGGTACATATTCAATTGAAAGTATTACACCCTGCTCTTCCAACTCTAACGCTGAAGTTATTACATTTGGTATAATAAAAGGAAAAGATAATGTCAGTGATGTTGATAATGATGAT
Source organism: Tenacibaculum halocynthiae (assembly GCF_964512825.1). Classification (NCBI taxonomy): domain Bacteria; kingdom Pseudomonadati; phylum Bacteroidota; class Flavobacteriia; order Flavobacteriales; family Flavobacteriaceae; genus Tenacibaculum; species Tenacibaculum halocynthiae. The sequence goes on along the minus strand of NZ_CAZELG010000009.1, from coordinate 8,314 downwards.
GAAGCCTTAGATAAACCTAATCATATTAAAGTTCAAATGTATGTTAGTGATTTAGCGTTTTTAACTATAATAGATGACTGTAATTTAACTACTGCTTCAAGTAATACTAATTGCAATTTAGCACAAGGAATTTCAGGTAGTTTTGGACCTCAATAATTATCAATAATTATAATTTGAAACCAAAGAAGTTAATACTCATATTACTTTTAGTCTTTTGGCACCAAAAGGCTAAAAGTCAATATAGTTACAAAGAAATAATAAACATCAATAAAAAAACAAAACTGTCCGAAAAAAAAATTGACAGTATCTTACTTTCAATAACTACAAAGGATTCTATATACGCCCAAATAGCTCATAATTTTTCTGTTTTTAACTTTAAAAAAACTAAAAACTACAAACTTTCCATTAAATATGGGAAAAAAGAAATTCATATTTTAGATAGCTTAAAAATAATTAACAAAAGACACACAAAAGCACTTTATAACGTAGGTAAGTTTCATCTTAAATTAGAACAATATCAAAAAGCTATTCATTACTTTTCAAAAGCTATTTATTCGAATAAACATCGAATGAGAGTTGCACAATCTTATTGTGAGATCGGAAATTCCTATTTTAAAAAAGGAGACTACTACAAATCTATAAATATGTTTATTAAAGGATTGCCTTTACTAGAAAAACATGGTTTAAAAAAAAGCATATTAATTCAATACATAAAACTTTCTAATTGTTGCTACAAAATTGACACGAAAGAAAGTACTGAATTGGGCCTTTTATATTTAAAAAAAGGAGATAGTTTAGTTAAAAACTCTCCTAAATTAAAATTAACTTACAAAAAAAGGAACTTTTTATACACTGGTCTTGCCAATTTATATTCTAATAAACATAAAAAAAACTATAATAAGGGAAGAGAATATTACTTAAAAGTATTGAATAACTCATTAATAAGAAAAGATTCTAACCATATAGCAAACGCTTACATGAATATGGGTGAACTATATTTGGATATAAACAATGATAGTTGTGTGTATTTTTTAAACAAAAGTATTAGCTATGATTTTTCTAAAAAAGTTTATTTAAATGAAACTTATAGAAACTTAGCTACGTATAATCAAAGAAAAAAAATATTCAACCTCGCTCTTACTCAAATTGAAAAGGCCATTAATTATTGCTTTAAAATAGCATCTAACAAAAATTTAAACACACTCAATATAGAAGACATACTTAACAGTAATCATAAGAAATCTGCTTTAGTTTCTTTAAAAACAAAAACAGAAATTCTTGTACAACTTTATAATACTACTCAAAATAAAGAATACTTACAAAAAGCTATTAACAATGTTCAACTTACCAATAAAATAGTTAACATTCTCATTAGTTATAGCACAGAAGCTAACACCAAATATTTGTGGCGAAAAGAAATTTCAGAAATATTTAATTTAGGTATTTATACTGCTTATTTATTAAACGATTCTAAGTTAATGCTTGAGTTAATGGAAAAAAATAAAGCTTTTTTATTAACCTTAAATATTAATGAAAACATAAAACTAACCAATTTACCGGATGAAGTTTCTGTTAAAAACAACGTATTAAAAAAAGATATTTTTCGATTAGAAAGTGAAACAGAAATACATAAAACTTCAAAGAAAAAAGATTCTTTATTTGAATTAAAAATAAGCTATCAAAACTTTAAAGACTCTATTCATAAAATATACCCTCAGTTTAGCAATCATAACAACGACATTAAACAAGTTTATCTTAACAAAGTTAAAAGTAACTTACATAAAAACGATATTAAACTATACTACACACTAAATACTAGTAACGTAGATGCTAATAAACAATCAATGTTAGGGCTACTAATTGCTAAGAACAAGGATATTCGTTTTAAAATAAAAAATATTGATAGTGTTTTATTGGCTATTTCTGAATACAAAAAACTAATATCAAAACCGCTTACACAAAAACAAGAATTAGCACGTTTTAAAAAGGTTTCATATTCACTCTATAACCAATTATTCCCGACTAAAGAGATTAAAGATCTTATTAAAAATAAAAATATTAGTATTGTTAGTGATGTTTCCTTAGAAAACCTTCCTTTTGAAGCTTTTAATACTAGCGCTACTGACTTGCGCTATTTAGTTAACGATTGCAATATTAGCTATACTTACTCTAGCTCATTTTCTGAGTTTAATAAAAATAGAGATCGAAAAACAAATACAGACATTGTTGTTTTTGCTCCTGTTAATTTTAAAAACACTGAATTATCCCCCCTAGAAAACACAGAAAAAGAAGCTGCTGTTATTACTAATTTAATAGACGGAGATAGTTTTACAAACAGTAATGCTACAAAAGAAAATTTTGTTCGTAAAACGAGTAATGCTAAAATCATTCATTTAGCAACACATGCTACTTCTGCTAATAATCCGAGCATTCAGTTTTTTACTAATGATTTAAAACTACATGAACTATACACCTATAAAAATAATGCGGATTTAGTTGTTTTAAGTGCCTGTGAAACTAACATTGGAGAGTTAAAACAAGGTGAGGGTGTTTTAAACTTAGCTAGAGGTTTCTTTCATTCAGGAGCCAATGCAGTAGTTTCTTCAACGTGGAAAATTAATGACGCTAGCTCTTCATACATCATGAAGGAATTTTACTCCAATTTAAAAAATAAACAATCAAAAGCAGAAGCGCTTAACAATGCGAAACGCACCTATTTAAAAAACCATAGTTTATCAGAGCAGACTCCTTATTATTGGGCTTCTTTTGTTTTAATAGGAGATACTTCTCCTGTTTTTACTACTCATTATTTTTATTATGTAGGTATTATTTTAATAATTGGTTTATTGATTTTTTTCTATTTCAAAAGAAAATAAAAATACTAAATGAATGTTAAACCTCCATTTCAACTTTAATTTTCAAATAAGTTAAAGTTGAAAAAAACTATATTTGTGAGTATATAGTATTTGATGTCCCTTAAACATCAAATTAAGAAAACAAAATCTTTCTAATCATGAAAAAAAGTACTTTTATTTACAAAGGACTACTTCTTTTAGTTGCCTTTATTACATGTAGTTTTATTGCAGAAAACAAACAATTTAAAAACTCTACATCCTTAATTAAAAATAGTGAAGTTAGTATTCCTATTAGAACATTTGAACTTTTAGTTGTTTATACTCCTGGAACCTCTTTTGCTGAAAGAGTACAAAAAAGAGAGTGTATTCGAGCAACACTACAAAATAATAATGTTAAAGGTTTATGGTATAATATTTCAAGTATCGTTCCATGCCCATCTAATCCTTATGCCGAAGTAATCAAGTTTCGAATATTTGATCCTAAAGAAAATGATAAAGCTGTTGCTGACGATGATGATGCAGAAAAACCTAATGGCAAAAGTACAAACAACTATATCAATTTTTCAACCTACAATAAAATATTTAATGATTGTGGGGTTTCAGTTTCAACAAACACTAATTGTGGCAGTAATAATAATCAAGGTGGTAATGGTTTTATTCAGTTAAAAATAAATGACTTATAAACACCTAAGGCTAATTACACTAATACTTATAGTCTTTTGCAATCAAAAGGCTATAAGTCAATATAGTTATAAAGAAATTGTTGCTTTCAGTAGTAAAATAGATTTTTCTGAAAAAAAAATCGACAGCATACTTTCTTCAGTCAAAATAAAGGATGCGAAATACGCTCAAATAGCCCATAACTTTTCTTTTTTTCACTATAAGAAAACAAAAAACTATGATTTAGCTATAAAATATGGTAAAATTGAAGTCACAATTTTAGATAACTTAAATTTAGTAAATAAAAAACACACAAATGCTTTATACAATTTAGGTAAATTCTATTTGTTTAAAAAAAAATACCAAAAAGCAATACAGTTTTTTGAAAAAGCCATCAATTCAAATGCTTATCCAAAAAGAGTTGCTCAATCTTATTGTCAAATTGGTAATTGCCTATACAAAAAAGGAGACTACTATAAATCCATCAATCATTATTTAAAAGGGATACCTTTATTAGAAAAACATGGTACGAAAAGGAGCATATTAGTTCAATATACACAGCTCTCTTACTGTTGTTACAAAATGAACACACAAGAAAGCACCAAACTAGGTCTTCATTACTTAAAAAAAGGAGATAGTTTAATTAATAATACTTCAAGTCTAAATCTTGGGAATGTTGCCATACATTCATTTCATACTGGAATTGCAAACCTTTATTCTAACCCATATGTAAAAGATTACAAAAAAGCAAAAGTCTATTATTTCAAAATATTAAAAAATTCTTTAAAAGAAAAAGATTCTAATATAGTTGCAAATGCTTATATGAATATTGGTGAATTATATTTGGATTTAAAAAATGACAGTTCTATGTATTTTTTCAATAAAAGTATTAAATATGATATAATGGAAAAAGCATATTTAAATGAAACTCATAGAAACATAGCTACTTATTTTAAAAGAAATAATAATTACATCAAAGCTCTTTCTCATATAAAAAAAGCAATTAGTTATTGTTTTAAAGTAAAAAAAAATAAAAATATTAATTCTCTTTCCGTAGAAAAAATTCTTAATACACGAGACAAAAGATCAATTATAGTTTCTTTAAAAACTAAAACAGAAATACTTTTACAATTATACAATTCTACACAAGAAAAAGAATACTTACAAAAAGCTATTGACAATGTTAACCTTACTAATAGGATAGTCAATATTCTGATCAACTATAGCACAGAAGCTAATACAAAATATTTGTGGCGAAAAGAAATTTCAGAAACTTTTAATTTAGGTATTTACACTGCTTATTTATTAAATGATTCTAAATTAATGTTTGAGTTAATGGAAAAAAATAAAGCTTTTTTGTTAGCGTTAAACATTAATGAAAATATAAAACTCACCAACCTTCCTAATGAAGTTTCTATTAAAAACAACGTATTTAAAAAAGATATTTTTCAATTAGAAAGTGAAACAAACACTTATAAAGCTTCAAAGAAAAAAGATTCTTTATTTGATTTAAAAGTAAGCTACCAGAATTTTAAAGACTCTATTCAAAAGATATATCCCCAATTTAGTAATCAAAACAATGATATTCAACAAATTTCTTTTAATCAAGTAAAAAGTAACTTAAATAAAAACGATATTAAACTCTACTATACATTAAATACTAGTAATGTAGATTCTAACAAGCAATCAATGTTGGGACTACTAATTGCTAACAACAAGGATATTCGTTTTAAAATAAAAAATATTGATAGTGTTTTATTAGGGATTACTGAATACAAAAAACTTATTTCAAAACCAATTAATCAAAAACAAGAACTAGCACGTTTTAAAAAGGTCTCATATTCACTTTACAACCATTTATTCCCAACTAAAGAGATTAAAGATCTTATTAAAAATAAAAATATTAGTATTATTAGTGATGTTTCTTTAGAAAACATTCCTTTTGAAGCTTTTAATACTAGCGCTACTGACTTGCGCTATTTAGTAAACGATTGCAATATTAGCTATACTTACTCTAGCTCATTTTCTGAGTTTAATAAAAATAGAGATCGAAAAACAAATACAGACATTGCTGTTTTTGCTCCTGTTAATTTTAAAAACACTGAATTATCATCCCTAGAAAAAACAGAAAAAGAAGCTGCTGTTATTTCTAATTTAATAGGTGGAGATAGCTTTACAAACAGTAATGCTACAAAAGAGAATTTTGTTCATAAAACTAGTAATGCTAAAATCATTCATTTAGCAACACATGCAAATGCATCTAACAATCCTAGCATTCAGTTTTTTACTAATGACTTAAAGTTACATGAACTATACACCTATAAAAACAACGCTGACTTAGTTGTTTTAAGTGCTTGTGAGACTAATATTGGAGAATTAAAACAAGGTGAAGGTGTTTTAAACTTGGCTAGAGGTTTCTTTCATTCTGGGGCCAATGCGGTGGTTTCTTCAACGTGGAAAATTAATGACGCTAGCTCTTCATACATCATGAAAGAGTTTTACTCCAATTTAAAAAACAAAGAATCAAAATCTGAAGCGCTTAATAATGCGAAACGTACCTATTTAAAAAACCATAGTTTATCAGAACAATCTCCATACTACTGGGCTTCTTTTATTTTAATTGGAGACACTTCTCCTGTTTTTACTACTAATTACTTACTCTACATTCTTCCTATTTTACTGGGTTTATTTATCTTTTTTATTTTTTTCAAAAAAAAAGGGTAACATAAATTAAAGTATTGAACACTATAGAAAATGATCTATATTTTGAAAAATACTTTAATACAATCAGTTCAGCTTTTATTACAGAAAAATAAAATCTCTTTTGATAAAGAAGAGTTAAGGTTTCAAATACAAAGTCATCCTTCCTATCCTAGTTTACATGCCATAACAGGAGTATTAGATCATTTTAATATAGAAAATGTAGCAGCTGATGTTCCTGTTAACTCAGAAACATTAAAGCAACTACCTTCTTGTTATATCGTTCAAGTGAATGATAGTACTGGGCAGAACTTAACTGTAGTTGAAAAAAAGAAAAGTGATTTTATTTTATATTCTATAGAAGGCAGAAAAGAAAAGATATCTGAAGAAGAATTTTTAAAGAAGTTTACAGGGATTATAGTAGCTGTTGAAAAAACAGATACGATACAAACTAGTAAAAAAACTAGTAAGATTCCTAAATATGTAGGTTTTGGAATTGTAGGATTCTTAGTTGCTTTTTTGATTTCAAAAACAACAGATTCTGTTTTTAGTATTTCTCATTTATTGCTATCTATAGTAGGAATTGTGGTTAGTGTAGCTATCGTAAAACAAGAATTAGGCTTGCAAACTTCTATTGGCCATGCTTTTTGTTCTGGAGCAGATGATAAAAAAGATTGTGATGCAGTTCTTACTTCAAAAGGA
>NZ_CAZELG010000009.1:0-1391 GCF_964512825.1 Tenacibaculum halocynthiae | reverse complement strand
AAACTAAGCGACTTCAGTATTTTATACTTTTCAACATTAACCCTTTTAACCTTTTTAGAAATAGCCACACCAGCTGTTTCTTATACAATAAGTTTAATTGCTGTTCCAATAACATTATATTCAATTTATTATCAATATGCAGTAGTAAAAAAATGGTGCTTATTATGTTTGAGTATTGTTGGTTTATTATGGCTACAAGTATTAATTCCTGTATTAACAAATACTTATATTTCTAGCTTTGTTCCTAGTGATTATGTTGTTTTAGCAATTATAGGAACAAGTACATGGTTGGGATGGAGTTATATAAAACCTCTTATCTCTGAAGTAACAGAATTACGAAAAGAAAAAATAGAGGGAGTTAAATTTAAAAGAAACTACACTTTGTTTGAAGGTATGCTAAATAAATCACCTCAAATAGATACAACATTTGATAAAAACCAAGAGATTGTTTTTGGAAATCCAACCTCAAATTTAGAAATAGTTGTTGTAACCAATCCTTTTTGTGGTCATTGTAAACCAGTTCATAAGCAAGTAGATGAGATTTTACATAAATATAATGATTCGGTTAAAATAAGAATACGTTTTAATATAAACACTGAAGATAAAAATGGTAATGCAGTAAAAGTAATTAGTCGATTATTAGAGCTCTATAATAACAATAAACAAAAAGAATGTTTAGAAGCTATGGGTGAGATATATGAAGATGGTAATGTTGATTTATGGTTAAAGAAATGGGGAGAGATTAATAACAGTGACTACTTTTTATCTGAATTAGAAAGAGAAAAAGAATGGTGTAAAAATAACGCTATTAATTTCACTCCAGAAATTTTAATAAATGGAAGATCTTTTCCAAAAGAATACAATAGATCAGACTTAATTTTCTTCATCGAAGAACTAGAAGAAAATAGTCAAACAATAATGAGTAAAATATAAGAACATATTCTCTCGCGAAGAATAGACATAATCGGTGAGTGTCTTAATATGATCACCGCTAAAAACAACTTTAATTAAGAAAAAATCAATATTAAAATTAGGAAAGGCTCTAAATAAAATGAAGAAAAGAAACATTAAAACGTCAATCCCTTCTATTACTCCCCCCTTTTTAATCGTGATAAAAGACAATGTTTACTCTCAAAAATCTACCCTTATAATTGATAACGATTTCCTAGATAGTTATAATTACAAAGAATACCTTAATGATAAGTTTTGTTTTTAATTTTTCAACATTGATAATTAAACAAAGTAAGTAAAGTAAAAAAAAATCATTGAAAAAGTTCCCTACATATAAACAAACAGAGGCAAAAGATTGTGGGCCAACGTGTATAAAAATAATTGCAAAGCATTATGGTAAAACAATCAACACACAACAACTAAGAAAACTAAGTGAAACT
>NZ_CAZELG010000008.1:0-1612 GCF_964512825.1 Tenacibaculum halocynthiae | reverse complement strand
TGTAATAGAAGAGAAACTTGTAGGGATTTATTCAGAAATACTTGGAGTTGATAGTGATATAATTGGAGTTAATAGTAAGTTCTTTGATTTAGGAGGAAATTCTTTAAACTTAATATCTCTAAAAAACAAAATTAAAGAAGTATTCAACGTATTACTAAATGTACCTGAGTTGATAACAATGAATACTATTAAAAGTTTAGCTAAATGTATTAATGATAGAGAGCAAGTAGAATTTTCAAGAATACTTAAGGCAGAAGAAATGGATTACTATCCATTATCTTCAGCACAGAAGCGTATGTACTTTTTATACGAGTTAGATAAAGAGTCAGTAACGTATAACCTTCCTTTAGTTGCTAAGTTAAAAGGAACTTTAAATGAAGTAAATCTTGAAAGTTCATTTCAAAAATTAATTCAACGTTATGAAAATTTACGTACTATTTTTGAGTTTGTTGATGATAAACCTGTACAACGAGTTTTAAAAGAAATTGACTTTTCAGTTACTTATTTAAATAAAGAAATAGATTTAAATTCAACGATAGATGAGTTTGTCAAACCGTTTGATTTAAGTCAAGGTCCTTTATTTCGTGTAGGTATAATAAAAGTTTCAAGTGAAGAGCATATTATGATATTTGATTGTCATCATATTATTACTGATGGAGTTACAAATAATATTTTGCTTGTAGACTTTATGTCTATTTATAATGAAAAAGAACTTATAGTACCTCAAATTCAATATAAAGATTACGTAATTTGGCAGTTGAATGATTACCAGGTTACAATTGATAAACAGAGGGATTATTGGTTAAATGAATTTTCGGATGAAGTAAGTTCGCTTAAACTTCCTGTTGATAACAATAATCTAATGGATGTTGAGAAAGAAGGAGGTAGATTCCAATTCTTATTTGATCAAGAGAAAAAAAATAAATTGAATTCTTTAGCAAAGAAAGAAAATACTACATTGTTTATACTCTTATTTAGTGTTTATAATTTATTATTAAGTAAGCTTAGCAATCAGGAAGATATAATTATTGGTACTTCTGCTTCAGGAAGACAGCATGTCGATTTAAATGGTGTGACAGGTATGTTAATGAACGTTTTGGCACTTCGAAATCATCCAAAAGGGGATAAAAAATTTAGTGAGTTTTTAAAGGAAGTAAGTGAGAAAGCTTTTAATGCTTTTGAGAATCAAGATTACCCTTTAGAAGACTTATTTGATGAATTAGGTTTAAAAAGAAGTTCAAGTTTGCATCCTCTTTTTAATGTTATGTTTGAATATTTCAATTTTGAATTACCAAATTTTGATTCTTCAAAGCTATCCATTGAGAAGTATGATTATGATTGTAAAATTTCCAAATTTGATATGACACTACGTGTTAATGAATTAGAGGAGGGGTTAGAGTTTACGTTAGAATATGATAAACATCTTTTCAATCATTCAAGTGTAGAACGATTTGGCGATTATTTTAGTAGAATAATAGATTTTGTAATAGATGATTCAGGGGTTTTATTAAAGGACATCAATGTTTTATCGAGCGAAGAATTAGAACAGCAGTTAGTTGCTTTTAATTCAACAGATAAAGATTATGGAGTGGCAAAATCTATCATAGATGTT
>NZ_CAZELG010000007.1:0-3005 GCF_964512825.1 Tenacibaculum halocynthiae | reverse complement strand
TGCAAAATCAGGATTAATATACGATGAGACTTACAGAAATACTTTGGTTAAAAATTAAACAAAAATTAGTTGTTTTTTACCACAGTTCTTTGTTGTGCATAGTTATTTTTTCCATATTCCATATTCCATATTCCATATTCCATATTCCATATTCCATATTCCATATTCCATATTCCATATTCCATATTCCAAATTCATTTCGGATTATGTTCAAAATCTCACACATATAAATCAGTTCGTCAATTTCTGGGTAATGTTTTAAATATTTGTCGGGATTAGAAAATTCAAATTCATTGATTTTATTCCAACCTTTGGATTGAACCTTGAATCCTTCTCCGTCCAATATCGAAATTTTTTTGGTTATTAATTGATATTCTACAATCTCTTTTCCACGATGTATGTTTTTTATCTTTTCTACATTTCCACGAGTCCCTAATTTCCATTGAATCTCGCTTAAACTTGGTAAGTTAAAAATATGACTGCGAACAAAATTTTGAAAAATAAATCCCACATTATTTTCCGATTTTAGAGTTTGCTTTTCAGTCCGTAATTCCTCTTGTCTATTAACTTTTGCGTAGTGTTCGTAAAATTCGGCTGTCCATTTCTCTGATTTGTCTTTAAATATTCTAAAAAGTGAAGAGTAATTTGTTATTCCGCCACCCTGATAAATTCGGACTTCTGTTTGGTAAGTCAAAGAATCAGATAGTTTCAAATCATAATTAATTTCAGATATATTTTGTGCTGAAATTCCAATAGAAAAAAGAAATATTATTAAATCCTGGATGTTTTTCATAATTATGCACAACGGTTCGGCTATGATTAGTACGGGAATTAAAAGGAACTTATCTTTCGATTAAGCACTTAGCCAAAACTTTTTATTTTGTTTTATCTTTTTCTATTTTAAAGCCAAATCAAAAGATTTGGCGGACTTTATAAAAATACACTAATCTTTGGATTAAACACCAAAACCCGTATTAATTATAGCCATTGTTATAAGCAGTTTTTGTTTAATTCAAATTTATAATCTATTCTGCTTTCTATTTACAATCCAATTAATATCAGTGTTTAAAGTGTTACTTTTTTCATTTTCCTTTATTCCAATAAATCCTGAAACAAAATTCATTTCTATCTCTTTGTCAATATAATTCCATTTAAAAGGGACTTTTGATAGACCTGATGGAAAATCATCTAACTTTAATTTGAAATCATTGGGCTTAATTAATTTTGGATTTTTAATTAGTACTTTATGAATCTTATAGTTGTCAAAATTTAAGTCCTCAATTTGAATTGTTTTCAATATTTGGTCTTTAGAGATTGATTGTTCACTATAGTCGATAGTGCCATTTTGTTCAGTAATACTTGTCTTTAAATATGGAAAGAAATCGGCAATCCAGCCTGTTATGTATGGTCCTCCAGATTCATTATTCTCTTTATATATTGAATTCCAAAAGTCTAATTTATTCTCTCCTTTTAATGTTTTAATAATCTCCTTAATATTTAAGGATACTTTATCAATCCACCATTCTAAATTATAACTCTTTAGTATTTCAAGAGCATTTAACATTTTAGTATAATCGGCAACAGTTCCTTTAATTTCTATTTCAGGAATTCCACATAAAGATGCAAATTCATAATCAAAATAGTTTGACATTGAATCCATAAATGCAATTTCAAAGGCATTTATCTCTTTTTTTGTTGATGTAGAAAATTCTAAAATAATATTTGAGTATAATTTATCATTTATTGTTTGCGTAATTTTATTCGTGAATTCAGGAAAAATTTGTTCCCAAGGATTATTTTCTCCAAGCACGAAATCGTCTCTTCGAACTTGAATTGTTTGTTTTTCATTTACACCTAAAATTTCTTTAAAATCATCTGAACTTAGTTTAATATGCTCAGAAAATCCTTGGCAAATTAATAACCAAATATCATCGGGAGATATTGAAATTGGTTTATGTAGGTTGAAAGCAAATTGAAGCATAAGTAAGAAATGGTTGGTGTTAATAATTTCCTTGCTTAGTTCAATGTATTTAGAATTATTATCTATTGATGAACCTTCAATTTTATTGGTTAAGATAGATTTAATCAGAAAATTTCCATCTACTGAATTTAGTGTGTCAGTATTTACTTCAACATCAGTGTTGTTTATTATTAAGCTTTTGTCTCTGACTTTATTCATTAGATTTTTTGCTATTGCTTATAACGGTTTAGGCTATGATTTTGTTGTGGAAAATGTCGAAGACTTTTCCGCTTATGAAATCAGCCGTTTGGGTTGTTAAATTTATTATTTTTTGTTCTAATGCCACAATGAATTATAGCCATTGTTGTGCAACGTATTTTATTTGAATTCAATTCTTAATTTTTCATACTGATTCACCATTCTTTTTGTAAAATCAGAATTAAATTCTTTTTCGTTTATTTTCTCTCCAATTAAGTTCTCAAGATTCTTAAAATTCTCCAGCTTGTAATAAGTCCTTTTGTTTTCATTGTTTGTTCCTAAGTCAAAACTATTTTTTGTTTTTTTTAAAATATTTCCAATAAAATTCAATTCCGTTTTTGAGTTATAAAATAATGAATCATTTTTCGCGGAATAATTCTCAACATATATTCAGAACAAATATGAACAGTATCATTTTTCATGAAAATTTCTACATAATCAATTGTATTGTCTTCAAGTTTTTCAGAGCTACTCGAATACCAATTACCAGAAATATTCCATTTTTTCATTGCAACCTAAAAGCAAAATAATTATTAGTGAAAGTATTAGTTTTTTAGTCATCTGTGATTTTTCGCCTTATGTTGCACAACGGTTTAGTGTATGAGTAGTAGCGGATTTCTACTCACAAACTTTTCGGTTTTGCACTGACCTTTGTCTTATGTTTATACTTCGTTTTATCACTTAAACCACTATTAATTATACATTTCTTAAGTTTACAAAGTAGTAAATTTAAGTACTAAACCAGAAAGCACAAAAGAGAGGATTAAGGTTATTATACATGCAGAGA
>NZ_CAZELG010000006.1:0-2967 GCF_964512825.1 Tenacibaculum halocynthiae | reverse complement strand
ATCACCTAGTTAAAAATCAGCTAGACTTGGGTAAATAAATATAATATCATAACCATAAAGTAATCTATCTCTTTAAAATTAGATTACTCCATTGGTCATGACAAAAATATTCTCTCGCGAGGAATAGACATATACCTTGAGTGTCTTAAAATGATCAAGGGTTTAATAAACCAATTAAATCTTTTTAAAATGAAAAAATCAATTTTAAATATAGGAAAGACTTTAAATAAAGTTGAACAAAAAGAAATATTAGGAGGTAATAATCCTGTATTACCTATTTGTAAATGTAACACAGTAGGAACAATTATAAATCAACCATGTGATGGTATTGGAACTGGGTGTGGTATTATAGATATTGAAGTTCCTGATATTTGTGATGTTTTTCCTGCTTTTTGCTAATTTAATTACTAATTAAAAACGTATAGATTATTATGAAAAAACAAATTTTAAATTTAGGAACGACTTTAAATAAAAGACAACAAAAAGCTATTAATGGAGGAATTGCTCAATGCGATCAGTACAACCATTGTAATGGCTCAGGATTTTGCTGTTCTGGTGGAGGATGCAAAAGAATAGGAGCTCCTGGAGTAATCTGTGATGCAGAGTTACCTAGACCAGATTTTTCTCTGTAAAGAATTTATGTGAAATCTAATATTTTAAAACAATTAATAATTTAATCAAAACTAAATAATTTAAAAATGAAAAAATCAATTTTAAGCTTAGGAAGAGCTTTAAATAAAGTAGATCAAAAAAAAGTATTTGGAGGAACAAAGCAAATTGATCCTCAAATTCCTTTCCCATGTGAGTTTCCTGTATTAGCTCCACCACCAGTTGGATGTAAATGGGTTAGTACTGGACCTTGTACATATAAATTAGTTTGTAAGAGCTTAGATATTTTAATCTAATAAAATTTTTAGGTTAGGTTAATAATTTTTACTGATAGCTATAGTAATAAAAAATTTCGCGGAGAATAGACATATACCTTGAATGTCTTAAAACGATCAAGGGTTTAATGAACTTATTAAATCTTTTAAAAATGAAAAAATCAATATTAAATTTAGGAGAAGCTTTGAATAAAGCTAAACAAAAAGAAATTAACGGAGGTACTAGTTGTAATGGGCCTTCTTGTTATGGAATTCCAGGAATGGGATGTGGTACTTGTGAGCAATATCATCAACTTTCTAATTACTGTAAAGTAAGAGTTTTTGTTCATATAAGTTGTGAAACTGCTGATACATTTTAAGCTATTATGAAAAAACAAGTATTAAAATTAGGAAAAGTTTTAGGTAAAACTAAACAGAAAGAGATATTAGGAGGAGGTAAGCCTATTAAAGGAGTAAATCAATGTTATAATGACAGTGATTGTTGTAATCATCAACATAATCATAGCTATGGTTATGTTTGTTTTGGAGCAACTCCTGGTGGTCCAGGTGTTTGTGTACCAGGAATTTTTGGAGAGAATCCTTGCGGACTTTAAATTTAACTAACAACTGTACAAATGAAAAAAACAATTTTAAGTTTTGGTGATGCTTTAAGTAAAGATCAGCAAAAGATAATTAAAGGAGGAGTTGGTATAGGATGTTTTCATCATTCTGATTGTCCACGTGATATGGGATGTTGTGATAATGCACCTTACTTGGGTTTATGTATGTTAGGTATTGACTATAGAAGGTATTGTAATTAATTTTGTGAATTTAATAAGATGAAGAATGCAATTTTAAATTTAGGAAAAACTCTAAATAGAGCTGAGCAAAAATCTATTAATGGACGTGGAGGCGTATTAAGTCTTCGTCCATGTGAATGTTTTTCTCCTGGAATACCTAATATTCAACCTTGTGATTGGAGTTCACGTAGTATTGATTGTGATGGTCTTTCTGATGATATTTGTTTGTTTTTTCCAAATACTCCTGGATGTTAACTTTTACATTCTATTTAGGAGTGAAGTGTTAAAATGAAGAAATCAATTTCAAACATAGGAACACCTTTAAATAAAGAAAAGCAAAGAACGATTAATGGAGGAGGTTCAGGGAAATGTACTTTTGGCTTGTGTCAAAAGCACTATTGTTACATAAATAATAGATGTGTAATTGGTCCTTTTCAGGAAGCTTGTCCTGAATGATCAATTTAATTATTGAATATTTTTATCGTTTAAATATTCTTTTAAAGTGTAAATAAGCTCATCCCTTGAGAGTATTAAAAAATCAAGGTTTATTAATTATAAAGTATTTAAATAATGAAAAAGCAAATTTTAAATTTAGGTAAATTTTTAAACAAGAAAGATCAAAAGTTAATTAATGGTGGATTTGATTATCCAGTTGGATTTTGTTATGCTGTTGGGGTAAATCCTCCACAGTTAATTGCTAAAGTTCTTTGTAATGAATTATGTCCAGATGGAGCAACTCCTTTCTGTCCAGTATTTGATGATGGAATTAGAAATTAGTTTTAATATTAAGATTAGTTGAAATTTTAATTAAACAATACAAGTAATTATAATAGAAAAAGTAATGAGTTTTTTCATTTTTGTTAGCTATATGAAAAATATACATATTATCTACCTAGAGTCGAAAATTTACTCATTCTTTTTTGATAAATTTAAATTAGAGAAGGAAGTTCACTTCCTTCTCTATATTTCTTTTTTTAGATATGCCAGAAAATAATCAAGACATAGAAATACGAAGTGAAGAAGTACAAGAAATATTAAGTTATGTGCCTAATTGGATGATTCGTTGGGGAAACACTTTGTTTTTTTTATTAATTATCATGTTATTGTTCATTTCTTGGTTTGTAAAATATCCTGATGTAATAGCAACAGAGGTAATGGTAACTACTTCTTTTCCTCCAGAGAAAATCTATGCAAAATCAGCTGGCCAATTTGAAGTTTTTTTAACACATGAAGGGAAAAAAGTAACTAAAAATGAAGTATTAGCTGTCATAGAAAATAGTGCTTCTTATAAAGATGTTTTATTA
>NZ_CAZELG010000005.1:0-1633 GCF_964512825.1 Tenacibaculum halocynthiae | reverse complement strand
ATAAAACAATTATCGATTTATTTAAAGAACAAGTTTCTTTAAAGGAAGATACCGCTGCGGTTGTTTTTGAGCAAGAGAGTCTATCTTATAAAGAATTGGATTCAAAATCTACTATCTGGGCTAAAAAGCTTGTAGATTTAGGTGTAGAAGAAGGGTCATCAGTAGGTTTAATGATGACACGATCTATTGATATAATCACCGCTATTTTAGCAGTTCTAAAAGTAGGAGCTCACTACACACCTATAGCTATAGAACAACCAATTTTACGAACTACTCATATGTTAAAAGAGAGTGGTAGTAAGTTTGCTATAACTAATATGCTTAATAAACCATCTTCGTTTACTGGTGAAACATGGCTGAATATCAAAGATATGGAAGGTGATGAGAGCTACGAAAGTAAAGTAGAGTTACCAACTCAATTAGAAAACAGTTTAGCGTACTGTATTTTTACTTCCGGTTCT
This sequence comes from Tenacibaculum halocynthiae, assembly GCF_964512825.1. Classification (NCBI taxonomy): domain Bacteria; kingdom Pseudomonadati; phylum Bacteroidota; class Flavobacteriia; order Flavobacteriales; family Flavobacteriaceae; genus Tenacibaculum; species Tenacibaculum halocynthiae. The sequence goes on along the minus strand of NZ_CAZELG010000005.1, from coordinate 1,172 downwards.
ACAGGAAAACCTAAAGGTGTTCAAATGGAGCAAAGAAGTGTTGTTAATTTAGTAAAAGGGTTAGAGGAAAGAGTTTATAAACCTTATGCAAATCAAACATTGAATGTTGCTTTGTTAGCGTCTTATGTATTTGATGCTTCTATTCAACAAATATTTGGAAGTTTATTACAAGGTCATAGTTTGTATATAACTGATGATGAGAGTAGAAAAGATGGGGCAAAATTAATATCTTTTTATAATAAAAATAAGATTGATGTATCAGACGGAACACCAACACATCTTCGTTTGTTAGTAAACTCTTTATTATCAGTATCTAAATTAGATAGTTTGTCAAGTTGGATATTGGCAGGAGAAGTTTTATCTAAAGATTTGGTAAAATCATTTTATTTAAGATTAGGAGAAAAAACACAACTATATAATTTTTATGGACCAACAGAAACATGTGTAGACTCAACGTCCTTTAAAGTAGATCTCAAAGACCTAGACAATTATACTACTATTCCTATAGGAAAACCATTACCTAATGAGCGTGTTTATGTTACAGATAAATATGGAAAAGTATTACCAGTAGGTATAGTAGGAGAGTTATGTATTGGAGGTGATGGTTTGGCTCAAGGATATTTAGGAGATGCCTTATTAACATCAGAAAAGTTTAGTAGAAGTTGGATAGCCTCTGAAGAACGAGTTTATCGTACAGGAGATTTAGCAAGATGGTTACCAGATGGAAATTTAGAATATAGAGGAAGAAAAGATGATCAAGTAAAAATACGAGGATTTAGAATAGAGCTTGCAGAAATAGAGGAGGAATTGAACTCACATTCTATAATAGAAAATTCTATTGTAATAAGTAAAGAATTAAATAATGAAAAACAACTTGTAGCGTATTATCAGAGTAAAGAACCACTTAGTACTACTGAAATTAGGGAGTATTTAGGGAGATGTTTACCTGAATATATGATTCCTACTTACTATGTTCATATGGAAGAGTTTGCTTTTAATTCAAGCGGAAAAATAAACCGTAAAGCTTTACCAGTGTATAAGATGGAACAAGAAAAGGGGTATGTAGCTCCTTCTAATGTAATAGAAGAGAAACTTGTAGGGATTTATTCAGAAATACTTGGAGTTGATAGTGATATAATTGGAGTTAATAGTAAGTTCTTTGATTTAGGAGG
>NZ_CAZELG010000004.1:0-1358 GCF_964512825.1 Tenacibaculum halocynthiae | reverse complement strand
TCTCTGCATGTATAATAACCTTAATCCTCTCTTTTGTGCTTTCTGGTTTAGTACTTAAATTTACTACTTTGTAAACTTAAGAAATGTATAATTAATTGCTTACGGATTTATTCCTTCGGAAAAATCTCGCAGACAATTAATTTCAAGTATTTTTATTATTTTCACGCTAAAATTGCGCAACTAATCATACACAAATACGTTGGCGGTAATTTGAAAATGGACAAATTGAATCAAATAGAAAGAATAAAAGTTAAGCTAAGGTTAGCTAAAAACACAGACTCTTTTTTTGAAGTGTTTGGAGCTTCTTCACATAAGTACACCTTGAATTCTCCTTTGGATGTACAAGAAATAAATGACTTCGAAAAAACATATAAAATCACTCTTCCTGATACTTACAAAACGTTTTTATCCAAAATTGGAAATGGTGGAATAGAATATAAAAATTCTGTTGTAGGTAATTCAGGAGCAGGACCTGATTATGGAATATTTAAATTAGGACATCTTCATCATTTTATTGTAGAGCCTTCTTTAAAATATCTAGAAAAAGAACCCTTTTTTAACGAAAGTACAACACAGGAAGAATGGGATAAAATCTATGATGAAATGGATGATAATATTTCAGACGAAGACTATGATAAAGAAGTGGCAAAAGCATATTCTGGAATATTAAATATAGGCTTCTCTGGATGCTCAGGTTATTTAGGAATTATTTTAAATGGAAAAAATAAAGAAAGAGTTGTTCATACATATGATGAAATAGAATATTGCCCTCATTTTTCAGAAGAAATTAACTTTTTGGATTGGTATGAAAACTGGTTAGATGATATTATTTCAGGAAAAAGTATTATGCGTATGGATGTCAATATAGGTGAACTTACAGAAGAATATATTGTTAATGAATTTATTTCAGATATTGATGATGATTATTGGAAATTTAAGAGATTAGGCACACTAAGAAGCTTCAAAACATTATCCAAAAATTCTATAAATAAACTTAAAGAAAAGTATAAAAATATTAAACATATTGATCAGAAAATTTGTCTGTTAAACTTTCTAACCAAGTATGACTATGAAAAATCAAAGGAAGAAATAGCAAAATTATCAAAAGATTACCCAATGGCTTTTTTGAGAAATATCCATTTGTATAACAAAGATAAATCTAATGAGTGGCTAAATGAAATTAATAGAATCAGAGAGTCAGAAAATTCAGAATTATTAGAGTACATAGAATTTGTGACGGATACAGATATAAAAACTACCGCCAACAAAGAACTGTGGTAAAAAACAACTAATTTTTGTTTAATTTTTAACCAAAGTATTTCTGTAAGTCTCATCGTATATTAATCCTGATTTTGCAA
>NZ_CAZELG010000003.1:0-1276 GCF_964512825.1 Tenacibaculum halocynthiae | reverse complement strand
AAACTAGCCTTTACTTTGTGATAAGGTAACTTATTAAGATATAAGTTATATTTAAAAAGAAAAGTAAAAGTGAACTATGAATGCTAGCTAGTTAGTCAGAACTATCTCCCGCATTAGTCTTTTACTTCTCTTTTTTACCGTTGAATAGCTTCAAATAGAATGATAGATATTAAGATCTAATAAAGGCTCTAAAGAAGTTCAACATTTTTTAACTTAATTATAAAGGTATGAAAAATTATGCAGCCATAATTGGGATAGATATCTCCAAATTAAAATTAGATATCACAGGTGTAAATTCATCTAATGAAACAGTTTTAAATCATCACATAATTGATAATTCAAAAACTAAAATAAAATCCTTCTTTAAAAAGATTATTTCAAAATTTGGGGGAAACAATATCGTAGTAGCTTTTGAAAACACAGGAGTATATGGTTATTATTTAGCTTCTCATTTACATGATTTAGGAATTGATTATTATAATTTATCTGCATTAGAAATACATCGATCTGCTGGTATTAAAAGAGGCAAATCAGATAAGTCAGATGCTTCTATAATTGCTCAGTATATCTTAACTAATAAGTTTAAATTAAAATTGTCGACTTTTACTGAAGAACATATTCTTGAACTGAAAGTACTTCATACGCAAAGAGAAAAGATTATCAAAGCATTACGAACATTTGGTAATAATAAGGAGACTTTATTGTTTCTTCCCAAAGAAGCAGGTGAAGAGTTAAATAAAACAAACAAGAGTATCATAAAGTGTCTGAAGAAGAATTTAAAACGTATTGATACTCAAATATTGGAAATTATAAAAAGTAATACAGCTTTAATAAAACAATATGATCTTATTCAAAGTGTTCCTGGTATTGGTCCACAAACGGCAACTTATTTACTAATCGTTACAAAAGGCTTTACAGCATTTAAAAATGCTAGAAAATTAGCATGCTATGCTGGAGTAGCTCCTTTTCCGTATCAATCTGGTTCCAGTATAAAAGGAAGAACTAAAGTAAATCACTTAGCAGATAAAAAATTAAAATCACTATTAAATATGTGTGCTTTAAATGCTAAAATTCACGACTATCAACTCAAGAAATATTTTGATGATAAAGTAGATAATGGTAAAAATAAAATGCTCGTTTTAAACAACATTAGAAACAAAATTTTACACCGTGTTTTTGCAGTAATAAAAAGACAGCAACCTTATGTTAATACTCATAATTTTGCTGCCTAAAATTTATTGCTTTTTATTTGTTTTTATCCATAGAATGCGGGAGC
>NZ_CAZELG010000002.1:0-109027 GCF_964512825.1 Tenacibaculum halocynthiae | reverse complement strand
CTTACTTTTAAACTCTACGCTTATCCGTTTGCGGGTGCAAATATAGATCCCTTTTCTAACATGACAATGACTTTTTTGAAGTTATTTTTAAAGCAATCCTTAATTATCTACCTACTAAGCTTTTAAAGATGAAAGTTTTTTTCAGTACTATTATAAAAGCCCTTTTCTGCTAGTAATACCTATACACTATATAACTCTATACATATATAATTGTTCTCCATTCTTGTAAACTTTACTCAAAAATCAAGCAATTTATATAGTGCTTATACTAATATTATATACCTGTGTTAGGGATTGAAGCGGTTGTTTGAGCTCTTTTGTTCCTTTTTTAAAACAAAAAGCGAGCGCAAAAAGCCCGACGTTAGCTTTTTCTAACGGAACACCCTATACATATATATAGTATACCTGATTTATTATTCTTGTATTGTAATGTAAAATGTAGTGCCTTTTCCTAAAGAACTCTCTACCCAGATTCTCCCACCATTTCGCTCTATGATCTTTTTTACTAAAGCTAGACCTATATACAACTGTCTATTCCACCTAAAACAGATCGTGTTTTAAGCTAAGAAAACAACTTACTGATTAAATTAATTTAAAATACACACATTATATTGTACAAAATCGGGTTTTACAATATCTTTGCATTTCCAAAAATCTTCACTTGTAAGAGGATTTAGCAATAATTATATATATAAAATAATGATTAAAATTACATTACCTGACGGAAGCGTTAAAGAATTTGAAGTAAATAGTACAGCAATGGATGTTGCTAAAAGTATTAGTGAAGGGTTAGCAAGAAATGTTATTTCTGCTAGTTTTAACGGAAAAACAGTTGAAACCACCACCCCTTTAACCACTGATGGTTCTTTGGTATTGTATACATTTAATGATGATGAAGGAAAAAATGCTTTTTGGCATTCATCTGCCCATGTATTAGCACAAGCTATTTTAGATTTTTATCCAAATTCAAAACTAACTATTGGACCAGCTATAGAAAATGGTTTTTATTATGATGTAGATTTTGGAGAGGACTCTATTTCTGAGAAAGATTTTGAAAAAATAGAAAAGAAGTTTTTAGAGCGAGCAAGAGAAAAAGCTGAATTTAAATTACGTTCAATTTCAAAAGCTGACGCACTTTCTTATTATAAAGAACAAGACAATCAATATAAAGTAGAGTTGATTGAAGGATTAGAAGATGGAGAGATTACTTTTTGTGATCATAGCGACTTTACAGATTTATGTAGAGGTGGACACATTCCAAATACTGGGATTATAAAAGCTATAAAAATAATGAGTGTTGCTGGTGCATACTGGCGTGGTGATGAGAAAAATAATCAGTTAACTCGTGTTTATGGAATATCATTTCCTAAACAAAAACAATTAAAAGAATACTTAGAGTTATTAGAGGAAGCGAAGAAACGTGACCACAGAAAACTTGGTAAAGAATTAGAATTATTTACTTTTTCTCAAAGAGTTGGTCAGGGATTGCCTTTATGGTTACCAAAAGGTGCTGCCTTAAGAAATAGATTAGAAGACTTTTTAAAGAAAGCACAAAAAAAAGCGGGTTATGAAATGGTAATGACTCCTCATATTGGTCAGAAAGAATTATATGTTACTTCTGGTCATTATGCTAAATACGGAGAAGACAGTTTTCAACCAATTACCACTCCAAAACAAGATGAAGAGTTCTTATTAAAACCTATGAACTGCCCTCATCATTGTGAAGTTTACAACCATAAACCTTATTCGTACAAAGACTTACCTAAGCGTTTTGCTGAGTTTGGTACTGTATACAGATATGAACAGAGTGGTGAATTACATGGATTGACTCGTGTAAGAGGGTTTACTCAAGACGATGCTCATATATTTTGTACACCTGATCAATTAGATGTAGAGTTTAAAAACGTTATTGATTTAGTATTATATGTTTTTGGCTCATTAGGTTTTGAAAAATTTACAGCCCAAGTTTCTATTAGAGATATGGCGAACCCTGATAAATATATAGGTTCTGTTGATAATTGGGAAAAAGCTGAACAAGCAATTATTAATGCTGCAAAAGATAAAGGTTTAGATTATATTATTGAAGAAGGTGAAGCTGCTTTTTATGGACCTAAATTAGACTTTATGGTAAAAGATGCTTTAGGAAGAAAATGGCAATTAGGAACTATTCAAGTTGACTATAATTTACCTGAACGCTTTGATTTAAATTATAAAGGAGCAGATAATCAATTACACAGACCAGTAATGATACATAGAGCTCCATTTGGATCAATGGAACGTTTTATTGCTGTTTTACTAGAGCATACGGGAGGAAACTTCCCTCTTTGGTTAACTCCTGAGCAAGTTATTATACTGCCTATCAGTGAGAAATACCAAAATTATTCAGAAAAAGTTTTAGATTTGTTAGAAAATTCCGAAATTCGCGCCCTGATAGATGATCGAAATGAGAAAACGGGTAGAAAAATTCGTGATGCGGAAGTAAGCAAAATACCTTTTATGGTTATTGTTGGTGAAAATGAACAAAAGGATGGTACGGTTTCTGTAAGGAAACATGGTGAAGGAGACTTAGGCGTCTTTACAATTGAAGAGTTTACCTCTTTAATTAATAAAGAAGTTAGCAAAACCTTAGTCCCTTTTGGAAAATAATTAGATAGTAATTTTAAATTTATAAGTCATAGCAATTAGAAGAAGAGGCGGACGTAGACCGCTCAGAGTAATTAAAGAAGATCAACATAGAATTAATGAAAAAATTAGGTATGTTGAGGAAGTTCGTCTAGTAGGCGATAACATTGAAGTAGGTGTGTACCCTTTAGCAAAAGCAAAAGAAATTGCTAAAGAACAAGAGTTAGATTTAGTTGAAATTTCACCTAAAGCTGTACCTCCTGTTTGTAAGGTTATTGATTACAAGAAGTATTTGTATGAGCAGAAAAAACGTGAAAAAGCCTTAAAATCAAAAGCAACGAAAGTTACCGTTAAGGAAATTCGTTTTGGACCTCAAACAGATGAACATGATTATGAGTTTAAAAAGAAGCATGCTATAAAATTTTTACAAGATGGAGCAAAACTAAAAGCATTCGTGTTTTTCAAGGGACGTTCTATCGTGTTTAAAGAGCAAGGGCAAATTTTATTATTAAAATTAGCACAAGAGCTTGAAGAGTATGGAAAGGTTGAGCAAATGCCAAAACTTGAAGGTAAACGTATGATTATGTTTATTGCTCCTAAGAAAACGAAATAAAGAAAGTTATAAGCAAGATAAAACGCAAAACAAAAGATGCCTAAAATTAAAACAAAATCTAGTGCCAAGAAACGTTTCAAGTTAACTGGTTCTGGGAAAATCAAAAGAAAGCACGCGTTTAAGAGTCACATCTTAACAAAGAAGTCTAAAAAACGTAAGCTTGCATTAACACATGCTGCATTAGTACACAAGTCTGATGAAGCTAACATTAAGCAACAATTAGTTTTAAAATAATTGTTAGCAAGGTAGTAAATTATTAACCATGGAGTTAGGCTCAAAAAAGTACTTTTAAATAAGTCGCCTACTACAAAAAAACAATTTGAATTATGCCAAGATCAGTAAATTCAGTAGCTTCAAGAAATAGAAGAAAAAAAATCTTGAAGCAAGCAAAAGGTTACTTTGGACGTAGAAAGAACGTTTATACAGTAGCAAAAAATGCGGTTGAAAAAGGAATGTTATATTCTTACAGAGACCGTAAAAACAATAAGAGAAACTTCCGTTCATTATGGATTCAACGTATTAACGCTGGAGCTCGTCAGTTCGGAATGTCTTACTCACAGTTTATGGGTAAAGTAAAAGCTAATGAAATTGAGTTAAACCGTAAGGTTTTAGCTGATTTAGCTATGAACAACCCAGAAGCTTTCAAGGCCATTGTAGAGAAAATAAAATAAGTTTCATAAACTTGCTTATACTAAAAACCCAAACTTTACGTTTGGGTTTTTTTAAACCATTAAATTATACTTTATACTTAAAAAACTTTTTATGAAATTTTTAAAAGTCATATTATTTTTTACTTTAACGAATGTAGCTGTTAGCCAAAATTCATCTCAAAACTCTACGAATAACTCGATTAAAAAACAATTTGAAACTCTATATAAAAAGTCGGGTAGTTATCAAAAATATAAAGTTATAGAAAAGACTTTATTCAATGCTTTACAAAGAAGGACTGTAGATACTATTAAAAATCTTAAATCGACAATTGTTTCAAAACAAGATTTAATAAACAATCAAAATAAAAAACTTACAAGCTTAGAAAATCAAATTACCTCTCTAAAGAATAACTTAACTGAATCTTCAGAAAAAGAAGATCAAATTTCTTTTATAGGTATTAACTTAACAAAATCAAATTACAACCTAATTGTTTGGATTATTATTTTCACAATACTAAGTTTATTAGTGTATTTTATATATCGATTTAAAAACAGTAATATCTTAACCAAAGAGACTCGCAGTTCATTTGATGAAATTGAACAAGAATTTGAGCAATACAAGAAAAAATCAATTGAGAAAGAACAACAATTGAGAAGGAAACTACAAGATGAAATTAATAAACAACGTGGTGTTTAATTAAAAATAAACTCAAAAAAGGCCTCAAATTTAATTTGAGGCCTTTTATTTAAACTTCTAGTAAAACTAAATTTTCTTTTTCTTTCTTCTCATTTTCCAAATCAAAAAGTAATGAATCTATTCGTTCCTTTTTAATACCTGGTACACATATAATGTGAGCTATTGCTTCCTCTGATGCTAATTGATATTTTTCACACACTTTTTTAGATGGCTTATCAAAAACAACTGTTAGTGCTTCTTTATTTCTCCAAGCATTAACTCCTATTTCATTTAATTTTCGTTCGGTGTATGCTGCTAGTTCTTGTGATTCACATACCCTTCTTTTTAATCCGTCTTTACCATGTTTTTCAATAAATGACCATAAAAATAATGGTGTTAATCCATTTCTTGACCCTGTAATAGTTGTGTCTAAAGTACCTACATAAGATATGGAGTTTGCTACCCTGTTTCTATGTGCTCTTTTACACATTACTATTCCACATGGAATTGGCCCTCCAATAAATTTATGCCCAGAAATAGAAATACTATCTACACCTTCAGAAAAATCAAACTTAGGTTTTGGCTCAACAAATGGGGCTATTGTTCCTAAAAACGCTGCATCACAATGAATATAATAATCTTTAATTGCGTATTTTTTTATTATCGTTTTTATTTTTTCTAAATCATCTACAGCTTCTGTCATAGTTGTTCCAACATTCAAGAAAAAAACTGCTGGTTTATCTCTATGAATAGTTAAAATCTGTTCTAAATCTTCGTAATCAATTTCACCGTTCTCTTGACTTCTAACAACAATGTTTCTCATGTTTAATAAGTGAAGATTTTTCTTTACGCTATAATGTGTAGATTCACTATAGTAAACAACGGCATCTGGATAACACTCCCTAGCTAGATATAAACCATACAAATTACCTTCTGTACCTCCATTAGTAACATACCCCCAAACATCATTTACTGTTGTAGATAATATATCTGCGAAGAACGAAATACATTTTTTCTCTACTTCTTTCGTGTCAATTGTTAATGTAGACTTAGCTTCTGGGTCTCCAACGTTGTTTATACAAAGGTCTAAAAATGGTGCAAATTCACTAAATGTAAAATCCTTTGCTAATGGATACCCTAAAAATTTATCAGAACTATCCTTAATTCTCTTATATATATTTTCTAAACCCTTCATCTTTATTAATTTCTAATACAAAAGTACAAACAAAGAATAATAAACCACAACCTAATAGTTTTATAAGTAATTTTTACCAATAATTATTTATTTAAAAGAAAATAACTACTTTTGAGATCTATTATATCTGCTTATATAAAAAAAAATTCTATGATTCACTTAGATCCTATAGACTTAAAAATAATAGAGGAGTTACAAAAAGATGGAAAACAATCTATAAAACAACTTTCTCAAAAAATAAACCTTTCCATTACTCCAACTCATGAGCGAATAAAAAAAATTGAAGCTAGTGGAATTATAGAAAAATATGTTGCAATAGTTAATCCTGAATTACTTGGGAAAAATTTAATTGTTTATTGTCAAGTTACATTAGTACAACATGAAGACAATGCATTTAAAAAATTTGAAGACTATGTTAATTCTATATCTAAAATTCTTGAAGTTTCATACATAGCTGGAAGTTTTGATATTCTTTTAAAAATCATATTAAAAGATATGAATGAATACCAAAATTTTGTTTTGAAAGAAATGTCACAATTAGAAATCATATCTAATATTCAAAGTTCTTTTGTTATAAAACAAATAAAAAATGACACTTTGATAAGTGTCATTTAATTAAAAATTCATTGATATTTAACACATTCCATCACGAATTGTAAATTCAAATTCTTGTATTACAGCTTCTCCTTTTATGTTTTTTGCTGGTTTCCAAGTAGGCATAGCTTTAATTAAATTGATTAATTCTTTATCTACTTCATAATTACCTGAAGTTTCTTTTACATTAACATTTATTGCTTTACCATTTTCATTAATAGCAAAACATACAACAGCTCCATTATTTGCTTGGAAATTACAGGCTTGAATATTCATTGAAGTATTCCCCCTTAGATAAGTAATCATTTTGTCATAACCTCCATCAAAAGCGGCTTCTATTTCTGGCACAACTACCATATTAATTATCATTTCACTATTTTCTAATTCTTCTGTTACAGAGTTTTTAGTTTTATAATCTACTTTTATTGTAACTACATCTGATATGTTTACTGAATTAATTAATTTAATTTGTTTTTCAGTAAACACATTGTTTTTTCCTAATTCTTTTACTTCTTTTCCATTTTTTATTATCCCGATTTTAACCGACTTGTAATTAACAATCCAACTTGATGGATAATACGCTATTAAATCACCAACACTATGTGCTTCTTTTATTTTCTTTTTAGTTATAGTTCGTTTATGTTTTCCTTTAACAGAGTACATTAAGTTTTTTTCAGCGACAAAATCATTCAAAAATGTATTATCGTTCGTAAATAAACTTTTATCAATTAATTTGCAAGTAACTATCTCTTTGTTATCTTTTACAAAACCATAGATTACAAGTAACATAACAGTCATAAAAAAACCAATAACAACAACCTTATTTTTCATACTAAACATATTTTATATTGCTTAACAAATTTAATACTAACCAATTACATTTTTAAAAACTAATTGTAAATAGTTGTTATTGAAGTGTAAAAAAATGTTATTGAAATGTAAATTACAAGTAACCAAACAAGAATTAATGTAACTTTGTTATATGTCATCAAAAACAATACGAACTATTTTATTTTTAATGTTGCTAACTATATTTGGATTATTTATAACTCAGGTATATTGGTTTAAAAAATCTTTTTCTTTAGAAGGAAGACAGTTTGATGAAAAAATAAACATTGCTCTTAGAAATGTTGCAAATACACTACTAATATTAGATAATAACAATTTATCGAAAATTCCTCCGATTTCAAAAACTGCCTCTAATGAATATTATATAAAAACCAACAGTTATTATAACTTAGCTACTTTGGATAGTTGCATTAGAAAGGAATTTTTACTAAGAAATATAAATGTAAATTTTGATTATTCTATTGTAAAAGCTAAAAATCAAGAACTTATTTTAGGAAACACTATAACAAACTTATTTGACGATCCAAGTATTGCTTGTATTGGAAGAATGGATGATAAAGAAAACCTTGATTTCAAAATTCGTATTAATAACAAAACTTCGCATTTATTAAATTCAATGGGAATATGGTTATACTCTTCCATTAGTTTATTAATACTATTAGCGGTTTTTACATTTATAATACTTTCTATTATTAAAGAAAAAAAACTAGCTATGCTAAAAAAAGATTTTGTGAATAACATGACGCATGAACTAAAAACCCCTATAACCAATATCTCAGTTGCTTCTGATGCAATTAGAAACAGAAATGATATGGATAATCAAAAGCTAAAAAAATATGCTGATATAATATATAATGAAAACACTAGGCTACATAATCTCGTTGATACCGTTTTACAAATTTCAACTATAGAAAAAAAAGAGGAATCTCTTTCATTCAAAATTATTGATTTACATACCATTATTAATAATGTAATTACTAGTTTTCAACCATTAATTCAAGAAAAAGAAGGTAGTCTTAAATCAAAACTAAATGCAAATCAATACCTTATTAATGCTGATGAAACTCATTTAACAAATGTAATTTATAATTTAATTGAAAACGCTATAAAGTATTCCAAAAACTATCCTGAAATAATACTTACAACAAAAAATGAAAAGGATGGCATTTTCATTGAAATTAAAGATAAAGGTATTGGAATGAGTAAAGAAACTCAACAACGCATTTTTGAAAAATTTTTCAGAGCTGAATCTGGAAACATTCATAACACCAAAGGTTATGGTTTAGGTCTAAACTATGTCAAAATTATTATTGAAAAACATTTAGGAAACATTACCTTTAAAAGTACAAGAAATGTAGGAAGCTGTTTTAAAATTTATTTACCTATTTAAATTTATGAATATCCAAAAACGTATTTTACTTATTGAAGATGATGAAAGTATGGGCTTTTTATTAAAAGACAGTCTTGAAGGATATAATTTTCACGTAACTCATTTAACAAATGGATTACCAGCTTTACCTTTATTAAAAAAACAATCTTTTGATTTATGTTTATTAGATGTAATGATGCCAAAAATAGATGGTTTTAGTTTGTCTTCCGAAATTAGATCTTTTAACCTAGACATTCCTATTATATTTTTAACTGCTAAATCAATGAAAGAAGATAAAATAAAAGGGTTTAAAGTTGGTGCTGATGATTATGTAACTAAACCTTTTAGCATAGAGGAATTAGTATTAAGGATAAAAGCTATTTTAAAAAGGGGGAAGATTACTAATTTAACCAATGAGTCAATAAATTTTGATGCTTATTCTTTAGATATTACTAATTTAATATTGCATACTCAACAAGAAAGTATTCAGTTAACTCAAAAAGAAGCTGATCTTTTATCATTATTCGTTAAAAACCCAAATACATTACTTAGAAGAGAATATATTTTAAAATCGATATGGGAAGATGATAGTTATTTTTTAGGTAGGAGTTTAGATGTTTTTATTTCAAAATTACGCAAGTACTTTAAAGAAACATCTTCAATTAAAATAAGTAACATTCATGGTACCGGTTATAAGTTTGTAATTTTAGATTCATCTTTATAATTATATTAATTTAAAAGCAACTACATGTATATGCAGTTGCTTCTTAATTTAATTAAAGTTTATTAAAAACTTATTTTTTAGCATTTACCAAATGTTTGGCTAATTACAGTTACCCCCCCAATAACAACAGAAAGTTTAACACCTGTAGGAATTCCCCAAGTTGTACAAATACCTATACATGCCTTACCTGCAGTTCCGTTTGGAATACTAACAGGAATACTAAAACAATGTTTTCCAAAACCTAAAGGTAATTTTATACAAATCTTGTGATTTTCAACTGTAACTGACACACATTGTGCACTTACAAACAAATCTCCTCCTTTAGTTGTATCAAAACTAGCATTTGCTGCTTTTAATTCTCCGCCGCCATGTGTGTTTCTTGCTGCTTCTAGCGCTTGTTCAATTGCTTCATCATCGAACGAATAAAATGTTCCCATATTTTTTATGTTTAAGTTAGTTTCTTACTCTTTTTAAAGGATTTTCAGACTTCTCCTTGGTAATAAAAAAGATGTAGCTACTTCTAATTTTTACTTAACCATTAATAAACTTAAGCTTATCAACACTGTAAATATCTGCATTACGCTCCCTTAAACTTCCAAAAACACCGCGACCGATTATTATAATGCTATCAACATTATAAAATACTTCGCAAACGAAAAAAGATAAATTAATTAATTGCAATTGTAAGATCAAAAAGGTTTTTGTCGATTAAAAAAGAAAAGATTAATTTTACCTAGCTATGAAAAAATTACTTGGTTACCCACCATTTCACTACCTCTTATGCTTAATTTTTGGAATAACTTTACAGTTTCATTTCAAAATATGGAGTTATAGTTTTTTTAAACTGTTTTTAACTTCCATACTATTAAGCTTGATTTTACTTATTTTTAAAAAAAATAAGTATGCTGTTGGATTTAAATTTATATCTCTTTTTACTTTCCTCTTCTTAGGGATTACATCAGTATATATTCAAAACCCTAAAAACTATTCAAATTATTTTATAAAACATGTAAACAATAATTCTTATACTACTATAACAGTTACTAAAAAATTAAAATCTAATACTTATTTTGATAAATATATTGGCTCCATTAATTATGTTGATAAAAAAGAAGTTAAAGGAAATGTTTTAATAAATATAAAGAAAGACAGTTCTTTACAATTATTAAAAATCAACGATCAAATAGTAATAAAACCTATTTTTAAAGAATTATCCTCTCCTTTAAACCCTTATCAATTTAATTACAAAGACTATCTCTCAAAACAATATATATATCATCAAATATCTATCAGTAAGAAACACTATAAAATTACAACAAACAAAAAGTTTTCAATAGTTCGGTATTCAAATAGTTTTCGAGAAAAGATTCAAACTTCTTTAAAAAAACAAGTTTTTTCAAAAGACGTATATGCCATTATCAATGCCTTATTACTTGGTCAACGTCAAGATATATCAAAAAAAATTATTGCAAATTACACAAACGCTGGTGCCATACATTTACTAGCTATATCAGGATTACATATTGGTATCATTTTGTTAATACTCTTAAATATACTAAAACCATTACATTATTTTAAACACGGTACTCGTCTAAAAACCCTTAGTATAATACTCGTTTTATGGTGGTTCGCTTTTATTGCTGGTTTGTCTGCATCAGTAGTTAGAGCAGTTACCATGTTTACTTTTATTGCAATTGCAGAACTATTTAAAAAGAAAAGTATCATAGAACATTCACTTATAAGCTCCATGTTTTTATTACTTCTTATAAAACCTTTATTTTTATTCGATATTGGTTTCCAATTAAGTTATATTGCTGTTTTTGGAATTGTTTGGATTCAACCATTACTTTATAAGATTTGGCATCCTAAATTTTCATTATTAAATAAAATATGGAAATTATTTACAGTCTCAATTGCTGCACAACTAGCTATTTTACCAATTAGCTTATATTATTTTCATCAATTCCCCTCTTTATTTATCCTTTCTAATTTAATTATAATACCCTTCCTTGGTAGTATTTTATTCTTTGGTATTATAATTATGCTACTATCTACTTTAGATTTACTGCCAACCTTCTTAGCTAAAATCTATAACTATAGCATTCAATACATGAATAATTTTATGGAATGGATTGCAAATCAAGAAGACTTTTTACTGACAGAAATACCTATGTCTCTTTTACAAGCATTTTTATGGTATACTTTTATAATTTTTTCTTTTCAGCTCTTTTTAAAACCTACTACAAGAAAAATAATTTATACTTTACTTTCAATTAGTCTGCTACAATCTACTTATTTAGTAGAAAAACACAAAAGTGAATCGAGGAATGAATTTGTCATTTTTCATAAAAATCAACACTCAATAATTGGGGAACAAAAAAAAGGAAAACTTCTCATTTATCATGACTCTTTAAAAGTATTAAATATCACTAATGAAAAATTAGTAAAAGCATATCGTATTGAAAAAAATATTAATACAATTTATAAAAACACTATCCCTTCAATGTTTTTAACAAAAAAAGATACTATTATGATAATTGATAAACTCGGTATTTACAATGTTAAAAACCTTAAAAACTGTATTGTTTTATTAATAGACAATCCAAAAATAAATTTATCTCGTTTAATCAAACAAGTAAAACCAAAATTAATTATAGCTGATGGCAGTAATTATAAAAGTTATACTAATCAATACAGGCTAACTTGTAAGAAACAAAAAACACCCTTTTGGAGTACTTACCAAAAGGGTGCTTATATATTAAATTAGTTCTTTAACTATATAGAACTTTTAAAGTTTTCAGAAAAATCTTTCCATTTTGTAGTTTTATAATTTTCACCTGAAAAGAAGGCTAATATTTTTTCAAAACGTTGTTCAGCTAAATAGCCAGGAACATTTTGTATGAGTTGTTTATCTTTATTTAAAAAAGCTGTTGATGGGTAACTAAGTTTTCCATTCATTATTGCCGCAGCTAGTTCATGATATCCTCTCCTACCTTGTGCTTTATAGGTAAATTTTCTTCCTTGGTAGTTTATATCTCTCTTCTCTTCTCCATTTAATTTTACAGCATAATAATTTTCATTAATATACTTTACAATTACTTCATTCTTATAAGTAGTTTTATCCATTTTCTTACACCATCCGCACCAATCGGTATAAATATCAATTAAAATAGGCTTCGGGTTTTTCTCATTTTTCTCTATGGCTTCTTCAAAAGTTAACCATTTAACCTTGTTTTGTGCTTTAACACTTATAGAAGCTACTACTAAAACTACTACTATTATAAAATTTCTCATACTCCGTTTGTCTCAATAAGTATTCCAAATTTACAAAAAAACCTGTTAATTTTTTCAAACTAACAGGTTATATATTTTTCTACTGATAAAAATTATTATCGAATACCGTGCATTAATTTCTTAATTAATGGATTTAACACCAAAAAGATTATCCCAACTGCTCCAGGGATTATAGTAAATATTAAAAAGAAAAAGGACATAGAATATTGCTCTACAATAGGATCTATATAACTACCTACTTTAGCAGCAATAAAATTACCTAAGGCATTTACTAAATACCATATTCCGAACATCATACCTATTTTTTTTGCAGGCACTAATTTTGACACATAAGAAAGTCCTACTGGAGACACACATAATTCTCCCATAGTGTGAAATAAATATGCTAATACAAGCCAAATTAAACTTACAGATGCTGTTTTAGCTCCTTGAGGAATAGCACTAGAACCATAAGCTAAAGCACCAAATCCAATAGCTAAAAGTACCATTCCGATTCCGAATTTTACTGCCGCAGATGGATTAAACTTACTTTCCCACCATTTAGAAAATAGTGGAGCTAAGAAAATAATAAACAATGAGTTTAATATTAAAAACCAAGATGCCTCAATTTCTGCATTTTGCTGAGGAATGATTACACTTAATTTCCATATTACTATTGCCCAAATACTCACAAAGCTAATACCTAAAACTATATTAGATAAAGATATTTTTTTAAATGTTTGTCCAAATAATTTTAACAATACCCAAGAAATAATAATTAAAGGCACTGTTGAAACTAAAACATCTACAATTTTGAATATAACTGCAGAATTACCTGTTAAAGCTCTTTGTGTATAATCTCTTGCGAAAATGTTCATAGATCCACTTGCTTGTTCAAAAGCTGCCCAAAAAAACACTGTGAAAAAAGCTAAAATACCAACTACTATGTATCTATCTCTTTGAACATTATTAGGAACTTTTTCTTCTTCAATAACCTCAACATTTTCAATAGCGTCTGATAAATCCACTTTTTTACTTGGTGCATTTCCTATATTTTCAAAAATGTCTCTACCAAACCAAAATTGTAAAGTTCCTAAAAACATAAAAATACCGGCAAGCCCGAATCCCCATGAATAACTTAAATTATTCGCTAAAAAACCACATAGAAGAACTCCTAAGAAACCACCAGCATTTACTCCCATATAAAAAATGGTAAAAGCCCCATCTTTTCTTTCCGGGTATTTGTCATATAAACCACTTACTATTGAAGTAACGTTTGGCTTAAACAAACCATTACCTATAATCAAAAGACCTATACCTAAATACAGTGTCATTTCTGTTTCTAAAGCCATAGCTGCATGCCCCAATGTCATTGCCAAAGCTCCAAGCGCTACTGCTTTTTGATATCCTAAAAACTTATCTGCAATGATACCTCCAATTAAAGGTGTTAAATAAACAGAACTTGTATAAATACCTAATAATCCTAAGGCACGTTCTCTAGTCCATTCCCAGCCACCATCAGAAAATGATGCTGTTAAAAACAATACAAATATTGCACGCATTCCATAATATGAAAAGCGTTCCCACATTTCAGTAAAAAACAAAACAAACAGTGCTGGTTTATGTCCTAAAAGACTAAACTCATTAGATTTCAATGTTGTACTCATAAATATTTATTTAATTTATAAACAAAACAAACCTCATAATATTTCTATTATGAGGTTGTTAAATATATTTTTATTAATTATCAGCTAATTCAAATCCTTCTGCTTCTTCTTGCTTTAAATCCCTTTCTTTCTCTTCAGCTCCATGCGTTAAACGTTTTAAAGGTTTTAATATTAAAATAAATAAACCACCGATTAAAACAGTAAAAATTAATATTCCAGAAAAAATAGTTAACTCACCATAATCAGAAGCTGATTCTCCTACTATCCCTGCTACTTTATTACCTAAACCTGTAGCTGCAAAATAAACCCCCATCATTAAAGCTGCATATTTTACTGGTGCTAACTTAGTAATAAAAGAAAGTGCTACTGGAGAAATACATAATTCACCTAACGTATGAAATAAATACGCTAATACTAACCATAACATGCTAGATGTTCCAGATTTCTCGAACTCCATAGCTGCAAAAACCATAAAAAGGAAACCAAATCCCATTATAATAATACCTAAAGCCATTTTAAATAAAGAAGAAGCTTCTTTTGATTTCAGCTTTCTATTAGCCCAAAAACCAGCAACCCCAGTTGCAAATAAAATAATAAAACCAGCATTTAAACTTTGAAACATTACTGTTGGAATTTCCCAACCAAAAAGAACTCTATTTGTATTTGTTTCTGTATATAAGTTCATTAATCCTCCAGCTTGCTCAAATGCTCCCCAAAAAATAATAACCATAATAAAAGATAATAAAAGAACTAAAAAACGATCTTTAAAAACCTGAGTTTCTAATTCTTTATAAATCATCATTAACAATGCAGTAATAGCTGTTAAAAACAAAAATAACATTCCATAACCCCATCCTAACTTATACCATCCAAACGCAGATGCCGCTAATAAAACTACAGTAAAAACCAACTGTTTAGGTGAACTAAACAGCTTTGAATATAACTTCCCGTAAGATATTGAGTTCTCATCATTTTTACTTGGCACGAAATTACCTACTTCTTTTAAATACTTTTGTCCATAAACATAGTTTATTAATCCTAATACCATTACAATACCTGCTAAACCAAAACCTGCATGCCATCCCCATTTTGCAACTACTAATCCTATTACCATCGTTGCTAAAAGAGAACCTAAATTTATTCCTATATAAAAAATAGAAAATCCTTTATCTCTTCTAATATCTCCTTCTTTATATAATCCTCCAACCATAGTTGAAATATTTGGTTTTAATAAACCAACTCCTAAAATAACTAACCCTAACCCTGTATAGAAAGCCCAAGTATCTGTCATTATTAGAACTCCATGACCTAGGCACAAAATAATTGCCCCTAATAATACCGATCTTTTTTGTCCAAGTAATTTATCTGCAATCATACCTCCGGGTATAGACATTACATATACCAACATGGTATACCAACCATATAAAGCTAAAGCTTCTTTACTTGTCCAACCTAACCCTGCTCCTCTTGGATCATCTCCCATTGCAGAAGTAGTCATATATAAAACTAATAAAGCTCTCATTCCATAATATGAAAACCGTTCCCACATTTCGGTTAGAAACAGGATATATAAACCTACTGGTTGCCCAAATAATTCTTTTTCATGCGGCTGTTTTACTGTACTCATGTTTGTTAGATTTTTATAAGTTGTTTTTAATAAAATTTGTCATTTTAGTATATAAATGTAAACGTGTATTGCCACCATAAATTCCGTGGTTTTTATCTGGATACATTGCCCAATCAAATTGTTTATTAGCTTGAATTAAAGCCTCTGCCATACGTGTAGCATTTTGTACATGTACATTATCATCTCCTGTACCATGAACTAATAAATATTTTCCTTTTAATAATTCAGGATAGTTCAATGGTGAATTATCATCATACCCTGTTGGATTTTCTTCAGGAGTACGCATATAACGTTCAGTATATATTGTATCATAAAAACGCCATGTTGTTACTGGAGCAACTGCTATTGCTGCTGCAAAAACGTCATTCCCTTTTAAAATACAATTGGTACTCATATGACCACCAAAAGACCATCCCCAAATTCCAATTCTATTTGCATCTACATATGAAAGTTTTGCTAACTCTTTAGCAACCGCAATCTGATCTTCAGTTTCATGCTTTACTAAATTCATATAAGTAACTTTCTTAAAATCTCTACCTTTATAACCTGTACCTCTTCCATCAACACATACAACAATATACCCATTTTGAGCTAGCATTTGGTGCCAGTAATCATTCGAACCATTCCATCTATTAGCTACATTTTGAGATCCTGGCCCAGAATATTGATACATTAAAACAGGGTACTTTTTATTTGCATCAAAATTTGATGGTTTAATTGTATACATGTTTAAATCATTCCCATTTATGGATATTGTTGAGAATTCTTTTTTACTAAGATTGTATTGAGTAATAGTTTGCTTTAAACTTGCATTATCTTTAATTGTTTTTAAAACTTTACCTCCTTTATTCCTTAATGTATACACCTGTGGAGTATTAGCATCAGAAAACGTATTGATAAAGTAATTCATATTTTTACTAAAAGAAGCACCATTAGTTCCTGAAGGATTACTTAGTAACTTTTTGTTATCTCCTTTTAATGAAACACTATATACCCCTCTATTAATTGATCCGTTTTCTACAGATTGATAATAAATAGTTTTTTCTTTAGCATTATACCCGTAATAAGAAGTTACTTCCCAATTACCTTTAGTTACTTGATTTATTAATTTACCTTTATTATCATAATGATAAATATGGTTATACCCATCTTTTTCACTAGTCCAAATAAAGCTATTATCATCTAAAAAAGTTAAATCGTCAGTAACATCAACATAAGCCTTATCTGTTTCATTAAGTATTAATGTACTAGCAAATGTGTTAGCATTAACAAAATACATTTTCAAATCATTTTGATGACGATTTAATGTACGTACAGCTAATAAATTTGAATCTTTAGTCCAATTAATTCTTGGAATGTATTCATATTCTCCAAAAACTATTTCTGCAGTTTTATTAGTGCTTAATGAAAAAATATGCAATGAAACTTTTGCATTTTTTTCTCCAGCTTTCGGATATTTAAAAACATGTTGAGTTGGATATTTCCCTTTACCATACACATCCATAGAAAATGTTTTCACTTTGCTTTCATCAAAACGTAAGTATGCAAGGTTTTTACTATCTGAACTCCACTCAAAAGCTTTTACAAAACCAAATTCTTCTTCATATACCCAATCAGTAATACCATTAATAATTTCATTTTTCTTTCCACTACTTGTTATTTTAAAAACAGTTTCATTTTCAGAAAAATCTTTAATGTATAAGTTATTATCCTTAGCGTATGCTATTTTTTTACTATCTGGTGAAAAAGTAGGTCTTTGTATATCTTCTCCTATTAATGATATTTTTTTTGAAGCAATATCATATAAGTAAAATGTACCTAAAAAAGAACGACGAAATATTGGTTTAAAGCTGGTACCTAAAATCAATTTAGTTTCGTCGTTATTAAATTTATAAGATTGAATGTATTTTAATTCATTTAAATCTTTACTATCAACAATTGTGGCTATTTTCTCTAATGTTTCATAACTGTACTTATCTACAGTTGAACTTTCTTTTGAATAATTTAAAAGGGAGTAAAAATCTCCATTCATTGAGTTTAAAGAATTCATATAATCAGCTCTAAACGTGCCTTTTCGCCATATATCCTCTAAAGAAATATCTTTTTTCTGAGCTTGTATAAACGTAGAAACTCCAATAAAAAATATTAACAGTTTTTTCATATTTAGTTGTTGTTTAAGTAAAAAGTTTGCCAAGTTTACGGAAAATTCATTAAATTCTGAGTTAAAAACCTTAGAAATATACATTATGAAAGCTATTTTAATAGGATTCATTTATCTTTGACCCCATTAAAAAACAAAAACAAAGAATGCCTAAAGTTATTTCTGGATTTTCTAAACTTTCTAAAGAAGACAAAATAGATTGGTTAGCTAAAAATTTTTTTAACAATCAAAATGAAACTATAAATGTTATAAAACAGTATTGGAATGACAATTCTAAGCTACAACAACTTCATGATGATTTTATAGAGAATACAATCACTAACTTTTATATGCCCTATGGTATTGCTCCTAACTTTATTATTAACAATAAAGAATACGTAATACCTATGGTAGTTGAAGAAAGTTCTGTAGTTGCTGCTGCTTCTCTTGTAGCTAAATTCTGGAGTACACGTGGAGGTTTTAAAACAACAGTTATTTCAACAACTAAAATTGGTCAAGTTCATTTTATGTTTGCTGGTAATAAAAAAGAAATCACTAGTTATTTTAATGAACAAAAATCTAAATTAAGAGAAGTAACTTCCTCTATTACCAAAAACATGGAAAAAAGAGGTGGTGGTATTTTAGATATTGAATTAATTGACAAAACCAAGCAACTTGATAACTACTATCAATTGCATGTTACTTTTGAAACCAAAGATTCAATGGGAGCTAATTTTATTAACTCTTGTTTAGAAGCTATGGCTAATCAATTTAAAAGACATGACATTGAAATAGTTATGAGTATTTTATCTAACTATGTTCCTGAATGTATTGTTAAATCTGAAGTTTCATGCTTAATTCCTGATTTAGGAGGAGAGAATCCTGAGAAGTTTGCTAAGAAATTTGAACAAGCCGTTAAAATAGCAGAAATTGAACCTTTTAGAGCTGTTACTCATAACAAAGGAATCATGAATGGTATTGACGCAGTTGTTTTAGCTACAGGAAATGATTTCAGAGCTATTGAAGCTGGTGCCCATGCATATGCCTCTAAAGATGGATGTTATAAAAGCCTAACTCACTGTGAAGTAAAAAATGGTATTTTTAAATTTTGGATAGAAATACCTTTGGCTGTTGGAACAGTTGGTGGATTAACAGCTTTACATCCTATGGCTAAACTATCACTAGATATGTTAAACAGGCCATCAGCACGAGAGTTAATGGAAGTAATGGCGACCGCTGGTTTAGCTCAAAATTTTGCAGCTCTAAGAGCTCTTACTACTAAAGGAATTCAGCATGGTCATATGAAAATGCACTTAATGAACATTCTAAATCAATTAGGAGCAACTGCTGAAGAAAAAAACACAATTGCTAAAAAATTTGAAAACGTAACTGTTTCTCATAGTGCAGTAGTGGAAGCTTTCAATAAATTAAGAGAATAGAAAGAATATGTCAACTCGAGTGGAGTCGAGAAGTCATATATTAATAATATAAAAAAGGTTTCGACTCCGCTCGACCTAATACTTGTTTTGAAAAAATTTTACTCAAACGGAAAGTTATTATTAACTGGTGAATACCTTGTTTTAGACGGCGCAAATGCATTAGCTATTCCTACAAAATTTGGCCAAGATTTAACAATACAACCAATTAACGAACCTCAACTCATTTGGGGCAGTTTTACCAACGAAGGCAATTGTTGGTTTGAGGCTACGTTTAACATTTCTAAACTACGTTTAACCTCAGCTACATTTGATTCCAATAAAGAAGGAGGGGCTGAATTTATAGCAGAAACGCTTCTAAATATTTTAAAAGAGGCTAAAAAATTAAACCCTGATTTTTTAAATATCGAAAATGGATTGATTGTAAAAACAAATTTATCATTTCCTAAAAACTGGGGGCTAGGAAGCTCTTCAACACTAATTAACAATATTGCTTCTTGGGCAAATGTAGACCCTTTCATGTTGTTATGGAATGCTTTTTCTGGAAGTGGTTATGACATTGCTTGTGCCAAACATAATACTCCAATTATATATACTCTTAATAACGGAATACCTTCAATTAAGGAAACTCAATTCGTACCAAGTTATGCTGATGAATTATTTTTTGTGCATTTAAACCAAAAACAAAACAGTAGAGAAGGTATTGCTCAATATAAACAATACAAAGAAGAAGCAAAACTTCTAATTCCAGAAATAAACAAGTTAACTCAAGAATTTTTAGAAGCTTATTCTACTGAAAAATTAAATAGTATTATTATAGAACACGAGCACATTATAAGTTCTATTATTAAACAAGAACCGGTTAAAAAACGTCTATTTTCTGATTATTTTGGAGAAATTAAAAGTTTAGGTGCCTGGGGTGGTGATTTTGTTTTAGCTACTGGAGGTAAAAACACCCCTAAATATTTTAAAAATAAAGGGTTCAATACAATTTTACCTTTTAAAGAAATGGCTTTATGAAAAAAGTAATAATTATAGGTGGAGGTGCTGCGGGTTTTTTTACAGCCATAAATGCAAAAGAGCTAAATCCCAATTTAGACATTACTATTTTAGAAAAAGGAAAAGAAGTTTTACAAAAAGTAAAAATATCTGGTGGTGGACGTTGCAATGTTACCCATGCTTGTTTTGAACCAAAAGAGCTAACTAAATTTTATCCTAGAGGAGAAAAAGAATTATTAGGTCCTTTTCATAAATTTATGACTGGTGATACATTTGAGTGGTTTGAGAATCATGGAGTTCCTTTAAAAATAGAAAATGACAACCGTGTTTTCCCTGAGGCAAATACATCTCAAGCTATTATAGATTGTTTTACTAATGCTGTTAATAACCTAGGTATTAAAGTATTTAAAAACCATGGTGTAACTTCAATTCAAAAACAAGAATCTATCTGGACTATCAACACTAAAGAACGTCAATTTAAAGCAGATGTTCTAGTAATTGCAGCCGGTAGTAGTAAAAAAATATGGGAGATGTCTGAAAATCTAGGGCATTCAATAATTAACACTGTTCCTTCTTTATTTACTTTTAACATTAAAGATTCTAGAATAATAGATTTAGGCGGCGTTGCTGTTCCAAATGCAGAAGTTAGTATTGCCAAAACTAAACTAGAAAGCTCGGGTCCATTATTAATTACTCACTGGGGATTAAGTGGTCCTGCGATATTAAAGCTATCTGCTTTTGGTGCTCGTATTTTAGCTGATAAAAACTATCAGTATAATGTTATTGTTAATTGGTTAGGAATTGATGCAGATACAGTTTTTGAAAAACTCCTTGAATTAAAAAATACCAATGCTAAGAAACAAGTTATTTTAAAATCACCATTTCCAGATATTCCTCGTCGCTTATGGGAACGTTTAGTTATAGCTTCAGCTATTAAAAACAACCAAAACTGGGCAGATATCAGTAATAAACATCTTCAAAACTTAACAAATCAATTAACCAACGGGTTATTTAATGCAAATGGGCGCACTACTTTCAAGGAAGAATTTGTTACTGCTGGCGGTATTGATTTAAAACAAATTGACTTTAAACGTTTTGAAAGCAAACTACATCAAAATTTATTTTTTGTAGGTGAAACATTAAATATAGATGCTGTTACTGGAGGATTTAACTTTCAAAATGCTTGGACGGGTGGTTATATATGTGCTAAATCTATCTCAGAAAAATAAATAAAAATATAAAGGTCAAAATAAAATTATTTTGACCTTTATATTTTTTAATCTTCCTCTTCATAACAGTTAAAAACGATAGAATACCCATACTCTAGAGCTTCCGTATACAACTCTTTCTGCTCTTCATCTACATCATCAATAGAATCAAGTGTGAAATATTCGTCTTCTATCTCAGTAACTTTCCATCCTTCATCTTTAATATAAAAATTTGCTAATTTTAATGCGCCTTGAATATCCTTATAATCAATATACAAACTTACATACGCTCCTATTACTTCATCATAATGCTCAGATGATTTTTTAGGTTTTGCTAAGGCATTTATTAAATACATATTATTTGATTTTTTTATTTGTTTAAGCTATTTCTCCTCTGTGAGGTTTTAAGGCATCTCTAAATGTTTTCATATCTGATTCATTGACTATAATAAAAGCTATAGTATGTAAATCATTTAATTGGTTATACCCAACTTCATGATAATTCAAGCTATCAATTTGGGCAAATTCTTTTAAATGAACACAATGGTGTTTAGCAGTTTCTAATCCGTCAGGACCCTTAAAGTCCCATATAAGTTTTATTTTTCTATCCACAATTATAATTTAAACCACAAAAATACCTAATTCTAAATTGAATTAGGTATGCAATTATATTAACTAATTAAATATTAGTTGCTTTTTTGAGTTATTGTATACTTATAAGCTTTGAAAATCTTAAGTAATTTTTGACTATGAGAACCCGAAGATGCATTAAAAGTAAAACAAATTGTAAGTTTTAATTTTGGCATATATGCAGCTATTGAACGAAAACCATCAATTGCTCCATCATGACCATAAACCACTAAATCATTAAATTCATTAACTGAAATACCCATACCCATTTCTTCTTTAGGTGTGGTCATTAATTTTAAACTTTCTTTTGAAATCAATTTACCTGTAAAAAGAGCATTATAAAAAACACTTACTTCTTTTGCATTAGAAATAACACCACCTGCTCCCATTGTTCCTGTTAAATTGGTGTGGAAAGTAATTGGATGCCATTTACCATTTTCAGGATAATAACACATTGCTTCATTTTTAGAAAAATCAATATCTTTTCCAAAATCTGTTCTTTTTAAATTTAACTTGTCAATAATTCGATGATTAACAATTTCACCAAATGTTTTCTTATCTATGTTTTCAGCAATATAAGCAAGTAAGATATAGTTAGAATTAGAATATTCTAATTTAGAATTTGGTTTAAATAAACTAGCTTTACTTTTTATTTTAGTTATCATTTCATTCCTACTTCTAGGTTCACTTATCCAAACTTCAAAATTTTTATCTGTTGTAATATTATAAATACCACTTCTATGATATAACATATCAGAAATTGTAATATTTTCTGAATTTGGAATTTCTGGAAAATATTGACTTAAAGAATTTTTTAATGATAATTTCCCTTCATCTAGTAATTGTAAAATAATGGTAGCTGTAAATGTTTTACTGATAGAACCAATTCTAAACTTAGTTTCAGCATTGTTCTTTTTATCAAGTTCAATATTAGCGTATCCAATAGATTTTTCATAAAAATTATTTCCATTTTTTAAAATAGAAACAGTACCCATTGCCTCATTTTCTTTTTCAAAACTTTTTAATAATTCATTTAAGTTTTGGCTTTTAGTACAGCTCACAAAAAAGCATAAAGCTCCGAAGAATAAAAAAATTCTTTTTTTCATAATATAATAAGTTTTGTATGTGATTAGTTATTAACTAGTGTTGTTTTTTTAAGTTTAAAGCTATAAGCCCTACTCTAACAATTAAAAATACTAACATTCCAAAAGTGGGACTTAACAATGCTTCTTTTAAACCAACTGCTAAAACTGAATGATGTATTCCTGTAGCTATTGAAATCGAATCAAAAGCCCAAATCATATTTATCATAAACCCTAAAAATCCCCAAACCAAAGTAAACAAACTTAAATGTCCTATTATTTTTTGTTTTTTGCCTTTTTTATCACCATCCATAAAAGATTTTATAAGTAAGATTATACACAAAATTAACAATATCATCATTGGATACATAAATTCAGGTCCTCCTTCATATAATATATTCATAAATAAGAAATTCATAGTTTTAAGTTTTTTAAGTTATTATGTTTCAAATCTAAAAATAGTTTATTGTTCTTTTTTTAGATTGCGACGATTGAATGTTTTACAAAGACAAACTACTAATTGAAGCTTATATAGCAACGTTATTAATCTTATATGCAATATCACGTCTTTATTTTGAATTTCATCGCAAAAAACAATGCATTTAAATAAAAAAGGTATTATTGTACTCTTATGAAAAAATATTTTTCGTTAGTTAAAATCTTAATTAATATCTTAATACACTTGTTATTCTGGATTGGTGTGTACTTTTTTTATACTTATTTTTTAGGATATGGTAGTAGCAATATAAAATATGTAAACAAATTTTCATTCTATTTAATGCCTATAACAATTGTAATAGGTTATTATTTTTATTTTTATTTAATTCCTAATTATCTACTTTCAAAAAAACAATATTTCTTTTTATTATATACAGTATACTCTTTAATAATCTCTTTTTTTCTTATCTTATTTTCAGTTTTTTATGGAGTTATTTTTTCAGCTAGTTTAACTCCAGAAAACTCAATACCTTTAACTAAAAGTCTCCCAATAATAATCTTAGGTGTTTATTTTGTTATACTTATTGTTATAATGCTAGGTTTAATAGCACATCATTATAAATCAACATTAAAAAATGAAGATTTAAAAAACAAATTTCTAGAAACACAATTACAACTTAAAGAACAGGAGTTAAAGTTTTTGAAAATGCAAATCCATCCACATTTTTTATTCAACACACTTAATACTCTATATGGTTTCACACTAAAAAAAGCAGATGAAGCTCCAGATATGATTCTAAAGTTATCTAATCTATTAGATTATATCTTATATCAAGTAGAAAAACCTAAAGTTTTATTGTCTGACGAAATTCAACATATTGAAGATTATGTTTCTTTAGAGAAAATGCGCTTCCAAGAGCGTTTAATCATTGATTTTCAAAAGGAAACATATAATAATCATGTTCAAATTTCTCCAATGCTCTTATTACCTTTTGTTGAAAATGCTTTTAAACATGGTAGTCAAAAGAATGGCGCACTAGAAATATCTATCTTTTTAAAAACAACCAATTCTGAATTAATTTTTGATATTTACAACACAGCAAAAAATGAGAATATTAAAAAAGGAGGAATTGGATTAGAAAACATAAAAAAAAGATTAAATATGGTTTATAAAGATAAATTTGATTTATCAACTTCTTTCTCAAATAATCTCTTTACAGCCCAATTAAAAATACTACTTAAGAATGAATAGGAAAGTTAATTGTATTATTGTTGACGATGAGCCAATGGCTCGTGAAATACTAGTAACTTATATTACAAGAATCACAAATTTAAACCTTATTAAAAGTTGCTCAAGTGCCATAGAAGCATTAAACTTAATAAATGATAAAAATGTTGACTTACTTTTTCTAGACATTAACATGCCAGAAATATCAGGGCTATCATTAGCTAAATCTACTCATAAAAAAACAAAAATAATTTTTACTACTGCCTATCGTGAATATGCAGCAGACGGATTTGACTTACAGGCTATTGATTACTTATTAAAGCCAATAGCCTTTGATAGGTTTCTTCAAGCTGTTAATAAATTTCTTGAAATTCCATCTACTTTAAAAAATCACCCCATAGAAAACAAATCATTCACAAATAACAATTTTATTTTTGTTCGAGTAGATAGAAAAATGCTTAAAATAGATTTTGATTCTATTCTTTACATAGAAAGCTTAAGTGACTATATTAAAATCCACACCAAAAACAAAATGATAGTTACTAGAGAAACCATTACTAATATCCAGACCAAATTACCAACTACTTCATTTTTACGAATACACCGTTCTTTTATCATTTCAATTTCATCTATTAATTCTTACACTAATGAATACATAGAGATTAATAAAAAAGCAATTCCAATTAGTCGTAGCTATAAAGAAGAGGTCTTGAATAAATTAAATTCTATTTAGTGTTAAACAATTATCTTTGTCAAAATTTTTGACATTGAACATATCTGATTTTATATTTAAGGAGACTAGAAATACAATAGAAAAGGCAACGTACACTTGGAAAACACCGAGTAATATAGCCTTAGTTAAATATTGGGGAAAAACAGAACCTCAACTACCTAAAAATGCTTCTATTAGTTTTACGCTAAATAATTGTCATACAATTACTACTATTGAGTTTACAAAAACAAAAAAAGTTACTGAAGCTAACTTTGAATTATATTTTGAAGGAAATAAAAAAGATGACTTTAAACCAAAAATAGCTAAGTTTTTCAGTAGAATTGAAAAATACTGCCCTTATATTTTAGAATATTCAATGGTTATCAATTCAGAAAACTCATTCCCTCACAGTAGTGGGATTGCTTCATCAGCAAGTGGAATGAGTGCTATAGCTATGTGTTTAATGAGTTTAGAAAAAGAGTTAACGCCTAGCTTATCATTAGAGTGTTTAAATAAAAAAGCTTCTTTTTTAGCTCGTTTAGGTTCAGGAAGTGCAAGTAGAAGTATTGAAGGGCCAATGGTTGTTTGGGGTGAACATCCAAAAATAAAAGGTAGCTCTGATTTATTTGGTATCAAATTTCCATACGAAGTACACCCTATTTTTAAAGATTATCAAGATAGTATTTTATTAGTTGATAAAGGTGAAAAACAAGTATCTAGTACTGTTGGTCATAACTTAATGCATAATCACCCATATGCAGAGCAACGCTTTAAACAAGCAAATGAGAACTTAGATAAATTATCTATAATATTACAAGAAGGAAACATTAAAGAGTTCATTAATTTAGTAGAAAGTGAAGCATTAACACTACATGCAATGATGCTCACAAGTAACCCTTACTTTATATTAATGAAACCTAACACTTTAGAAATAATTAATAAGATCTGGGAATACAGATTAGCCACTAAAAGTAATATTTGCTTTACCTTAGATGCAGGCGCAAACGTGCATATTCTCTACCCAAAAGCTGAAAAACAAGCAGTTGAAGATTTTATAAAAACTGATTTGTTAAAATATTGCCAAAAAAATCAGTATATTTGTGATAATACGGGGTTAGGTGCACAAACCTCATAAATTTAATTCCCTTAATATTATGAAAACTTCAACATTACTTATCGTAGTGTTTGTTGGGTTTTTTACTTTATCATTAACAGCCCAGGAAACAGTATGGTTCGACGCCAATTGGCAAAAGACAACTAAGGACAAAGGCGAGTACTATCGTCCATCACCAAAAAAAATTAAAAATGGTTACTGGATAATAGATTACTTTGAAAACGGACAAGTGCAAATGGAAGGATTTAGCACTACTAAAGAGTCGGGAGAAGAG
This sequence comes from Tenacibaculum halocynthiae, assembly GCF_964512825.1. Lineage (NCBI taxonomy): Bacteria > Pseudomonadati > Bacteroidota > Flavobacteriia > Flavobacteriales > Flavobacteriaceae > Tenacibaculum > Tenacibaculum halocynthiae. Next base: position 81,907 of record NZ_CAZELG010000002.1, on the reverse strand, counting down.
CATTTTGATGGATTAGTAACTTACTTTCATTCAAATGGTAAAACATGGCATAAAGCCAATTATGTAAACGGTAAACTTCATGGAGTTCGTAAAGTTTTTTACAAAACTGGCGAGCTCAAAGAACAAGGTAAATATAAAGAAGGCAAACGAGAAGGTATTTGGAAGGTTTATTACAAAAACGGTAAAATAAAAGAGAAAGGCAAATACAAAAACAACAAAAAAGCAGGTGTTTGGAAAACTTTTTACAAAAACGTTTACTAATAAATTGTAAACTAGACCTTTTACTTGTACTTTTGCATTATAATTAAACATCTATGAAAGGACCTTTATTTTATGCAAAGATTTTACTCTTCGGAGAATATGGTATCATTAAAGATTCTAAAGGATTAGCAATTCCTTTTAACTCTTATAAAGGTGCTTTAAAATCTGCTAAAAACTTAACAGGAGAAGCAAAGAAATCAAACGAAAGTTTAGCTAATTTCTATAATTACTTAGTTAACTTATCTTCTGATGAAGTTTCTTTTGATGTTGAAAGTCTTAAAAATGACATTGACAACGGAATGTATTTTGACTCATCAATCCCTCAAGGATACGGAGTTGGAAGTTCTGGTGCGTTAGTTGCTTCTATTTATGACAAATATGCAAATAACAAGATTACAGTTTTAGAAAACTTAACTAGAGATAAGCTTTTAACCTTAAAACAAACTTTTTCTTTAATGGAGTCTTTTTTCCATGGTAAAAGTTCTGGGTTAGATCCTTTAAACTCTTATTTAAGTTTACCTATTTTAATCAACTCTAAAGAAAATATAGAGGCTACTGGCATACCTTCTCAGAAAGAAGGAAAGGGAGCTGTTTTCTTATTAGATTCAGAACAAATAGGAGAAACTGAACCTATGGTTAACATTTTCATGAATAAAATGAAAAATGAAGGCTTTAGAAAAATGTTAAGTGAAGAATTCTCTATTCATACTGATGCTTGTATAGATGATTTTTTACAAGGAAACATTAAATCATTATTTGGAAACGTAAAAAAATTATCCAAAGTTGTATTCACTAACTTTAAACCTATGATACCTACTGCATTTCATAGAGTTTGGGAAAAAGGAATACAAACAAACGATTACTACCTGAAACTTTGCGGATCAGGTGGAGGTGGATACATTTTAGGTTTCACTAAAGATTTTGAAAAGGCTAAAAGCAGTTTAAAAGACTATAAGTTAGAATTAGTGTATCGTTTTTAAATGATTTTGTTGCGATGAGTACCCCCAAAGCAAACTCACTTTTTTATAAATTATTTAGTCTCTTATCTGTAATTAGAGGATATAACATATTAGTATTAGTAGCAGCCCAATATTTGGCTGCTATTTTTATTTTTTCAGAAAAAAAATCACTTAAACTTGTTATTTTTGATTCGCACTTATTTTACCTAGTACTTGCTACTATTTGTATTGTTGCATCTGGATATATCATTAATAATTTTTACGATGTTAAAGCTGATAGGATTAATAGACCCATTAAAACTGGATTAGATTCTTACGTAAAGCAAGAAACAAAACTTTCTTTATATTTTTTATTAAACTTTATTGGTTTCTGTTTTGGCTGGCTTGTTTCATGGCGTGCAGCTTTCTTTTTTGCCTTCTACATCTTTGCTATTTGGCTTTATTCCCATAAACTAAAAAAACATCCATTAATTGGTTTAGTAACCGCTACTATTCTAACCATACTTCCCTTTTTTTCAATTTTTATTCATTTTAAAAATTTTTCAAAAGTAATTTTCATACATGCTTTTTTTCTTTTTTTAGTTATTATGGTTCGTGAAATCATTAAGGATTTGGAAAACATTAAAGGAGCAATTGCAAATAACTACAACACTTTTCCTGTAAAGTATGGAGAACGCAACGCAAAAAAAACAATTATTTTATTGTTAGTTTTAACATTAATACCTGTAGCTATTTTATTCAATTACCCCGCAATAACTTATATGAAATATTATTTTTATTTAGCTTCTTTCATATTAATTTTTGTTGGTTTTTATACCTTTAAAGCATCTCAAAAAAACCAATATCGATTATTACACAACATTTTGAAACTCTTATTATTAATAGGTGTTTTTAGCCTACTTTTCATTGACAAAACATTAATATTAGACAAAGTGGTTAATGTTCTAGATTAAAAATCAAATAATTAACGTACATTTGCCCGCATTTTAAAAAGCAATTATGAATTCAAAAAACTCGTCGAGAGGACGACAAGCTGGAAGTAACAGCAATCCTCAAAGTAAAGGTCAATTTAAAAAAGATTTTAGAAAACCAAAACCTACGAATAAACCTTCACAAAAAAAGAGTGAAAGCACGGGTATTCGTTTAAACAAATACATTTCTAACTCAGGTATTTGTTCACGTAGAGAAGCTGATACATATATTGAACATGGTAGTGTTACTATAAACGGTAAACTAGTAACTGAAATGGGATATAAGGTACAACCGAATGACGAAGTTCGTTTTGACGGTACACTTATTTCTATGGAAAAGAAACGTTATATTATTTTAAACAAGCCTAAAAACTATATTACAACTATGGAAGATGACCGTGGTAGAAAAACGGTTATGGAGTTGATAAACAATGCTACTAAAGAAAGAATTTATCCGGTTGGCAGATTAGATAGAAATACTACTGGATTGTTACTTTTTACTAATGATGGTGAATTAGCAAAAAAACTAACTCATCCAAAACATAACGTTCGTAAACTTTATCATGCTTCATTAGATAAAAAACTAACCATGTCTGATTTAGAAAAATTAAGAGGAGAAGTTATTATTGAAGGTAGAAAAGTTTTTATTGACGCAGTATCTTACGTTCAAGGTGAGAAGAAAACTGAAGTAGGTATTGAAATACACTCAGGAAGAAACCGTATTGTTCGTAAAATATTTGAACATTTTGGATATACCGTTACAAAGCTAGACCGTGTTGTTTTTGCAGGTATGACAAAAAAGAATTTACCTCGAGGTAGATGGCGTGAATTAACACAATTAGAAGTTAACAACTTACAAATGTTATAAAATATTTACAAAAGTGTTGAAAGTTAAAACTTCAACACTTTTTTTTTAAAATAACAATCAAAAAAACCGAGCTATTACACTCGGTTTTTAATTACTGCATTTACCCCTTCATTTTAAATACAGCTAGAAAAAACTTTACTCAATTTATATTTTTCAAACACATAATTATAAAGCTTCAAAAGTAGTTCTACACTACCTTTATTAACTCACCCATAAAGGGTGATTTTAAGTCTCTTTTTTTACAGATATTTGTATCCCCATTTTAAATCAACATGCTGAAAAAAATAGCTTCTACAAAAAAAATACTTCTAACAACATTTGTAGTTAGTTTATTTGTAGCAGTTAGCTACTCACAACAACCCGTATACAAACACTATACAGCTGAAAACGGATTACCTCATGATATAACCTATCAAATTATACAAGACAAACAAGGACATATATGGATAGGAACTGATGATGGATTAACAAAATTTAATGGCTCTGAATTTACTAATTACACTTATGAAAACGGCTTACATTCTAATTTTGTAATAGATATTTTTGAAGAAAATTCTAATAAATATTTATTAGCGACTTGGGGAGCAGGTATACATCAATTAAAAAATGATAGTATTAAACTTATACCTCAAGAAAACAATAAGGTTACCAAAGTAAGAAACGTATATAAGCTTAATGATTCTATTATTTTTGGAGATTTCAGTAACAGTTTATACTTATACAACACTAAACGTAACTGGAAAAAAACGGCCATAATAATAGAAGATTCTATTCTCAAAAAACCTAAAATAAGTTTTAAGAAAGCTTCTAGGCAATCAAAATCATACTCTTTTAGTGAAACATTTCTTAATAATAAATTATTTTTATTTGCTTCTGGAAATAGAAATACTCCGAAAACCATTAAACCTTTAAAAGGAATTTTTGTTTTTGATGGTTATTCTTTAAAAAAAAATAAATACTCAAAACTAAATTCTAGGGAAGTCCATTCAATAACCATATCTAGTAACTATTTGTTTGCTGCTTCACACAACCATGTATTTGTTTTTAACGAAAAAAAATCACTGGTTTCACAAAAAAAAATACCTATTAAAAATGAAATAATAATTCAACTTAAAGTTATAAATCAAAAATTATATTTTGTTTCTAAAAATTATAAAGATGGTACACAAAAAATTTATATGTATGATTGGGACAATAACTTACTAACAAATCTTTCTCAAAAACTTGCTATAAACAGTTTAATTTCAGACTTTTTATTTGACTTAGGAAAAAACCTTTGGATAACAACTTATGGTCAAGGCGTTTACTTTCTACCAAGAACTACTAATACTTTTTTTGGTAAAGAAGTATTTATTAACCCAGATTTAAAAGATATAACCAATACAAATAACAACTTAATTGTTTTGGCCACTAATATGATTTATGAATTCACTAACAATCATATTACATCTAAAAAAGTAGTACCAACACATGCTGAAGCACTACAAATTAATAAAAGGAAAAGAAAAATCACCATCATTTCATCTTTATTCAACCCTAATCAAAAACATCTAGGAACAAATAATATATCCTATAAACATTCAAAATGTTTTAATTTTAACATTGATTCTACTTTAATTGAACTAAAGGGAAACCTGTTTAGTTCAACAAAAAAAGGAATCAATACAAAAACAGTTATAAATAAAATTCACGATTCCTACATAAGAACTGCCTCATTATATAACAATTCAATTATAGCATTATACGGAAAAGGAGGTATTATAAATATTACTCCTCCTTTTAAAAATGAAATTACTTCTTGGAATAGAATAAATAAAAAGTTTACTAACGGAGTTTTTAGTGATCTATACATACAAAAAGATACTGCTTGGGTAGCAAGCAATATGGGATTATTTAAGGTAACCCCTAAAAAAACCATTAGATTTACAACTAAACAAGGATTACTAAGCAATCATATAAATGACATCCATATAGATTCTCATGGCGTTTTATGGGTTGCTACTCAAAAAGGGCTAAACGTATTTACAAATAATTTATTTCTAAGTATTGAGAAAGAACTTGGACAACAGTCTACTTTTGTTACTAAAATCACTGAACAAAATAACCACATATATGTTACTGGCAACAGAGGCCTTTTTAAATTTAATAATATTAAACCTTTTTCCTCTCAATGCAATACTAAACTTCTAGTAAAGCAGAATAAAAGCAGCTTTTATCTTAATACTATTAATTACATTAACCCTAAATCAATAACCCTTGCCTATCAACTAAATGATAATCCTTGGATAAAAACATCAAGTAACAATTTAGATTTTAAAAACACAAAGCAAGGCAAATACAATATCAAATTTAGGTTCAAAGACAGCCTTAGTAATTGGAAATACTCAAAATCTTATCAGTTTAAAATAACCTATCCTTGGCATCAACAAACATGGTTTTACGTAACAATTACAGTACTACTTCTCGGTGCAATTGTATTATTATTGATCTATGTATTACAAAAGAGTATAAAAAAGAATAAAAAACTTAACAAAAACATTGAAGAAAAAGAAAAACTTCAAAAAGCTTTAAAAGAAGTTAGAAAAAATGTTGCAAGAGATTTTCACGATGAACTAGGTAACAAATTAGCCAGCATTTCAATAACTTCAAACTTATTAACAGACACAAACTACAAAAAAGACATAGAAACTCAAGAAAAAAAGCTAAAACAAATAAAAAAAGATGCCGATTATTTATACCACGGGATGAAAGATTTTGTTTGGGCTTTAGACCATAAAAATGATGATTTACAACAGCTCCAAGTATATTTAAATGATTTTGGTGAAAGCTTATTTGAAAACTCAACTATTAGATTTTACTCCAATCACAACTTAAGCAATCAAAAAATAGAACTTCCATTTTATTGGAGTAAACAATTGGTTTTAATTTTTAAAGAAGCCATGACTAATTCTTTAAAACACAGTTATGCTACAAAAGTATTTTTAACTTTCAATATTCAAAAAAATATTTTAAAAATCATTTTAGAAGACAATGGAAAGAGTTTTAATATTAACAAGTTAAAACGAATAAATGGAATTCAAAACATGAAGTTCAGAGCAGAATCGTTAAATCAAAAAATTCATATCTACACTAAAAATGGTGTGAAAATAATTTTTACAGGAACCCTTAATAATCTAAAAAATGAATAAACTAAACATAATAATTATTGAAGATCACGAAAGTATTTTAGAATCTTTTAAAGAAATAATTAACTCTTCTGATAAATTTAAAGTTACGGGCGCTTTTTTATCTGGTGAAAAAGCTATTGAATTCATCAACAATAAAAATAGTGCTGACATTATGCTTGTAGACATACAACTGGGAGGTATCAATGGAATAGAAACTATTAAAGAAATTAAAAAGAAAAAACCTTCAATTTTACCAATTATAATTTCAGTTCATGAAAATTCTAAGTTTATTTTTGATGCACTATGTGCAGGAGCTGTAGGTTACCTTAATAAAAATATTTCACCAAAAGAACTAATTACTGCTCTAGAACAAACCTGTAGTGGAGGTGCACCAATGAGCAGTAATATAGCTAGAAAAGTTGTAGAGTCTTTTCAATTACCACATGAAAAAGAATTATCAGAGAGAGAAAATGAAGTATTAACATTACTTTCTAAAGGAAAGAGTTACGCTTCTATTGCTGACGAATTATTTCTTTCTATTAATACTATAAAAACACATACAAGAAACATTTACGAGAAACTTCAAGTTAATAGTAAAAAAGAAATCATGGATAAATATGGTGAAAAAACAAAATAAGCACTCTTATTTTTTATGATCTTCTCTTACTTCTTCTTCTCTATACTTACAACAAGGGTGCAAGTTATCATAATCTTCTGTAGTAGCTTTTATTTCTTTTGTGTCATGTCCTACTTTGGCCACTCGTTGTTTTATAGCTTTAAGATCAACTTTACGCTCATCAAAAATCAAACTTAAATCATGTGACTTAACATTCCACACCGCATACTTTACTCCTTTGGTACTCAATGCCACTTTTTCTATACGTTTCTTACACATCATACAAACTCCATCAACTTTAAAAGTAGCTTTTGCATTCTTTTTCTTTTTTTGCGCTGACATCGGCACACTTAAAAATAAAACTGTAAGTATTAAAAATATTTTTTTCATCTGTATTAATTTAATTTTATAAAAGTTTATTATTTAATTTATTTTAAATCGAAGCCCCGTATAATAATTACTTCCAAAAATAGGAGCATACACAATTGTTGTATCAAAATTCGCCCCAAAAGGATCATCACTCCCAACTATAGGACTCTTTTGTTTATAATTCGTAATATTTTCAGCACCAGCATAAATCTCAAATCTTTTTGAAAACACTTTAGTAATTTGAGCATTTAATAAACTATAACTTTTAGCAAATGCTGGCAATTGATATCGAATAGGATTACTTTGTGTATTCGGTAACCTTTGCTTCCCTAACCAATTGTAAGTTACATCAAATTTCCATTTTGCCCCATTACTACTCTCAAGAGTTTCATAAGAAACATTCGTGAAAAAACGATTTTTAGCCTGTAACGGTTTTGTTAAATTCCCTTTTTTATAGTCAGTAGTCACATCATATACTTTGTATGCCACCCTTACATTAAAATAAGGTATTATATTTTGATTTACCTCTAACTGAAAGCTATTTGCAACACTTCTGCCCTCCAAATTATAAAACGAAATTTCTTGTGGATTTTCCCAATCAACTACTACCTGATTCTCAAAACTTGTTTGGTAAAAATCTAAAGTAACATCACCTTTTTTCCCAAATAACTTATACCCTTGTAAAAAAGAAAAACCATAATTCCAAGCTATTTCAGGGTTTAAACCATAAATTCTCCCGTCATTACTTCCTATATTTATACTTCTTGATGATGCAAACATTTGTTGACTTTCAGCAAAAATATTAGCACTTCTCTTCCCTCTTCCAATTGATGTTCTAAGTACCCCTTTTTCCCAAGGTGTATATCTTACATGTAATCTTGGTGTTAAAAATGTTCCTAACAAATTATGATTATCAACTCTTACTCCAGCTGTAACACTAATATCATCAGAATTATCATAAGCATATTCAAAGAAAGCTCCTATAGCATTTTCACTTCTTTCATAATTATTATTAATACTTACTATTCCGTTATAATCTCCTACAAGCTCATCATAATTATCATACATAAAATTAATTCCAGTTTTAAATTTATGTCTAGTATCACCAATAATTGAATTAAACAACAAACTACTATAAAAACTTTGATGTTTAATATCATAATCTCTCAAACCAAAATAAGACTCTTGGTTATGATTACTATAAGCCATTTGAAATCCAAAACTTTGAAAAGGTAATTCTGGAAAAACGTACCCCAATTTAGTTGAGACTTCAAATCTTTTAGTAGCTATTTCACTTCCCCAAGCATTTTTAGTTCCCTTATCTAATTCGGGCTTAAAATTAACTTGTCCCAATTGTTTAGTATCTTTTAAATACCTGAAATTTGTAAAACTAACCCATCCTTTTTCTGCATCTGTATACTGCCAGCGATTCATTACATTAATTTGATCAGACAATGGATTATCAAGAAAACCATCACCATTTTTATCAAATCGTTGCCCTCTATGATTGCCATGTATATACAAACCTGTTTGCCATTTGTCAGTAATCTTTTGATTAAAATGAGTATTTAACTCTAGCCTTCCTCCTAATGCACCATATGCGTTAATAAAAAATTTATTATCCGAAAAAGGTTTAACCAGTTCTGTATTAATTTGTCCTGATATACTCTCAAAACCATTAACAACACTCCCTGCTCCTTTAGTTATCTGAATACTTTCAACCCAAGTACCAGGTGTAAACGTAAGTCCAAAAGCCTGAGAAGCTCCTCTTATTGATGGAATATTTTCTTGAGTAATCAATAAATAAGGGCTCGTTAAACCCAACATTTGTATTTGCTTAGTTCCAGTAAGTGCATCAGAAAAATTCACATCAATCGACGGATTCGTTTCAAAGCTTTCTGCCAAATTGCAACAAGCAGCTTTTAGCAATTCTTCACTATTAATAGTTATTAAATTTTGCGCCTGTAAATATGATTTTTGAGTAGCCTGTTTTTTAGAATTAATAGCTACTTCTTCTAAAAAATTTTCTTCTTTTAAAAAGTGATGAATAGGTTTTAAACTATTAATTATTAGTGTATCTGTTTTGTAACCTACAAAACTAACTACTAATTTTTTGTATTCTTTTTTATAAGGAATAGTAAACCAACCTTTTTCATTTGTTGTAGCTCCTATATCTGTATTAAGCCAATATACAGAAGCTCCATAAATTCCTAAATTATCTTTCGGATTGTTTTTATCCATAATCATTCCCTTAAAAGTATTTTGTGAGAATGATACTATTGTATACAGTATACAAATACTGAATATAAATTTCTTCATTGTTGTTTTATATCATTTAAAATTTTGCAATAACTCTCTTTATTCTAAAAAAGAATTGCAAAATCATATGATAAAAACATCGTTCAACACTTGGATGTCTCGAATTATTTTGGGTGGTGAATAATTTTTATGAGGTATAAACTGCTTTTCTAAACTTTCAAATAAAAGTTTGTAAGAAATACTGAAAGCTATAATAAACTTTTGTTGCTCAAAGGTTATTTTTTCATTTGCAGTTTTTTTTATGTCATCTTGCCCCTTTATATGAGCTAATTCATCTTTACAACATTTCTTTTTAACAATTACTGATTCTCCATCACAGCTTTTCTGAGCCTCTCCTTTACATGAATCAGCATCCCCTAAAAATGAAACATCAATTAAAAAATCACCACAAAAATGCTTCTCTACTGTAAAAGATATAGTAGAAAACACTAGCAATAAAGCTAGAAACAATGATGATATTTTATATAGTAACGATTTCATTTACAATGCAAATTTACAAAAAATTAGAAATATTTCTCAAAAACATTTCTTAAACCTATTTTTGTAAGTTTTTAACCCTTTTTTCGAATAAAGTACTGAATTAATATATAACATGGGAAATTTACAAAACTTAAAAAATAGAATTACAGAAATTTCAGAAGAAAATTCAACTAAAGAAGAAAAACTACAACAAATATGTGATTTTTTAGCTTCTGAAATCTCTTATTATGATTGGGTAGGTTTTTATTTCAAGAACGGAGATAAAGATGAATTAAAACTAGCTCAATATAACGGAGAAGAAACTGAACACACAATCATACCTTTTGGAAAAGGAATTTGTGGACAGGTAGCTGTGAGTAATCAAAACTTCGTTGTTCAAGATGTAAAAGAACAGACTAACTATATTTCATGTGGATGGAAAGTAAAATCAGAAATTGTAATTCCAATTTTTGTTAATAATGAAAACATTGGACAAATAGACATTGATTCACATACCGTTAACCCTTTTACAGCAAAAGATGAAGAATTATTAGAATTTACTTGTGAAAAAGTAGCTAGTTTCGTATAAAAACTCGTAAACATTTGATTATTAAAGTTTTTTTTACTTTCTTTGATGAAATTTTATTAACAACTTTATTAACATTTTTAACCCCTTAAATTATGAGTAATAGAGATTTCCCCTCTTATGCTGCTTTGAGTGATAGTAATACTCAAACAAGATCACAACAAACATTTATAGAAAAATTCACTAATTGGTTTAGGAATTTTCTGGAAAATGCAGAATAGCAAACCTATTCTCCATTTTGTTGTTTAAAAACGCTATCTAAAGACATTAACTTTCGATAGCGTTTTTTTAATTAAAAAAGTTAAATACATTTATTGTAAAAGCACGTAGCTTTTAGTAATTTTGTGAGTTTAACACAACACAACAAAATGAACAATACAAAAACTATTAAATCTGCACTAATATCTGTTTTTCATAAAGATGGATTAGAACCTATAGTAAAAAAACTTAACGAGTTAAACGTTACTATTTATTCTACAGGAGGAACAGAAAAATTTATTAAAGATTTAGGTATAAATGTAATACCTGTTGAAGATGTTACTTCTTACCCTTCAATATTAGGAGGAAGAGTAAAAACACTTCACCCAAAAGTTTTTGGCGGTATTTTAAACAGGCAAGACCATGAAGGAGACATTGCTGAAATGCAAGAATACCAAATTCCTCAATTAGACCTAGTAATTGTTGATTTATACCCATTTGAAAAAACAGTAGCCTCAGGAGCACCTGAACAAGATATCATCGAAAAAATTGATATTGGTGGTATTTCATTAATTAGGGCTGCTGCAAAAAACTTTAAAGACACAGTAATTGTTTCTTCTATGGAACAATATGACGAATTCTTAGCAACTATCACTAACAATAATGGAGAAACATCTATCTCTGAAAGAAAAAAGTTTTCTGCCAAAGCTTTTAATGTTTCTTCTCATTATGATACTGCTATTTTCAATTATTTCAATGCAGATGATGAAGAAGCTGCTTTAAAGATCAGTGAAACTGAAGGTAAAATTTTACGTTATGGAGAAAACCCACATCAAAAAGGTTATTTCTTTGGAGATTTAGATGCAATGTTTGATAAACTTCATGGAAAAGAATTAAGTTACAACAACCTACTAGATGTAGATGCTGCTGTTAATTTAATGAATGAATTTAAAGGAGAAGCTCCTACATTTGCTATTTTAAAACATAATAACGCTTGTGGTTTTGCTCAAAGAGAAACAATACATCAAGCATATGTTGATGCTTTAGCTGGTGATCCTGTATCTGCTTTTGGAGGGATTTTAATAGCTAACACTGAAATTGATAAAGCAACTGCAGAAGAAGTTCATAAATTATTTTGTGAAGTGGTAATTGCTCCAGCATTTACAAATGAAGCTTTAGATATTTTAAAAGGAAAAAAGAACAGAGTTCTTTTAATTCAAAAAGAAATAGAGTTACCTAAAACTACAGTTAGAACTTGTTTAAATGGAGCTTTAGTTCAAGATAGAGATAATATTACTGACGCTCTTGACGGTTTATCTTATGCTACTAACAATAAACCTTCTGAAAACGAGTTAAAAGATTTATTATTTGCTTCTAAAATTTGTAAACACACGAAATCTAATACTATTGTTTTAGTTAAAAACAATCAATTATGTGCAAGTGGAACAGGACAAACAAGTAGAGTTGATGCATTAAGACAAGCTATTGAAAAAGCAACAAATTTCGGATTTGATTTAAATGGATCTGTAATGGCTAGTGATGCTTTTTTCCCTTTTCCTGATTGTGTAGAAATTGCGAATAAAGCTGGAGTAAAAAGTGTAATTCAACCTGGTGGATCTATAAAAGATCAATTAAGCATTGATTATTGTAATGAAAACAATGTTGCTATGGTTTTTACAGGAACAAGACATTTTAAACATTAATATTGTATTTGATGTAAAAACAACTCATATTTTTTATAAATTTGTGAGAATACATCAATTTTTAGATAAAACATCAAAACTTTATGGGGTTTTTCGACTTTATGACTGAAGACATTGCAGTAGATTTAGGTACTGCAAATACACTTATAATCCACAATGGCAAAGTAGTTATAGATAGCCCTTCTATTGTTGCTAGAAATAGATTGACCGGTAAAATTATAGCTACTGGTCATGAAGCCAATAGAATGCAAGGAAAAACTCATGAAAACATCAAAACTATTCGTCCTTTGAAAGACGGAGTGATTGCAGATTTTCAAGCTTCTGAAGAAATGATAAAGGAATTCGTTAAAAAAATTCCTGCTATCAAGAAAAAGCTTTTTCCACCATCTTTAAGAATGGTTATATGTATTCCTTCTGGTATTACTGAGGTTGAAAAAAGAGCGGTAATTGATTCTGCTCGTCATATGAATGCCAAAGAAATTTATTTAATTTATGAACCAATGGCTGCTGCTATTGGTGTAGGTATTGATATTATGGAACCAAAAGGGAATATGATTATTGATATAGGCGGAGGTACTACTGAAATTGCTGTTATAGCATTAGCAGGTATTGTTTGTGATCAATCAGTAAAAGTTGCAGGTGATTTGTTTACTAGTGATATTATGTATTACATGCGAACTCAACATAACCTTTACGTTGGTGAAACTACTGCTGAGAAAATAAAAATCCAAATAGGTTCTGCTACTGAAGATTTAGATACACCTCCTGAAGACATAATGGTACAAGGGCGTGATTTATTAAGTGGAAAACCAAAGCAGGTACAAGTTTCTTATCGTGAAATTGCAAAAGCGCTAGACAAATCTATACTACGCATAGAAGATGCTGTAATGGAAACCTTATCAAAGACTCCTCCAGAATTAGCTGCTGATATCTATAATACAGGTATTTATTTAGCTGGTGGTGGTTCAATGCTAAGAGGTTTAGATAAACGTTTATCAAGAAAAACAGATTTACCTGTTTATGTTGCTGAAGACCCTTTACGTGCAGTTGTTCGTGGTACTGGAATTGCTTTAAAAAATCTTGAAAAATACAAATCTGTATTAATCAAATAAAATCAGTTGATTATTTATGCAACAGCTTATTTATTTCTTTAGAAAGTATAAACACTTTTTATATTTTTTGTTTCTAGAAATTATAGCTGTTGCATTAATCATAAATAATCATTCTTTTCATAAAAGTAAATTTATAAGTTCTGCTAATACTATATCTGGTGGTTTGTTACACAAAATAAGTAACATTAATGAATATATGAACTTAAAAAATGAAAACAATTTACTTTTAGAAGAAAACACTTTATTAAAAAATAAGCTAGAAAATCTTTATTCTTTAGTTGACACTGTGAAAATAAATACTATAGTAGATTCTTTAGAATTCAATCAAAAATACTACTACATAAATGGTAAAATTACTAGTAATGATTACCATACCCCTTATAATTTTATAACAATTAACAGAGGCAAAAGCAACAATATTACTACTGAAATGGCTGTAATAAACAGCAAAGGAATAATTGGTATAACTGAAAATGTTAATAGTAAATACGCTAGAGTTCAATCAATTTTAAATAAAAATAGTAAGATAAATGTACGTTTCAAAAACAGCCATCACTTTGGCACACTTATTTGGGACGCTAAAGATTACAACACTGTTCAATTAATAGATATTCCTCGCCAAGCAGTTTATAAAATTGGAGATACAATTATTACTGGTGGTAAATCAACTATATTTCCTGAGGGAATACCAGTTGGAACTGTAAAAAATGTTCCTGAAAAAATATCTGCTTTGAATACTCTTAATATAAAATTATTCAATGATATGAGTAATTTAGGAAGTATATATATTATTACAAATTTTCATAAGACCGAAATAAAAAAAGTGGAGAATTAAAATGAACAAAACACTTTACCTTATATTTTTATTCATATTCTTTGTACTACTACAAACACTAATCTTAAATAACATTCTTTTATTTGGTCATGTAAACCCATACATATATATAGCTTATGTATTTATATTTCCATTAAATCAAAAACGAATATCTTTTTTAACAATTAGTTTTCTATTGGGACTTTGTATAGATTTCTTTTCTAATTCTGGTGGTATTCATGCCTTTGCTACACTTTTTATTGCATACATACGATTATTTTTAGTTAAAACAATTTTTAAAAAAACGGAATCCGATTATCTTTTATTCGATTTAAAACTGGAAACATTTGATAAAACTTTTAATTATATAGCTATTTTAACAATTATTCATCACTTTATTTTATACAGTTTTATTAATTTTAGCTTACATAATTTTTCAAATGTTATTATCAATACACTATTATCAACTACATTTACGTTAGTACTGTATTTCTTAGGAAGTTTTATATTTAGAAAAAAGCTATCATGAAGCGAAGTTTTTTATTACTCTTTTTAATTACAGTTGTTGGCTTAGTTTATATTTTTAGACTTTTTCAATTACAAATCATTCATGGAAAAAAATCAAATCCTACCTTAAGTTCAACTGTTAAGGTCGAGTATGATTACCCTGAAAGAGGTTATGTGTACGATAGAAACAACAAACTTGTTGTAGCAAACCAACTTTCGTATGATGTAATGGTAATTCCAAAAGATGTAAAACCTTTAGACACAATACAATTCTGTTCGTTACTTAAAATATCAAAAGAAAATTTTAAATACAGATTTAAAAAAGCTGTAAAATATGCTAGGTGGCTACCTTCAGTATTCCTTAAACAACTTGCAAAAGAAGATTTTGCTTTTTTACAGGAAAAACTACAAAAATTTAAAGGTTTTTACATCCAGAAACGTATCATTCGTAATTACCCATTAAAATCAGCAGCTAATGTTTTAGGCTTTATTAGTGAAGTAAATGAATATATAGCAAAAACAAGTGACTATTACGAGCAAGGTGAATTAATTGGTAAGTTAGGTGTTGAAAAACAATATGAAAAAATTCTTAGAGGTATTAAAGGTAAAAAATATTTTAAAAGAAACAACCTTAATAAAATAACTGGCTCATATAAAGATGGAAAATACGATACCTTAGCTGTGGCTGGTAAAGATTTAACTTTAACTATTGACAGTGATCTTCAACAATATGGTGAACAACTGATGCAAGGTAAGAGAGGTGGTATAGTTGCTTTAGAACCCAATACTGGAGAAATTTTAGCACTTATTACCGCTCCTTCATATGACCCTAATTTGTTAGTAGGTAGAAAACGTTCTCCGAATTCTGTTAAATTATTTAACGACAAAATTAACATGCCCACATTTGACAGAGGTTTACAAGCAATGTACGCCCCTGGATCACCTTTTAAAATAATTAATGGTTTGATTGCTTTAGAAGAAGGTGTTATTGACGAGAATTTTTCTGTACGTTGTTACCATGGTTACAGATATGGGAAACGAAAAAATGAATTTATGGGCTGTCATTGTCGTATAGTAGGTCGTCCTATCAGATTAAAAACTGCCATTGCTAAATCGTGTAACAGTTATTTCTGTACTGCTTATAGGAAGATAATTGACAAAGCTGAAAACTCAAAAATTGGTTTAGACAACTGGAATAAACACGTCAAAAGTTTTGGTTTAGGTAATTATTTAGGATATGATTTACCCACTGGCCAAAAAGGGAGAATTCCAAATTCAAAATTTTATGATGCTCGTAATAAATTTAGATGGGGAGCAACTACAACAATATCAAACGCTATTGGCCAGGGAGAGGTAGAAACCACTCCAATGCAGCTAGCAAATATGACTGCAGCCATTGCCAACAAAGGATACTTTTACACTCCTCACATAGTAAAAAAAATAAACTCCTCTCCTATTAAGGATTCTACATATACAATTAAAAAATTCACAACAATTTCTCCACAACATTTCCCTATTGCTATTGAAGCAATGCATGAAGTATTTACTAGAGGAACAGCTAAATCAAGTCAGGTAAAAGGACTAGATATTTGCGGAAAAACTGGTACTGCGGAAAATTTCATACGAGTTAATGGAAAAAAAGAACAATTACCTGATCATTCAATTTTAATTGCTTTTGCCCCTAAAGACAACCCAAAAATTGCCTTAGCTGTGTATATAGAAAACGGAGGATACGGCTCTACAATAGCTGCTCCTATTACCAGTTTATTGATAGAGAAATATTTAACAGGGAAAATTTCAAGAAAGCATATAGAAAAAAGAATGCTTGACTTAAGTCTTAAAAGTGTATACGAAAAGCTAATTCCAAAAAAAGATACTATTGCGACAGGAACGAAATAATATATTTGCAGAAATTGATTGGATTTTAATCCTTCTTTATATCTTATTAGTAAGCTTTGGTTGGTTAAACATTTACGCAGCTTCTTCAAATGAAGAAACTCGTGAAGTTTTCAATTTTTCAACAAGATATGGTAAACAACTTATATGGATAGCATTAAGTTTACCTATTATGATATTTGTTTTATTTTTTAACGCAAAATTTTATGAAAAATTTTCTAGCTTACTTTACTTAATTTCTGTCATTATATTAGCTGGTGTTCTTGTTTTTGGTAAAAAAATAAATGGGGCTACATCATGGTATAATTTTGGAGGTGTAGGACTTCAACCTTCTGAATTTACAAAAACATTTACAGCTTTAGCTCTTGCAAAGTTAATGAGTGACAGACAGTATAACCTAAACCTTATAAAGAATCAATTAAAAGCCTTTGTAATAATATTTACTCCTGCATTTTTTATTGCATTGCAACCAGATATGGGGTCGGTATTAATTTATTTTTCATTTTTCTTTGTACTCAATAGAGAGGGACTTACCCTTGCTTATTTTATAATAGGCGCATTATCTATAATACTATTCTTATTAACCATATATTTTGGCATAAAATGGGTTTTAATAACATGCTTATTATTTATTACATTTTACACCTTATATGCTGTTTATAAAAACAAACGTTTCCTAAGATTTAACATATTTAAAGTTATTTTTTTATATGTATTTACTAGTCTTTTTATTGTTGGAATAGGTTATACTTATAACAATATTTTAGAGCAGCATCAAAAAGATAGATTTGACATATTATTAGGAAAAGTAAAAGATAACAGAGGAGTTGGTTACAACACCTATCAATCAGAATTAACAATTAGTTCAGGAGGATTAACAGGAAAAGGATTTTTACAAGGTGATAGAACACAAGGTAATTTCGTTCCTGAACAAGATACAGATTATATTTTTAGTACTGTAAGTGAAGAATGGGGGTTTCTTGGAAGTTCATTTGTTATAATTCTTTTCACTTTACTCTTATATCGAATTATCTTTTTAGCTGAAACGCATACCAATAAATTTGGAAGAATTTATGGATATGGTATTGCATCTATACTATTTTTTCATGTGTTAGTAAACATTGGAATGGTGATAGGGATTCTACCTACAATAGGTATCCCTCTACCCTTTTTTAGTTATGGAGGTTCCTCACTATGGGGGTTCACTTTACTTCTATTCATATTTATCCGATTAGATGCCCATAAGAAATATGACTGGTAACATAAAACGTTCTTTAGAGTTATAAATTGAGTTTAGAAAACACAAGTTCCATAACAAGCTAAAGAAATTCTTTTCTATCTACTTTAAAACTACCTAGAGAAGCATACACTTCAAGAAAATACTTTTTAAAAAACACCATTAACAACTAACAAAAAAGACTAGAACTCCAAAAAATCATAATAAAACATACATATAACATACATATAACAAGAAAAGCGTTTTCATGAAAATGAAAACGCTTTTACTTAAAGTAATTTTATTTCTTATAAAGCTGCTACGTGCTTAGCTAATTTAGATTTTAAATTTGCTGCTTTATTTTTATGAATAATATTATTCTTTGCTAATTTATCTAACATAGAAACAACAGATGAAAACATCCCTTCAGCTTCTTTCTTATCAGTACTTGCTCTTAATTTTCTAACAGCATTACGTGTAGTTTTATGCTGATATTTATTTCTTAAGCGCTTAGCTTCGTTACTTCTTATTCTCTTTAATGCTGACTTATGATTTGCCATTATACTAAAATCGTTAATTGTTTATAAAAAACTTTGTAGTCCGTACGGGAATCGAACCCGTGTTACCAGGATGAAAACCTGGCGTCCTAACCCCTAGACGAACGGACCAAATACAATCTTTATGATTGCGGGTGCAAATATAAGATATTTTTTTATACCTGCAATTAATTCTTTTTAATTTTTAATATTTTTAAGGTTTAATTTTTAACTTAAATCTTAAAACAATATTGTAGTCCGTACGGGAATCGAACCCGTGTTACCAGGATGAAAACCTGGCGTCCTAACCCCTAGACGAACGGACCAAAACAATCTATTTTGCGATTGCGGGTGCAAATATACAAACTGTTTTCATATACACCAAACCTTTTTTATTTTTTTTAATATGCTTTAGCAAATAAAACTCTTTCTGTTGATGGTTTTCCAGTAAAAACACATACTCCATCCTCTTTTTTAGCATCATTCGCTATACAACGTATTGTAGCTTTTGTTAATTCTTTAATTTTATCTTCAGTCTCAATTGTCCCATCCCAATGAGCAGAAACAAAACCTCCTTTATTTTCTATAACTTCTTTAAACTCTTCAAAAGAATTAACTTCAGTGATATGTGAGTCTCTATAGTTTAAAGCCTTAGTAAATAGGTTTTCTTGTATTTCTTCTAATAATTTAGTTACATGCTCTACTAAATCTACTTGGTTAATTGTTTGCTTCTCAAAGGTATCTCTACGAGCAACTTCAACAGTTCCATTTTCTAAGTCTCTATTCCCTATGGCAACTCTTACAGGAACACCTTTAAGTTCATACTCAGCAAACTTTGCACCAGGTCTCATTGTATCTCGAGTATCAAATTTTACAGAAACTCCTTTACCTCTTAACTCTTTAACAAACACATTAACTCTTTCAGAAATAGCGTCTAATTGTTCTTCTCCTTTATATATAGGAACAATAACAACTTGGATAGGTGCTAATTTTGGAGGCAAAACTAAACCTGCGTCATCAGAGTGTGTCATTATTAAACCACCTATTAAACGTGTAGAAACACCCCATGAAGTAGCCCAAACGTATTCTTGCTTACCTTCTTTAGACGTATACTTAACATCAAATGCTTTAGCAAAGTTTTGACCTAAGAAATGTGAAGTTCCCGCCTGTAAAGCTTTACCATCTTGCATTAATGCCTCAATTGTATAAGTAGCTTCTGCACCAGCAAAACGTTCACTTTCAGACTTTGCTCCTTTAACAACAGGCATTGCCATAAAGTTTTCTGCGAAATTTGCATACACGTCTTGCATTTGTTTTGATTCAAAAACAGCTTCAGCTTTTGTAGCATGAGCAGTATGCCCTTCTTGCCATAAAAATTCAGCAGTACGCAAAAACAGGCGTGTTCTCATTTCCCAACGAACTACATTTGCCCATTGATTAATTAATAAAGGTAAATCTCTATGAGACTGAATCCATTTTTTATAAGTACTCCATATAATTGCTTCTGACGTAGGGCGTACAATTAACTCCTCTTCTAATTTAGCTTCAGGGTCAACGCGTAACTTCCCTTCATTATCAGGATCGTTTTGCAAACGGTAATGAGTTACAACAGCACATTCCTTAGCAAATCCTTCAGCATTTTTTTCTTCAGCTTCAAACAAACTTTTGGGAACAAAAAGAGGGAAATAAGCATTTTCGTGCCCTGTTTCTTTAAACATTCTATCTAATTCTGCTTGCATGTTTTCCCATATTGCATATCCATATGGTTTAATCACCATACAACCTCTTACCGCTGAATTCTCAGCTAAATCGGCTTTTACAATAAGTTCGTTATACCATTTAGAGTAGTCTTCTGCTCTTTTTGTTAAATGTTTGCTCATAATCAAAAGTTTGGCATAAATATTGTTATCTTTTATGCGTAAAATTGTATGTGCAAAACTACATTAAAAAGCCTACAAGCCCAACAAAAAATAGTTTTTTGCAAAATCATTTAAATAATTTTATTGTTCTAACTTAAAAATAATAGACATGAAACCACAATACTTCAAAACAAAAGCTTACATATTCATCTTATCATTATTTTTAATAACCTCCTTTGTTTCTTGTGGTACAATGCAAACAGTAAGTAGCAGTGATGGTATTTATGATGATGAAATTGAAAGCACTCAAAACCAAGAACCTCAACGTAAAGTTGTTGTTATGGACACTAATGAATACAATAATTATAAGGAAAACTATTTTAGGAAAGAAGTTGAACGTTTAGAAAATTTAAATGGCTCAGATGTTTTTACTGATATTGAAAACTACAGATCTGATACTAGTGAGTACGATTATGAAGAAGATGTTATTGATGAGGAAACTCCTAGAACTCGCATTACTTATAATTCAAATGATCCATGGGGCTATAACAGTAATAGTAATGATGTAGTTATAAATGTAAACACATACCCAAGATGGGGATTCTATAACGATTGGGGTTGGGACTCATATTATGGATATAATTATAGACCATGGTGGCGCTCTCGCTTCTACAACAACTGGGGATACAATTCATACTGGCACCCATATAATTATGGTCATTACTACTCTGGTTTTTATGTAGGATGGAATAACAACAATTTTTATTGTCCACCATATTATAGAAACAATTATTTTAACAATCGTTATTATAGAGCAAATAGAGGTGCTAACCCATATAGAGCAGTTACTTCTAGAAGAAATTATAGTAGTAGACGAGGGTATAGTGCACGAAACACATCTAGATCAAGACGTTCATCGAATGTATACCGAAGAAGCTCAAGAACAAATAGAACAGCTAGTAGTCCAAGAAATGACAGAACTAGAAGAAGCTACAATACAACAAGAGGTGACAGGTCAACAAGATCAGTAAGAAGAACTAGAACAAGACAATACTCAACTGGAGGGCATAAACCTACAAGATCAGTAAGAAAGACTAGAACAACTAGACAATATTCTACTGGAGGACATAAACCTACGAGAAGAGCTAATACTCGATCTACAAAAAGTAATACAAGAAGCTACACACCATCAAGAACAAAAAGAAGTTCAAATAGAAGCTACACACCTTCTAGATCTAGTAGTAGATCAACTCGCTCTTACACTCCAAGCAGAAGCTCTTCTAGAAGCTCAGGATCGAGAAGTTCAAGAAGTAGTTCTAGCAGCAGAAGAAGATAATTTATTTAAAAAAAATTAAGAAACATGAAACGAATTTTAATAGTTGCAATTTCGATTGCATCATCTCTTAGTGCCTATTCACAATCACTAGATTATAATGATTTAGGCCTTTTGTTTTCAAAAGATGATAATTATGGTACAGCAAGATATGAAGCTATGAGTGGTGCTTTTGGAGCTTTAGGTGGTGATATTTCAGCTTTTAGTATAAATCCTGCTGGTAGTTCTGTATCAAAAATTAGTACTGCTTCGGCTACCCTAAGTAATCGAAATACAGATTATTTAACTTCGTATTACGGAAATTCTTCATCTTCACAAAATGATTATTTCAACCTTTCACAGGCAGGCGCAATTCTTTCTTTTGATACTGCGTATAATTCAGAATGGAATCGTTTTGCTCTTACTTTTAATTATAAAATTAAAAGTAATTACAGCTCTTTTTATTCAGTTAAAGGGAATAGCGGTTTCTTATTTCATAGCGAACATTTTAACGATACAAGTTCACCAAAAAATAAATTTGATGGTTCTATTGAACAAGGTTATTCTGTAGAAAAATCAGGACAATCAAGTGTTTTCAATCTAGGTTTCTCAGCAGTTCATCAAAACAAATTATTTTTGGGAGCCTCGTTAAATTTTCATGATATAGATTTAAGCAGAGTTGCTTTATTAAACGAAGAGAATGATGATGCTAATGGAAATATATTAAAAGCAAAAAACAGAATAGATTCTTATATACAAGGTAACGGTGTGTCCTTAAGTTTAGGGTTTCTATATAAATTAAATAAAAATATTCGTGTTGGTTTAGCCTACGAAACTCCTACTTGGTATGAAGAGATAGCAGAGGACTATAAAAATGACTTAACACTATCAGATGTATCTAATTTAGGAATAAACGGTGGAAGTGATTTAATAAGTGAATTATATATCTATAGATTCAAATCTAATAGTAGAATAACAGCAAGTGGAGCCTACATATTTGGTAAACAAGGATTGATAAGTTTCGATTACACCTATAAAGATTACCCAAATATAAAATATAGAGAAAATGATACAGCTTTTATTGAAGCTAATCAAAATTTTGCCACTCAATTTAGAGCTACTCATGCATTAAATGTTGGTACTGAATGGCGTTTTGACAGATTAAGCATTAGAGGTGGTTATCATTATGAGAAAAACCCTAATCTTTTATCTGCTGTAGGAGGTAGTGTTAATAAAGATAATATCAAAGGGTTCTCAGCTGGTTTAGGTTATAATTTTGGTAACATGAAAATTGACTTATCATACAGAAAGTCTGAAAATTTAGAATTTCAAACATTATACAATTTAGGAGACATTAGCCTTAATAATAATACGAGTAGAATATCAGGAACTGTTACTATAAATTTATAATTATATAAAATTAACATACAGAAAAGGTCTTGTAGTATTACAAGACCTTTTCTGTATATATATATCAGTTTTTTACCGTAATTTTGCATTTCATTTATTATGACATGGATTCAATAAAAATTAACATACAAGAAACTAATAATGAAACTATTATTAAATTTGTGAGTAACACAATTTTAATTAATGGTGGAAGTTATGAATTTAACAATATAGACGAGGCTAAAAACTCACCGCTAGCTCAACAACTTTTTTACCTTCCTTTCGTAAAAAAAGTTTTTATTACTGCTAATTTTATCGCAGTTCAAAAATTTGATATTGTTCAATGGAGTGATGTTGAAGAAGAAGTTAAAGAACAGATTCAAAACTATATTCAACAAGGAAACCCTATAGTTAAAGAAGAAACAACTAAAAAAGACGCTACTGAAGTTTATGCTGAAGTAACTCCAAATCCAGCAGTAATGAAATTTGGAACTAATAAAGCGTTAACACAAACTGATGTTGAGTTTAAAAACATTGATGAAGCTAGTAAATCTTCTCCTTTAGCACAAGCCTTGTTTAATTTTCCTTTTGTGAATGAAGTATTTATTTCAGAAAACTATATTTCTATTACTAAATATGACATGGTAGAATGGAATGAGGTATATCAAGAAGTTCGTACTTTTATTCGTGGATATCTTCAAGAAGGTAAAAAAATAATTTCTGAACTTCCTAAACAACAAACTAAACAAAATGTTGAAGTTCCTAAAGAAAACTTATCCGACACTGAAGCAAAAATTGTTGATATATTAGACGAATATATAAAACCAGCAGTAGCTTCTGATGGAGGTAATATTGCCTTTCAATCGTATGACGAAAACTCAAAAAGAGTAAGTGTTATTTTACAAGGAGCATGTAGTGGTTGCCCATCATCTACCGTAACATTGAAAAATGGAATTGAAACCATGCTAAAAGAAATGTTACCTAATCAAATTAATGAAGTAATTGCTATTAACGGATAATTTTACACTTAAAATCATCAACTTTTTATGTCAGAACAAGTAAAACCATATAAAGATTCCGAATTAGGAAAAAAAGAGCAAGTAGCTCAAATGTTTGATAATATTTCTGAGGATTATGACGGTTTAAATCGTGTTATTTCCTTAGGTATTGATGTTAGTTGGAGAAAAAAAGTTGTTAAATTAATTGGAGAAAACAACCCTAAACAAATACTAGACATTGCTACTGGAACTGGTGACCTTGCTATAATGATGGCAAAATTAAATCCTGAAAGAATTGTTGGACTAGATATTTCTCAAGGAATGTTAAATGTAGGAAAACAAAAAATAGAGAAAGTTAGCTTATCTGATAAAATAAAAATGGTAGTTGGTGATAGTGAAAACATTCCATTTGATGATAATACTTTTGATGCTATAACAGTTTCTTTCGGTGTTCGTAACTTTGAAAACTTAGACAAAGGCTTAAAAGAAATACTTCGTGTTTTAAAACCAGGAGGAAAATTTGTTGTTTTAGAAACTTCAAATCCAACTAAATTCCCGTTTAAACAAGGTTATAAGTTTTACACTAACTTTATATTACCAGTAATTGGTAAACTTTTCTCTAAAGACAAAGTTGCTTACTCTTATTTATCTGAAAGTGCAAATTCTTTTCCTTTTGGAGAAGCTTTCAACAATATTTTACAAAAAAATGGGTTTAAGAATGCAAAGAATTTACCTGTAACTTTTGGGGTTGCATCAATTTATACAGCTTTAAAATAATATGTTTAAAAATATTTTATTATTCGTTTTACTATTAACAACATCATTAACAGCTTTTAGTCAGGCAGAAAAAATACTAAACCTCCCTAGTTTTGACAAACCATTATTTCATTATGGTTTTTATTTAGGTCTAAACAACAACAGTTATAAGGTTTCTTATAAGCCAAGCGCTATAAGTTCCCCAAACATAGAAGTTAGCTCATCTGTTGGTTTTAACGTTGGTTTAATAGCAGATTTAAGATTACATAATAATATCAATCTTCGTTTTGAACCAGGATTAATGTCAAATACAAAAACTTTAGTTTTTAATCACATTGGTGGCACAAACGAAAATATAAAAACAAGAGAAGTTGGAGCAACATTTCTTCATTTACCAGTAATTTTAAAGCTAAGCACAAATAGACTTAATAATATTAGACCATATGTACTAGGTGGTTTATCCTTTGATTATAACTTTTCAAGTAATGAAAGTAGTGATGATGATAATTTTGCAGGAAAGTTTAGAACTACTACAGGAAACTTCATGTATGAAATAGGAATAGGAGTTGACTTATATTTAAATTACTTTAAATTCTCTCCTTCTATACGTGGTGTATTTGCTATAAATAATGAAATTAAATACGACAATACATCTCCTAGTCAATGGACAGACCCAATTGACTTTCTTGGTACTAGAGGTATCTTTTTACATTTATCTTTCGAATAACTCGCATTACAATAAAAAACAAATGGCTTCCAAAACTGGAAGCCATTTTTTTTAAAAGAAAATTCTTCTCTTTTAACCTTATTAGATAGAAGTCCCCCGAAATCTATCAATTATATAATAAGACACCTTTATAATTAAAAAGGTCACATATTTTTTCAAAAAAAATAAAGACTATCAAATTTGATAGTCTTTATAGCGTAAAGTTTTTACTTTACTATTAGATAGAAGTCCCCCGAAATCTATCATTAATATTATCTATAACAATAGTTTATACTGTACAAATATATGGATATTTTTTAACATCTCATCACTTCACAAAAACTATTTTACTGTTAACCACATCTTTAATTGGTAATACAACATTACCATTTGAAGTATTAATAGTCATACAAATGTTATCAATTGCAGTAACTACTCCTTCTACATCACCAACAATTACTCTTTGACCAATACCTATATTTTTTCTAGAATAATAGCCAAACAACAATCTTGTTACCACATCCTTTGCTCCTAGTCCGAAAGCTATTGTAAACGCTAATAACACAGAACCAATAACCAATGTTAAATTACTTTTTATTACTGAAGTATCAACACCTGCCTGATCTAGAGCTGTTATAGACAAGAATACTACGATTAAATAAAAAGCAATGTTACCTACTAAATTACCTCCTGAAATTTCAAGCGATTTAAACATTGACTGAATGGCCTTTTTCACCATAGTTCCTAAATATGCTCCTGCTACAAAAATTCCAAGTGCTGTTAATAATTTTGGTAAGTAAGCAAAGAAACTTTTAATTCCTTCAGAAACTGCTACAATGCCAAAAATACTTGACCCTGCCATTACAAAAATTAAGATTAAAAACCATTTAAGTACTCCTAAAATTATTTTAGTTAAAACAATATTTATTGTAGAGTTTCCAAAAATTTCAGTTTTACTTAATTTTTTAGACCATTCATCTATTTTAGTTTTTGCTAAAGCTTTTCGTACGATATACAAAAACACTTTTATAAATAGCCAAGCTATTATTATAAAACTAATGAACCCTAAAACGGTAGGTATAGAATCATTTAGGTCATTCAATATTTTTTTAAAAGGATTGAGAATATTCATTTGTAAAAAAATCATAGTAGTATTAGTTTAATTATAACAGTTATTCAGTTTCTTTATTATCAGTTTTTTCTTGAGTTCCACCACCGTTTAATAAGTCAGCTACAACGTTAGGGTATTTTACCACAAATAAATCAGCTACATCTATAGAAAGCTTAATCATTGCCACATCATTAAGTACTTTTTCCTTAAGCACCTCTGGCAATTCTTCGTTATGTAATATTTTCTTAAATGGATTATCCATAATAATTACAACTCATTATACGTTTTTACGACTTTCTCTTTAGCTCGCTTCAAACGCATTTTAACAGCGCTTTCGCCTAATTCTAACACTCCTGATATTTCTTTAATACTCATATCATCTTGATATTTCATTAATAAAATCATTTTTTCAGAAGGTGGTATCATTTCGAGTACTTTAGCCAACTTTTCTGACTTTAACTCAAATAATGTGGTATCATCAATCTCATCAAACCCACTATCTTCCTCTTTAATTTGGTCAGTTACTACTGTAACTTTTTCTTTTTTCTTTGCGCTGTTCCTTTGAACATAATTCACGCAAAAATTATATGTAAATGAATATAACCAAGTAGAAAATTTAGATTTCCCTTTAAAAGTACGCAATTTTACAAATAAACGAATAAAAAGATCGTGCGTTAAATCCTGTGCTTCCTCTTTACTTTTAGAGAAACCATAGCATTTATTATACACAACGCCAGCATATCGGTCATATAAAATAGCGAATAAATGAGTATCATTTTTCTCTACTATTTTTTTAACCAGCTCTTCGTCACTTAATTTTGTAACATCAATACTTTTCAAAGGCTAAGTTTGATTATTGTTTGTTTAGACTTGTAGTAAAATAAGACACATTCTTTTTTAACAAGTCACTTTCTTATTTTTAACTCAATCAAAATTAACAATTCTTTAACGGTTATGGAATTAAATTTAAAAAAAATAATAACTTTTGTAACATTTTTTAATAATGCTACGTATAAGTATATGTAGAGTGATTGATAATTATAAAAAAATAGTTTTTTTTACATGAGACAACTTAAGATTACAAAGCAGGTTACCAATAGAGAAACTGCCTCATTAGATAAATATTTACAAGAAATAGGAAAAGTAGATTTAATTACTGCTGATGAAGAAGTAGAATTAGCTCAACGTATAAAAGCTGGAGATCAAAGAGCTTTAGAAAAGCTAACAAAAGCAAACTTACGTTTTGTGGTATCTGTAGCTAAACAATATCAAAATCAAGGTTTAACTCTTCCTGATTTAATTAATGAAGGGAATTTAGGTTTAATTAAAGCGGCAAAGCGTTTTGATGAGACTAGAGGATTTAAATTTATCTCATATGCAGTTTGGTGGATTCGTCAATCTATCTTACAAGCACTAGCTGAGCAATCTCGTATTGTTCGTTTACCTTTAAATAAAATTGGTTCCATTAACAAAATCAATAAAATGTATGCTTTCTTAGAGCAAGAAAATGAGCGCCCTCCAAGTGCTGAAGAAATTGCTAAGAAATTAGACATGACAGTTAATGACGTTAAAGAATCAATGAAAAATTCTGGTCGTCATGTATCAATGGATGCTCCTTTAATTGAAGGTGAAGATTCTAATTTATATGATGTATTAAATTCTGGTGAATCTCCTAACCCAGATAGAACATTATTACATGAATCATTACGTATTGAAATTAACCGTGCTTTAGAAACTTTAACTCCTCGTGAAGCTGATGTTGTTAAATTGTATTTCGGTTTAGGTGAACACCAACCAATGACATTAGAAGAAATTGGTGAAACTTTCGATTTAACTCGTGAGCGTGTTCGTCAAATTAAAGAAAAAGCAATTAGAAGATTAAAGCATACATCTCGTAGTAAAATCTTAATGACTTACTTAGGATAATAACACATACAATAGCAAATAGTTATTATAACTATTCGTTTTTGGATTAATAAAAAGAAAACTCTTGAATCATCAAGAGTTTTCTTTTTTAGTTATTGCCCTTATTAGTTTTAACTATATTTGCATCACAACACAACAAACAAATACATTTAATGGAAAAACTTATTGCTCCTTCAGTTTTAGCCGCTGACTTTGGAAATTTACAGCGTGATATAGAAATGGTTAACGATAGTAAAGCTGACTGGTTTCACATAGATATTATGGACGGAGTTTTCGTTCCGAATATTTCTTTTGGAATGCCTGTGCTAAAATCAATAGTACAACATGCTAAAAAAACAGTTGATGTACATTTAATGATTGTAGACCCTGATAGATATATTGAAACTTTTGCTGATTTAGGAGCAAATATACTAACAGTACATTATGAAGCGTGTACACATTTACACAGAACTATACAAGCAATAAAAGCTGCTGGTATGAAAGCTGGAGTTGCTTTAAACCCACACACGCCTATAGCAGTTTTAGAAGATATAATTCATGATTTAGATTTAGTTTGTATTATGAGTGTTAATCCTGGGTTTGGTGGGCAGTCATTTATTGAAAACACCTATAAAAAGGTACAGCAACTAAAAAACCTTATTGAATTTAACAACGCTTCAACTTTAATTGAAATTGATGGAGGGGTAACTGATCAAAATGCCAATAAATTAGTTGAAGTTGGTGCAGATGTTCTTGTTGCTGGTAGTTTTGTATTTAAAAGTGAAACTCCTATAGAAACTATTGAAAATTTAAAAACAATTGTTAATTAAATTTTTAATTGATATAAAAAAGGCGGTAAAAAATTAATTTTTTACCGCCTTTTTTATTAGTTATATTGTTCTAATAAATAGTAAATTAAATCTGTAGTAGTAACTATACCTTTTAATTCACCTTCTTCAATTACTGGTAATGCATGAAACTCTTTTTTAGATAAAATTTCTGCCACCTCCTTTATTGTATTTGAAGGACTCACTGTTACTAAATTCTTTGCCATAACCTGTTCTATTGTAAACATATTATATACTACAGTATCTACATCACTTTCATCTTCATCAATAGCATCAGCAAAGCTAATTCTCAATAAATCAGTATAACTTAACATCCCTACTATACTCTTACCACTTACAACAGGGATATGTCGTATATCATTTTCTTTAAATAGTTTTTCAGCCATCATTAAGTCATCTGATAAATTTAGTGTGATAACATTTTTAGTCATTATTGTTTGTACTGGTGTTCTTTTTTTCATCTTAAATATGGTTTTATTATTTCTATTTCTATATCAAATTTCAGAAAATATCTCGATAGAAAAACTGATTTTTATCAGTAAAACAATAATTATATATTCGTAACTTATTAAATGCTTTTTATTTTAAAAAGTAGTATTTTTACAAAAAAGCCAACAAGTTTTGATAGAAGAATTAAAAAACAATTACGGTTATTTATTTGAAGAAGCTTTATTAGAAGAAATAAATGATGTAGCCATTTTAAAGGAATTTAAAGCTGATGTTACCATTATTGAAACTGAAAGTTATATTGTTTCGATCCCTTTATTACTAAGTGGAGCTATTAAAATTTTAAGAGAAGATGAAAATGGCGATGAACTCGTTTTATATTATTTAGAAAGAGGAGACACTTGTGCAACTACATTATCATGTTGCATGGGGCAAACAAAAAGTAAAATAAGAGCTGTCTCTGAAACTGATGTTGCTTTATTAATGATTCCTAAGCAAAAAATGTCAGAATGGTTAAGTAAATATAAAAGTTGGCAAGAATATATTTTACAAAGTTACCATAATAGATTACAAGAATTTATAGAAGCAGTTGACACTATTGCTTTTTTAAACATGGATCAACGTTTACTGAAGTATTTACGAGACAAAGCCTTAGTAAATCATAACGATATAATAAGTGTAACTCATCAACAAATTGCTAATGATCTTCACACATCAAGAGTTGTTATATCAAGACTTTTAAAATCTTTAGAAAAACAATCAAAAATAGAACTACAGCGTAATCAAATAAAAGTTTTAGAACTTTAAACACTTGATTTATATATTATAAATCATTCTTTATTTAAATAACCCTTAGGCTCTAAACGACATACACCCCTGAATATCAATTTAAAACAAAATATTATTCAATAATATTTACAATCACTCCTGCAAAAAAGAATTTTTTTCATTTTTCTAATAAAAAAGAAACTTCATTAAATATTTATTTCTCTTTTTACATAGATTTACCATGTTATCAACCTTAATTTCAACCATTTGAAAAACACAAGATAACAGTTCGATTGATCAACGAAAAAACACAAATAAAATGAATTCTATTATTTGATAGTATTAACAATAAATATTAATCGTAATGAAAAAAAACGTAATTAAATCTTCAATTGCGTTTGCAACAATAATATTGGCAATTTATTCTTGTCAAGATTATGATAACGCAAACCCTTCTAATATTGAAAATCAAAATCTAATTTCAATAGAACACCTAAAAGATGAAAACCTATTAGGAACTGCTGCAGCTACTCCATTTAATACTGGGTATTATGGCGCATACAAAACATATAAAATGGCAAGTGGCCAAAGTTACATAGAATGGGCAGTACCAAATTTAAAATGGTTTTTTGGTGTGAACCCAACAGTATATAATTGGAGAGGAACAAATACTAATAATATGTTAGCTTACTCAAACCCAGATCGTGTTTTTATTGGAGAAACTTGGTGGAATAGCATGCTATTAAACTATGATGCTTATGCAGCAAAATCTATTATTGCTCACGAATTTGGTCATATCTTACAATATAACAATAATTGGTACTGGGCTTCAGGGAAAAATCAAGAAATAGGAGCAGATTTCTTTGCTGGTTACTGGTTAGCTAGTAATGTTGGTCAGAATATTTCTTGGCAAGAAGCCTCAAACTCTTTTAAAAACTTTGCAGCTATTGGTAACGGAGTTTCTCATGGTTCTTCTACCGAAAGGCAAGCAGCTGCTAAATTAGGGTATTACACGGGCTATTATGCTAATACTAAAGGTTTTTTAGGCTGGGATAAAGTATATAAACTACTTGTTCGTTTTTGGGGATACATAGGTCAAGGTACTTATTGGTACGATAGTACTGATTATTATAGAACTAGCAAAAAAGCTAAGAGTAAAAAAATGTATGAGGGGCTTTCAAATAAAGAAGCTGATTTTTTTGAATTTATGATGCTTAATTATAATGAAATCTTAGATATCAAAAAAGGAAACGTTTCAAAAGAAGAATTTAGTAAGTTTAAACTAAAAAAAACTAAATAGACTTAAAGCCATTTCTAATTAAATGGCTTTTTATATCCGTTATGTAACAAATGTTACATTAAAAACCAATAAAAAATACTAAATTTATAATATAATAATCGGAAAATCAGATATTTATAATTTAACCTCGGATTCTATTATTACGTTTAGTCCCTCCCCTGTAAAAGCATCTTTTTTTAATGAAAAAGATGCTTTTATATTAAAACTGTAACATTGGTTACTGATTACCTTTTTTTTCAGAAGTAAATTTGCCTGCAACAAAATGTGTAAATATGAAAATAAAGCTTTTCAACTTTTTAATAGTTAGTTTTTTTCTTTCCAATACTATTAGTGCTCAAAATAATGTACTTATCTCTAAAAAAGAAGTCCTTAATAAAGTTACAGAAAACAATTCTTCTCTTAAAATAAGTAAACAAAATTATTTGCAAGCTCAAGCAAACTATAAACAAACAAGTGCTATTTTTTTACCTAACATAACCGCTTCTCATACTGGTTTTATTACGACTAATCCTTTGATGGCATTCGGAAGCAAATTAAATCAAGGAATTTTAATTCAAGCAGATTTCAATCCTCTTTTGTTAAACAATCCTAAACGCACTCAAAATTTTGCTACAAAAATAGAAATTCAACAACCGATATTAAATATTGATGGACTTTATAAACGTAAAGCTGCAAAAACCAAAATGGTGGCAACTAGTTTACAAATTCAACGTACTAAAGATTTTTTATTGTTTGAAGCTGAAAAATTATACATGCAATTACAATTGTCATATAAAAATGTATATGTTTTAGAAAAATCATTAGAAGCGGCAAAAGCAAACTTACAAGTGGCTGAAAATAGTCTTGAGCAAGGTTATTTACAACGTGCAGATATTTTAGCTATAGAAGTACAAGTTACGGAGGTCAAAAATCAATTATATACTGCTAATAATACCATAGAGAACATTTCTAACCACTTATCCTTTTTAGTCAGTGAAACACAAAACAATATTTATCAACCTGCTGATAGCTTAGAAGTAAAACCTTTTAACACATTATCAAATAAAACGCTATCTGATAACCGCTCAGATTTAAAAGCAATGCAATTAACTTCAGAAACTTATAAAAAAATGCACACTGCAAATAAAATGAGTTTTCTACCTACATTAAACGCTTTTGGTAGTTATGAATTATATGACAATAAAATTTTTAGTGCTAATAGTAATGGCTATTTAATAGGTGCTCAATTAAGTTGGAATATTTTTAAAGGTGCTGAACGCTATGGAAAAATTCAAGGAAGTAAAGCTGCTTATGAAAAATCAAAACTTGAATACCATCAGTATAAAGCTAAAAGTGAATTAGAACTAAACAAAACTAAACGCATTCTAGCATATACTGAAAAACAATTAAATTTAACAAAACTAGCGTTAAAGCAATCTTCAGAAGCATTACGAATTCGAAAAAACCGTTTTAAAGAAGGGTTAGAAAAAACCTCAGATTTACTAATAGCAGAAACTCAGTATGCTCAAAAACAATTACTGTACTATCAAACAGTATATCAATATAACTATACCAAAGCATATTTAATTTTTTTAACAAAAGAATAATTACACAAATGAAAATCATTTATAAAATCACACTTATTTCGATATTCTTATTACTTTTTAGTTGTGGTAAAAAGGAGACAAAAACACACATAAATAACAATCCGAAAACTGCTGTAAAAGTAAGTAAAGTTATTACTAACAATAATAGTCTTTTTATAACAACAAGTGGTAAAATACAAGCAGTAAACAATGCTGATTTAAGCACACGCATAATGGGGTTTGTAAACAAAACTCATGTTAATATAGGTGACAAAGTAAAAAAGGGACAATTATTAATCTCAATAAACAATGCTGATTTACAAGCAAAAAATGCTCAAGTAAATGCAGGTATTACTGAAGCTAAGGTTGCTTTTAACAATGCTAAAAAAGACTATACTCGTTTCAAAAATTTACTCACTAAAAATAGTGCCTCACAAAAAGAAATGGATGATATGACAGCACGTTTTAAAATGGCTAAGGCTCGTTTAGAATCTGCTAATCAAATGAAAAATGAAGTGAGCTCTCAATTTAAATACACAAATTTAACAGCTCCCTTTAATGGTGTGATAACAGCAAAGAATATAAAGCCTGGAGATATGGCAACTCCAGGAAAACCTTTAATATCTATAGAAAATCACGATATATTTGAAGTTATAACAATGATTCCTGAAAATGAAATTTCAAAAATTCAAAAAAACATTGAGGTCAATGTTCTTATAAAGTCAATCAATAAAACTATTAAAGGAAAAGTAACAGAAATAAGTCATTCTGCAAAAAATACAGGAGGTCAATATATAGTCAAGATAAGACTAAATAAGACTAACACAAATGTTTTATCTGGAATGTACACAGCTGTTCAATTCCCTATAACTAAAAAAACAACAACGTCTGACATTATTTTAATCCCTAAAAAAGCAATTATCACTCGTGGTCAATTGTCGGGTATCTATACAGTAAGTCAAAGTAAAACAGCAATATTACGTTGGTTACGATTAGGAAGAACTTTTGGAGAAAACATTGAGGTATTATCAGGTTTATCAGCTAACGAGTCTTATATAATTTCTTCAGAAGGCAAATTATATAATGGCGTAAGTGTTTTAATTAAATAATTATAAAAATCGAAATTATGAAAGAAGGATTAGCAGGAAAAATAGCGAAAGTCTTTATAGATTCTAAGCTAACTGTACTTCTAATGATCGTGTTTATGGTTATTGGAGTTTACAGTTCTTTTTTAATTCCTCGTGAAGAAGAACCTCAAATAGATGTACCTATAGCAGATATTTTTGTTGGATACCCAGGAGCTAGCCCCAAAGAAATTGAATCAAGAGTAATAAAACCATTAGAAAAATTAATTTCAAATATTAAAGGAGTTGAGTACGTATACTCAACTTCAATGAAAGAACAAGGAATGGTTATTGTTCAATTTTATGTAGGTGAAGATATTGAACGTTCTTTTGTAAAACTCTATAACGAAATTAATAAGCACATGGATAAAATGCCTAAAGGTGTTACCATGCCCCTTGTTAAAACTAGAGCTATTGATGACGTACCCATGTTAGGGTTAACTTTATGGAGTGAAAATTATGATGACTACCAATTAAGTCAAATAGCTCAAGAATTAGATAGTGAAATTAAAAAAGTAAACGATGTTGCAATCACTCATAAAATTGGAGGAAGAGACAGGCAATTACGAGTAGTTTTAGACAAAGATAAACTTGCTTCTAGTGGACTAGATTTTTTAACTGTTTCTGAAATGATTAAAAAAAACAACTCTCAATTAAGTTCAGGAAGTTTCTCTAAAGGTGATACAGAATTCTTAGTAAATACAGGTAGGTTTTTAGAATCAGTATCAGATGTTGAAAATTTAGTCGTTGGAGTACAACAAAATCAACCTATTTATTTAAAACAAATTGCTACAATTATTGATGGTCCAGAAATACCTAAAAATTATGTTTCATTAGGTTTTGGACAAGCTAGTCCTAAAAAAAACAACTATAAATCTGAATACCCTGCGGTTACCATTTCAGTAGCAAAACGAAAAGGTGCTGATGCCATGAAAATTGCTGAAGTCATTATTGATAAAGTTTCTCATTTAAGAAAAACTCTTATCCCTGATGATGTGCATGTAGAAATTAGTAGAAATTATGGAGAAACAGCTTCACACAAAGTCTCTGAACTTCTACTCCATCTTATTGGTTCTATTATTGCTGTAACATTAGTAGTTATGCTTGCCATGGGATGGCGTGGTGGTTTGGTTGTTTTTTTATCTGTTCCTATTACGTTTGCCTTAACGTTGTTAAGTTACTACATGTTAGATTATACTTTAAATAGAATTACACTATTTGCATTAGTATTTGTAACTGGTATTGTAGTTGATGACTCTATTATTATAGCTGAAAACATGCACAGGCATTTTAAAATGAAACGCCTAGCTTTTAAAGAAGCTGCACTATATGCTATAAACGAGGTTGGTAACCCAACTATTTTGGCCACTTTTACAGTAATAGCATCAGTATTGCCAATGGCTTTTGTTTCTGGATTAATGGGGCCTTATATGGCACCAATGCCAATTGGAGCTTCAATAGCAATGATTTTATCACTCTTTGTTGCTTTAACAATTACACCATATTTAGGTTGTATTTTTTTAAGAGAAAAAGAAAATAAAGGAGTTAAATCAAAACCTGAAAAAACAGTAGAAGAAACATTTATTTATAAAATTTATGATAAACTTGAAAGACCTTTATTAGAAAATAAAGTAAAACGTTGGTTATTTTTAGGAGGTACTTTTTTAGTACTAATAGGCACTATGTTTTTATTTTTCACTAAATCTGTAGCTGTTAAAATGCTACCCTTTGATAATAAAAATGAGTTTCAAGTAATTATTGATATGCCTGAAGGTACAACTCTTGAAAGAACTGGAGTTGTAGCACAAGAAATTTCACAGTATTTATCTACCCGACCTGAAGTATTAAATTATCAAAATTATATTGGAACATCAGCTCCAATAACTTTTAATGGTTTAGTTCGTCATTATGATTTACGAGGTGGAAGCAATATGGCTGATATTCAAGTTAATCTAATTGACAAAGGTCAACGTAATATACAAAGTCATGGCATTGCAAAATCAATGCGTTCTGATATTCAAAAAATAGCTTCAAAATATAATGCTAATGTAAAACTGGTTGAAGTTCCACCAGGACCTCCTGTTTTATCAACAATTGTTGCTGAAGTTTATGGCCCAGACTACAAGGAGCAAATTAAAATTGCAAATAGCATTCAAAACATTTTAAAAAACACGGATGATGTTGTAGATATTGACTGGATGGTTGAAAGTGATCAAATAGAATATCAATTTAAAATCAATAAAGAAAAAGCGATGCTTTATGGTGTTACACCTCAACAGATAGCATATATAATGAACATGGCTTTGTCAAATCGTCCTATTACAAATTTATACGATGAAAATGCATCAAATCAAATTGGTATAATACTAGCTTTAGATGAAAGTGAAAAATCTACTATTAGTGATATCTCTCAACTTAAAGTTACATCTCAACAGGGAAATATGATTCCTATTGGTGATTTAGTAGATATCCAACAAACCACAAGTGAAAAAAGTATTTTCCGAAAAAATCAAAAACGTGTTGTTTATGTCATGGCTGACATGGCAGGAAAACTAGAAAGTCCTGCTTATGCAATTTTAGGTATGGAGGAAAAATTAAAACAAATAAAAATTCCTGAAGGTTATAAATTAAATGAAATGTATCTCGGGCAGCCAGATTATGAAGATGATTATACTGTAAAATGGGATGGTGAATGGCAAATTACATTAGAAGTTTTTAGAGATTTAGGAATTGCTTTCCTTGGAGCTATTCTATTAATTTACATTTTAATTGTTGGTTGGTTTCAAAACTTTAAAGCACCAATCGTTATGATGGTAGCAATACCTTTGTCTTTAATAGGAATTATTTTAGGCCATTGGATGATGGGAGCTTTTTTTACAGCTACTTCGTTTATAGGAATGATTGCTTTAGCTGGTATTATGGTTCGGAATTCTGTTTTACTGATTGACTTTATCAATTTAAGATTAGCAGATGGCATTCCTTTAAAACAAGCAGCTATTGAAGCAGGAGCCGTTCGTACAACTCCTATTTTATTAACAGCTGGAACCGTTGTAATTGGAGCTTTTGTAATTCTCTTTGATCCTATTTTTCAAGGATTAGCTATATCATTAATGGGAGGTACTATTGTTTCAACAGTACTTACTTTATTAGTTGTACCATTAGTATACTATATGATAGAGAAGAAAAATCATAAATAACAAATTCCGCAACCTTAAAAGTAATAACAATGTTAAATAAATATTTCAGAACAATAGTAGGCACATTTATTTTATTAAGTATTGTACTAACAGTATATATAAATCATAATTGGATTTGGTTTACAGTATTTATTGGTCTAAATCTAATTCAATCAGCATTTACTAAATGGTGCTTACTAGAAACAATTTTAATCAAAGTATTTAAATTAAAGAATTAACCCTT
This sequence comes from Tenacibaculum halocynthiae, assembly GCF_964512825.1. Taxonomy (NCBI): domain Bacteria; kingdom Pseudomonadati; phylum Bacteroidota; class Flavobacteriia; order Flavobacteriales; family Flavobacteriaceae; genus Tenacibaculum; species Tenacibaculum halocynthiae. The sequence goes on along the minus strand of NZ_CAZELG010000002.1, from coordinate 43,842 downwards.
TATACTTTTTAAACACCAAGAGGCTATCATTCATGATAGCCTCTTTTTAATTATGAATAATAAGTATTCATAATCAAACAACTGTAAAACTTATAAAATATTCAAACTTGCAATCATTTTTACTTTATTAGCCATTGTAGCATAATTAGGTGAGAACTTTATAACCTCATCTGCTGCTTCTTTATATTGAATTTCATTCCCATTTCCTTTTACAGTAAATGCATATTCAATAGTATCAAAACCAACAGGAGAAGTTTCATTAACACCCAAAAAACCTTGAAGGTCTAGCCCAGATTTTATCTCTAAACTTACTGATTCTAATTCTATTCCTTTAAGTGAACACATTGCTACAAAAGTAACCATCATACATCCTGAAAGCCCACCCAACATATAATCTTGTGGTGTCGGAGCTGAATGTGCTCCTAATAATTGTTCAGGTTCATCAATAGTAAATGAAAAATCGTGAGAAATAGTATCATTTCCTAAAGTAAGATCATTGGTGGTAACACCTACTTTAGTACCTCCCATCCATGTTGCTTTAATACCTCCATTATACATCCCATTTGTAGCATTTTTCTCAACTGTTGCTTTGTAAGTTCCTAACGCTTCTAAATTTAATCCGTTAATCATCATTATATTTATTTGTTTTTCTAGTTTAAATAACCGTTTTCTATTAATTGTTTTTGAACTTCTATATATGTTTCTTCATATAATTTATCTATATCATTTATAGGCATAAACGCATCAGAAAATCCAGGTTTTTCAGGATCAATCATTAATTTAATTGACTGAATAAAGTGTTTAATTAATTCCTTTGGGTTTTCATTTCCTACAGATATTCTCATCGTAGTCTTATAAATTCCTGCTTTCAATAATGCATCTTGATCTAGTTCTGAATGCGAAGTAAATGCTGGACATAATAATGTTGTATTAATTTGACCTAAACTCACTTGAAAACCAAATGCAGGTGCTAAAGTGTCGAAGAATTTTTTAAATGCTGAGTCACTTACTCCAGCTTTTTCAAAATCAATAGTAAACAATGGAGCTGCTAACTTATACTTACTAACTTTTTTCATAATGGCATTATTCTCATTATTTTCAATGGCATTACATATTACTGACATTTCTGGATTTGAGTTGAAGAATTTAGCAAGCACTAATGTATTTACACATTTTTGAGTCATCCTTAAATTCAACGTTTTCATTCCAGATAAAATTTCAAAAGCAGCATCAGCATTTAAAAAAGCACCTTTAATATAATATACATTCCAAAAGAGCGACTCATCCCAATTTATTCCATCTACTTTTTCTCCTTTTGGCACAAACATTAAACTGTTTTTTCCAATTATTCCACCCGCAATTGCATTACCTGAGCCAGTAATATCTTTTGTGTAACTATGAAATAAGAAATCTGGTCGACATTCTTCATCTTCTTCTTGTAAAGGTTTAATTAAAAACGGAGTTGCCACAGTTCCATCTAACATCACCATAGAACCATTTTGTTTTGAGTATTTACATATTGCAGGAACATCTAACATATAACCATGTGGATTACATGGTGACTCTATATATACATGTATTTTTTTTCCATTTTTTATTTCATCTTTATATGTTTCTTTTGCATTATCCATTACTGGTTTAAAATCTTCTAATGTATATCCATCAAACCAAACAACCTGAATATCCATTTTGTTCTTTTTTGCAAAAAAATCTTCTATCAATTGATAAGCTCCTCCATAAATATTTCTAGATACAATTAGAATATCTTGATAACTCAATACATTAGATAATAACGCATCTATTGCTGCCATACCACTATTAAAATTCCAAGCAGTATATTCATTTGCATATTTACCTGCTTCTAAATGAACCATATGCGTACCTAAAGCCATTGATGTTGGATTTAGTGATCTTGAATAAATATGATGAATAGATTCTTTACCATTAAAAGCATCATCTATCCACTCTGTACATGAATAATCATAAGTAGATGTTCTAGCAATTACTGGAGTTGCTGAAAACAAAGCTGCAATATTATTAAATAAAGGCATTGGGCCTTTTGCATTTAAAGTAGCATCCGATTGCTCTAATGACTGGTATGTTTGTTTCAATGGTCCTTGCAAAGTTTCCAAAACTTTAGCTATTTGAAAAGACATAAAGCGCTTTGCATTAAAATACGCTACTTTTTCACTTGCATCTAATTTGCCTACAGTGTCATTTGTAATCTCCTGAAGTTTTGATATATCAGATTGTGCGGTGTAAATATCTATAGCTGCTTTTTTTAATGTCTCTCCATAAGCGCTATTAGGATTAATTTGAAAATATGCTAACTGCTCAATTGCTAACTCTTCGATACTAGAGCAAGTTGTAGAATTTCTTTTTGGTGATAAAACCTTTGTGTTGTTTAAAGTACTCATTTTTGTAATTATTTAAGATTGAAGCAAATTATTTTAGTTGAACTCATTTCTCGTATTGCAGATCTAACACCTTCGCGTCCAATCCCACTCTTTTTTACACCTCCAAAAGGCATCATGTCAATACGATAATCTGAAGAATCATTAATCATTACCCCTCCACACTGTAATTCATTACTAGCTTTAAAGGCATGCTCTATATTATTTGTAAAAATTCCTGCATGTAATCCGTAAGGAGAATCATTACTTGCTGTAATCCCTTCTTCCAATGAATTCACTCTTGAAATTGTTGCTACTGGACCGAAAATTTCTTCTTTTCCGTTTAACTTATTATCAAAGTCTCCTTCAATAATAGTTGGCTCTATCCCGTTTCCAACTCGTTTACCTCCACATAACACTTTATATCCTCCTTTTACTAAATTTTCAATTGACCTTTCAATTTCACTAATAGCTTCTTGATTAATTATAGGCCCCATATCAGTACTATCATCTTCTGGGTTTCCTAATTTGACAGCTTTAGAAAGATTTATGATTTTTTCTTTAAAAGAATCGTAAATAGTATCATGCACATACATTCGCTTTACTCCTACACAATTTTGACCAGCTGCCCAAACCATGCCTCCTATACAATTTTTTGCAACGGCTTCTACATCTACATCATTCATAACAATTACTGGAGAACTAGAACCTAACTCCATTCCTATTTTCTTAACTCCAGCTGCTTTTGCTATAACTTCACCTGATTTAGAACCTCCTGTAAAACTTACCATATCTATTCTTGAATCTGTAACAAGAATATCTCCGAAATTATCTATAGGTCCAGTTATAATATTAAGAATATGATAAGGTAAACCAGCCTCTAGAAATAACTCTCCTAATTTTATTCCTGAAATTGGAGTGAAATCCGATGGCTTTAATATAACCGCATTACCAGCAGCTATAGCTGGTCCTAGTTTATGAGCCACTAAATTTAACGGGTCATTAAAAGGCGTAATTGCAGTAATAATACCAATAGGATCATATACATAGTGTCCTTTTTTTGAAGATCCTCCTTCAAAAGCCGCAAATGGAACAGTTTCTCCTATTACTCTTTTTGCTTCCTCTCCACAAAGTGTAAGTGTATTAATACATCGATCTACTTCTTTACCTGCTTCTCGTTTTGTTTTTACTCCTTCGTTTACAATAACCTTAGTAAACTCCTCTTTTCTTTCTTTTAAAAGATTAACTACTTTGTTAATGATCTCACTTCTGTCAAGAGGAGATAAATTTTTCGAAATTATTTTTCCTTTTTCAGCAGATTCTAATGCTTTATATACATGCTCTTCTTCTGCACAAGAAATAGAATACACATGATTTCCTGAAAAAGGGTTAAAAACTGGTAATTGCATAGGAGTATCAACCCAACTCTCTCCAATAAGCATTCCTTTTGTATTCACTTTTTTATCTAATAAATCTATTATCATAATTTCTCTTTTTTTAAAATTGATAACACATCTGAAAACACTGAGTATCCTGTTTCTAACTTACCTGCACCTGGACCAGTTATCATTAATTTCCCCAAATATTTAGTGGTAATTTCAATAGCGTTTGTTACTCCATCAATATTAGATAATGCGTCAGTTGTTGATAATGGTTCTGGTGCTACTTTTCCTTCTAAAAAATCTCCTTTTTTTTCTAAACTTCCAACCAAGCGAATATTTTTACCAGCTTTTTTTGCAGCATTTACCTCTTCTATAGAAATAGAGTCAATTCCTTTTGTCAAAATTGAATCTAGTCCTAAATCAACACCAAAAACTTTATGCGACAGAATTGCAATCTTTCCTCTTGCGTCATATCCTTTTACATCATTGGTTGGATCAGCCTCAGCATATCCTTTATCTTGCACTGTACGTAAGGCACTATCAAAAGAATCTCCTTCTGACATTTTTGAAAGAATATAATTACTCGTGCCATTAAGTATACCCCTAATTTTAAGTATTTCATCACCCGCTAAACATTCTTCTATTAAAGAAAATGTAGGTGTTCCACTTAATACAGTTCCTTCATATTGAAGAAATACATTACTTTCTTTAGCTAGTTTATTTAATTCGTTAAAATGTAGTGCTATTGGACCTTTATTAGTTGTTACTACATGTTTACCCCTTGAAAGAGCTTTTTTTATAAAAGTATAAGCAGGATCTCCAGTAGTATAATCACTATATGTTGCCTCTACAATTAAATCAACTTCTTCTACAGAGCTTACATCAGTATCTTCAGATATACTAGCATCAGTTATAAGTTCTTTGTTATTTAATTTCTCTAATAACTTATTTAAGTCTATTCCATTAGGGTTGTACATATTCCCTTTCTGAATATCTTTTACAACTACTATTTTGATCTTTTGTTCATACTTTTCTTGTAACCAAATATTCTTTTCTTGTAAAATTTCAATGAATCCTTGTGTTACTGTCCCAAGTCCTATAATACCAATATTCATGTTTAAATTATTTAATTATATTTGTACAAAATTCAATAAAATACACTTATTACTGAATTTAATACATTAAAAAAAACATAAATATGAAATTTATTCTATATAAATATTTAAAATGAAGTTAGATCAAAAAGATATTCAAATTTTGAGCTTATTACAGAAAAATGCTCGGTTATCAAATAAAGAAATAGCAGCTGAATTAGAAATAGCAGCTTCTACATGCCATGAACGCTTAAAAAGATTAACTAGAGATGGTTTTTTTAAATCTTTTAACGCTAACCTTAACTTAAATAAGTTAGAGTTTAATATTGAAGTAATGATTTCTATACAACTTAACAAACACGAGCGAGAAGTTATTAATTCATTTATAAAAAATGTTAGAAAAATTAATGGAGTAATTAAGTTATACCACATGGCAGGCAAAACTGATTTTATGCTTCATGTTGCAGTATGTAACTCAAATGAGTTACGTTCATTAATTTTAGATGAACTAACTAAATTCAACTATATAGGTCATATAGAAAGTTCAATGATATATTTTCATGATGATATAAACCAACTACTCATAAAACCACAATAAAAAAGTATTTTCTTTAACAAGAAATTAACTATTCTAGTACGTACTTATGTAACAAATGTTACAAACAACTATTTAGTAGTTATATAATTTCGCCGTCTTTAAATCCCTAATATTATATTTCCCCTTAAACAAGAAAAGCAACAGAATAATTTCTGTTGCTTTTTATTTGTGACCCAGGAAGGACTCGAACCCTCATCGTCAGAGCCGAAATCTGATGTTCTATCCAATTGAACTACAAGGTCAAAAAATTATGAAAGTTTTGCTTTTACAATTCCTGATATAATTTTACCATCTGCTTGTCCCGCTAACTTTTGTGATACAATCCCCATTACTTTACCCATATCTTTCATTCCTTCAGCTCCAACTTGACTTATAGTAGCTACTACTACTTTTTCAATTTCATCTTCACTTAAAGCTTCTGGTAAAAATTGTTCTAACACTTTAGCTTCTGCTAATTCAGGTTCTGCCAAATCTAATCTATCTTGATCAGTAAAAACTTTCGCGCTGTCTTTACGTTGTTTAACTTGTTTTTGAATTATTTTCATTTCTTCTTCTGAAGATAATTCATTTGCACCTCCTTCTGTATTTGCAAGCATAAAAGCTGACTTTAATGCTCTTAATGCAGTTAAAGCTACTGTATCTTTCGATTTCATAGCTTCTTTCATTTTATTCATTACCTCTTGCTGTACACCCATTTTTTTAGTTTTTTAAGTAAAAAATTCCTGATTACTCAGGAATTTAAAAATATTTAAAATTGTATTATTAATCTACATTATCATGTAAGAATGAGTTATTAGATTGTAACAAATCATTATTATCGGTATTCAATGCTGTATCAGATTTACTAATATCTTTATTAGTTTCAATATCTACTCCTAACCTTTTGTAAGCTGGTTGACGTTCAATTTCATCTATATTTTTACTAACTTGATCAGCAAACTTATAATTAAATCCTTTCATTTTTTCACGTCTTTCTTGAGCTTTTCTTTGTAGCTCAGAAATCGTTAAACTTAAAGGTGTTACCTCTTCATTTGAAGTATCAGTTGTAACTTTCTCTTCAGTTTTAGTTTTCACTTCAAAACGTAAAGCTTCTTCAACTTCATTTTTAATTGTTGGCGTAGAACTTTTTCCTATAGTTGGTTCAACATTAAAATCATCTAAAACATAACGCTTTTGAGTTTCTTTTACTAAAGGTTTTACTTCTTCAGCTTTCACCTCAATACTTTTAATATCTTCAGTTGTTTCTACAAGTGCTGGGTTTGGTTTTATTTCTTCATAAGAGTTTAATGGTAAATCAAACAATAAATCTTGTTGAATATACTGTTGTTTTTCTTCTTTAATCTCTTCTTTTACTTCTGAAATATTTGTAATGATAAAATCTTCTTCAGAAATATTCTCTATAGCAATCTCATCGTATACAACCTCTATATTTTTAATAACATCAGTAGTAGCTATTAAATCTATCTTTGGTTTTATTACTTCTTTTTCTTCTTCTAAAACATGAACTATTTTTTGTTCAGTCTTAGGAGTTAATGGTTGATTGATTGTTGCAGCTTTTTCTATTTTTTGCTCGTCAAAAGTATACGTTGCTTTTTGTTCATCTTCTAAGGTGTGAACAATTTTTTTAACTTCAGTATTAGTTATATTACCTTGTTGATCAGCAGCAAAACCGGTTGCAACAATAGTTAAAGATAGTCCATCTTCCAATGACTCATCTTCTCCTATTCCCATGATAATGTTAGCATCAAATCCAGCTTCTTCTTGAATATGATCGTTAATTTCTCCTATTTCATCTAAGGTAACCTCATTCGCTCCAGAAACTATTAATAGCAATACATTTTTAGCTCCAGTAATTTTATTATCATTCAATAAAGGAGAATCTAATGCTTTTACAATAGCATTTTTAGCTCTATTAGCACCTGTTTCTTTTGCTGACCCCATAATTGCAGTACCACTGTTAGATAACACAGTTTTTGCATCATGTAAATCAATATTTTGTTTATAGTGATGTGTAATTACCTCTGCTATACCTTTAGCTGCAGTTGCCAATACTTCATCAGCTTTAGAGAATCCAGCCTTAAAACCTAAATTCCCATAAACTTCACGTAATTTATTATTGTTTATAACAATTAAAGAATCTACATTTTTACGTAACTCATCAATACCTGTTTGAGCCTGTTTTGAGCGCATTCTTCCTTCAAATTGAAATGGCATAGTAACGATTCCTACCGTTAATATATCCATATCTTTTGCAATTTTAGCAATAATTGGAGCCGCTCCAGTACCAGTACCACCTCCCATACCAGCAGTGATAAACACCATTTTAGTATGAGTACTCAACATTTGTTGAATTTCTTGAATACTTTCTGCAGCTGCTTGCGCTCCAACCTCAGGGTTGGCTCCAGCTCCTAAACCTGATGTTAAGTGTGCTCCTAACTGAATTTTATTAGGTATTGGGCTGTTTTCTAACGCTTGAGAATCTGTATTACAAATTACGAAATCTACTCCGTGAATTTGTTTGCTATACATGTGATTTACTGCGTTACTTCCTCCCCCACCAACACCAATTACTTTAATGGCATTCGATTGTGTTTTAGGCATGTCGAATGAAATGTTATCAAATTCTGCGCTCATAATAACTTTTCTTTTATTAAATTTTTGTTTACTAAACTCCTCTTTAGGGGAATAAATAGGAGTAATTCTTATATAATTAATTATTCTGCATTATCTAAAAACTCTTTGAATCGTTCTGTAAACTTTTCAAAAAAAGATTTAGATTTATGTGTCTTACTTTTATTCTCTTCAACAGGTTTTTCCGGCTCTTCTATTTCGTCTTTTATTACCTCTCTTTCAAAAACTGGTTCTTCAATGATTTCTTCCTCAACATTTTCTTCTTCCTCTTTTCTTTGTTTTTCTAAACCTTCCATTAATAAACCTACAGCAGTTGCATAAGCAGGGCTAGATAAAACATCATCAGAATCTCCTGCTAAATGTTCATTAGGATACCCTATTCGTACATCCATTCCTGTAATGTACTCAACTAATTGACGTAAATGCTTTAACTGTGATCCTCCTCCAGTAAGAACAATACCTGCTATTAGTTTTCCTTTTTGAGTTTCATGCCCATAATTTTTTATCTCTAAATATACATGCTCTATAATTTCTTGAACACGAGCATGAATTATCTTTGATAAATTCTTTAATGTAATTTCTTTAGGCTCTCTTCCTCTTAAACCTGGAATAGAAACAATTTCTGTTTCTTTATTTTCTCCTGGCCATGCTGAACCAAATTTAGTTTTTAATAACTCTGCTTGCTTTTCTATAATTGAGCAACCTTCTTTAATATCTTCAGTAATTACATTTCCACCGAAAGGTACTACAGCAGTGTGCCTAATTATACCATCTTTAAAAATAGCTAAATCAGTTGTTCCTCCACCTATATCAATTAGAGCAACTCCTGCTTCTTTTTCTTCCTGACTCAAAACAGCTGAGGCTGATGCTAATGGTTCAAGAGTAATGTCTGAAAGACTTAATCCAGCACTTTTCACACATCGCCCTATGTTTCTTATAGAAGATACTTGACCAACCACTACATGAAAGTTGGCTTCTAGCCTTCCTCCATACATTCCTATAGGCTCTTTGATGTCTGACTGACTATCTACTTTATATTCTTGAGGCAATACATGAATAATTTCTTCACCTGGTAACATTACCAACTTATGTACTTGCTCTACTAAATTCTCAATATCTAACTCATCTATTACTTCATCTGACTTTTCTCTTGTTATATAGTCACTATGATGTAAACTTCTTATATGTTGACCAGCTATTCCAACTACAACCTCTTCTATTTGTTGCCCCGAAACACTTTGTGCTTCATCAACAGCTTGTTGAATAGATTGTATTGTTTGTGTTATATTATTTACCACACCTCGTTTAACACCTAAACTTTTCGCTTTACCAATACCTAAAACTTCAAGTTTTCCATATTCGTTTTTACGACCAATCATGGCAACAATTTTGGTAGTACCAATATCTAACCCAACTGCTATTTTATTGTTTTCCATCTTGATTTTGTTTTGTGCACACAACTTGATTGTGATATTTTACATTTATTTTTTTATACTTTTTTATAGTACCATCTATTAACGCTTTATTATAAAATGCTTTAAGTTTTTTAAACTTAACTTTTACGTTTTTAAGCTTTCCAAAAATTATTTTATAGCTTCCTGTACGAACTGTAAAAACATATTCGTTTTGAGCATTTTTTTCAATTGCAATGATCTCTTTTGTAAAAAAGTCATCTTTTGAAATTGTCGTTATTAACTGAATCAATTCTTTTATTTCTTCAGTACTTTTCACACCAGAAGCTAAAGGTACACGAGCCGAAAAATTTGCTGATAAAGGCATCTTAACACCATACTTATCAACATAATAGGACTCACTTTTATCAACAACTCGAACTATTGGTTTTCGTTGTTTTATGATAGTTTTCAACATACCATCTATAGTTAAAAAAACAGTTGCTTTTTCTACATATGGGTTCGCTGAAACATTAGTTTCTAGAAAGTGTAAATCTACTATTCTTTTTGGTTGGTTTTTAACAAATTCTCGACTTTGTATTAACAATTTATCAACCGCTTTGTGCGTCAAGAAGTTATTATCTCCTGCTTCAAATTCAACAATAGTATTTTTTACTTTTTTCGCATTATTTCTAGTAGACGTAAACCCGTACAAAAAGAGTAAAGCCACTACTAAAACCACTAATGATATGTATGGTACTATTTTTTTCACTTTTAAACCTTATACTTTTCTTCTAATTTAACTTTCACGTCATTTACTAACAAACCTATATCTCCTGCGCCAATCATTACTATGATTTTAGCTTCAGATTTTAAAACGTCTTGAACTATTTTTTGTTTTGTTGTTAGCTTTTTATTCTCAAGAGACATTTTATCTAATAACCATGATGAAGTAACTCCTTTTATTGGCAACTCTCTAGCAGGATATATATCTAACATTAAAACTTCATCAAACTTAGAAAGAGCCCTAGAAAAATCATCTGAAAAATCTTGTGTTCTACTAAATAAATGTGGTTGAAAAACCGCTAATACTTTTTCATTAGGATACATTTCTCTCACAGAATTTTCTATTGCATTTATTTCTGTAGGGTGATGTGCGTAATCATCAATCAACACAACGCTGTTCGTTTTTATCTTATATGAAAACCTTCTCTGAACACCTTTAAATGTTTTTAATTGCTCTTTTATCACCTCTAAAGAAACACCATATACATCCGCCATAGCAAATGCTGCTAAAGCATTCATTAAGTTATGCCTCCCTGGCAAATAAAACTCTATATTTTTTATTAATTTAGTTGGTGTTTTTACACTAAACACATAAGCTCCATCATTTATTTCAATATCGAAAGCCATGTAGTCAGCTTCATCATTTATAGCATATGTTAATCCCTCAATAGGTAATCCTTTTGCTATAATTAGTGTATCTGTAACTTTATTAGCAAACTCTCTAAATGATTGTTCTAAAGCATCAGCCTCTCCATAAATATCTAAATGATCAGCATCCATAGAAGTAATACAAGCTATATTTGGAGATAGCTTTAAAAACGATCTATCAAATTCATCTGCTTCTACAACTGAAACCTCTTCTCCACCTAAAATCAAATTCGAATTATAGTTCTCAGCTATTCCTCCTAAGAAAGATGTAGCCTTTACTGGTGCCATTATATGACCCAAAATCGAAGAAGTTGTTGTTTTTCCATGGGTTCCTGCAACACCTAAGCAAAAAGATTTTTTTGTAATCTCTCCTAATATTTCAGCCCGCTTTAAAACAGTATAATTATTAGCTTTGAAATACGTGAGTTCCTGATGTTCATCAGACACAGCAGGTGTATAAACCACCACTGTTGATTCCTTATCTAAAAACGACAACGGAATATTTTTAACAGCATCATCAAAATGAATTTCTATACCTACACTTTTTAATGAATTAGTAATTGGTGTCTCTACCTTATCATAACCTGCTACTATTTTTCCATTCACAGAAAAATAACGAGCAATAGCACTCATTCCAATACCTCCAACTCCTATAAAATAAACATTATGTATCTTATTTAAATTCATCTACTCCTTAAAATGGATTATTTTTTCTATTTCGTTTACAATATCATTTGTTGCATTAGGTAATGCTAAAGTTTTAATATTTTCACTTAAACTTTCTTGCTTTCCTTTATCTTTCAATAACGTTTCCAGTACAATTGGAAATGTATCTAATTCACTTTCTTTCACCAAAATTGCTCCATGTTTATCCACAATAGCTTTAGCATTTTTAGTTTGATGATCTTCTGCCACATTGGGAGACGGGATAAAAACCGTAGGCTTCCCTACAATACATAATTCAGAAACCGAACTTGCACCTGCTCGAGAAACAATAAAATCAGAAGCAGCATATGCCAAGTCCATTCTATTCAAAAACTGATGTACTTGAACATTTTCATTTAGATTATACTTTTTATACTCATCATAATACAACTTACCACATTGCCATATAACCTGCATATTATTCTCTTTGAAAAAGCCTAACTGAGACTCTATCAATTGATTTACTCTTCTTGCACCCAAACTACCTCCTAAAACCAATACTGTTTTCTTATTTGCTATTATTTTAAAAAACTTCTTACCCTCTTCAGTTTTAGAATGAATAAACAACAAATCTTGCCTAACAGGATTCCCTGTTTTTATAATTTTATCAGAAGGAAAAAAGCGTTCTAAATTATCATATGCTACACAAATTTTTTCTGCTTTTTTACTTAACAATTTATTTGTTATTCCAGGGTATGAATTTTGTTCTTGGATTAACGTAGGAATTCCTTTATTAGCAGCAACTATTAAAGTAGGTCCACTTGCAAATCCTCCCGTACCTATTGCCACATCAGGTTTAAATTTCCTTATAATACTATTTGCCCTCCATAAACTACTTAATAACTTAAAAGGAAACATTAAATTTTTTAATGTTAACTTACGTTGGATTCCAGAAATCCACAACCCTTTTATATCATAACCGGCTTGAGGTACTTTTTCCATCTCCATTTTATCTTTAGCTCCCACAAATAAAATACTAGCATTAGGGTACCTTAGCTTAATTTCATTTGCAATAGCAATAGCAGGATAAATATGGCCTCCTGTTCCTCCTCCACTTATTATAACCTTAATCGATTGTTTCATGTAAAATATCTAAAGGGTTATCATCTAAAATCGTTTCCTCAGTTTCATTCTTTGAAGCACTTACACTCAATATCATTCCTAAAGCAAAGCAAGTCATCCATATTGAGGTACCTCCACTACTTATTAAAGGTAATGTTTGACCTGTAACTGGTAAAATATTTACAGCTACAGCCATATTAATCATAGCTTGAAAAACAATGGGAATACCTACTCCTACCACCATTAATGTTGCAAAAATTGTTGTCGCCTTTTTTGCTGTTATCAATATTCTAAACAACAATAAGAAATAAATAAAAACTACTAAAAGCGCACCCAACAATCCATATTCTTCAACAATTATTGCATAAATAAAATCTGATGATGATTGCGGTAGAAAATTTTTCTGCACACTCTTCCCAGGACCTTTTCCTATTGGCCCTCCAGTTGCTATTGCTATTTTAGCTTTCTCAACTTGGTAACTCTCAGCTCCTTCTGACTTAGAAAAACTCTCTAACCTACTTTGCCAAGTATTAACACGGTTAGGCATAGCGTCTGGAAACGCTTTTGCTACTAGTATAAAAAACAACAATGAGAACAAGCCAATACCTAATATATAACCTATATACCTTAAAGGGTATCCACCTATGAATACCAACAATAAAATCATAGTGAAAAAGATGGCTGTAGTTGAAAAATTTGCTGGTAATACTAATATCAATACCAGTCCAACTGGCAACCATAATTGCAACAAACTATCTTTAAACTGTATTTGTTTTTCTTTATTTCTTGCTAAATATCTTGCCACATATACCATTAACACTAAGCCTGCCAATGTAGATGTTTGAAACCCTATCCCAACAAAAGGTATATGAATCCACCTACTAGCATTTGCCCCTTCAATTACAGTACCTTGTGCCATTGTAAAAATTAACAACAACACTACTATTGGAAGCATCAATACAGATCCTCCACTAAAATACCTATAAGGAACTTTATGCACTCCATAAATCACAGCAAAACCAGTAATTAATAAAACAACATGCTTTATTAAATGTCCTATAGTTGAACCATTACCAACAACATACACTAAATTTGTACTAGCACTATACACTGGCATAAATGAAAATATTGCCAACACAGTAACAATAGCCCAAATTGCTCTATCTCCTTTAATATGTTGAAAAATGGATTTCATTTACTATTTAACTCTTTTTTTAATCTATAAATTCTTTACCGCTTCTTTAAATTTCAATCCCCTATCTTCATAGCTATCAAATAAATCAAAACTAGCACAAGCTGGTGATAATAAAACAGCATCACCTTTCTGAGCAATCTTATGCGCTACCTTAACAGCTTCTTCAGCTCCAGCCGTCTGTACCAAAACATCAACCACATTTCCAAAAGTTTCAATTATCTTTTGGTTATCTAAACCTAAACAAACAATACCTTTTACTTTTTCTCTTACCAATGGCAATAAATCTGCATAATCATTTCCCTTATCTACACCACCTACAATCCAAACAGTAGCACTATCCATACACTCCAAGGCATAATATGTTGCATTCACATTGGTTGCTTTACTATCATTTATATATTGAACACCATTGATTTTTTGCACATTCTCTAAACGATGCTCAACACCTTCAAAGTCTGATAAACTTTCTGCAATAGTTTCTTTTCTCACTTTCAACAATCTTGCCGCCATAGCAGAAGCCATTGCATTTTTTGTATTATGCTTACCTTGTAATTTCAAATCTGAAACATTCATTAGAACCTCTTCTGTATTTAATTTCATTATTATTTTATCTTTTCTTACAAAAACACCATAAACCAATTCTTTCTCTAATGAAAAAGGAACTAATATTGCTTTTGTTATATTATTTTCCAACCAGTCAGTGATCACCTTATCATCAGCATCATATATTAAAAAATCTTTTTCTGTTTGATTTTTTGTTATTCTAAATTTTGACGCTATATACTTATCAAAATTGTTATCATATCTATCTAGGTGATCAGGAGTTATATTTGTTATTATAGCTATGTGAGGACTAAAATTATTAATTCCATCTAACTGAAAACTACTCAATTCCAACACATACTCATCATAACTCTGTTCTACTAACTGCTTTGCAAAACTATCACCAATATTACCCGCTACACCAACATTCAATCCAGCATTTTTTAATAAATAATGCGTAATCAAAGTGGTAGTTGTTTTACCATTTGCTCCTGTTATTCCTACTATCGTTGCCTGAGTAAACTCATTTGCAAATTCTATTTCAGAAATAACTAAAATTCCTTTTTGTTTTAATTCCTGAACCAATGGAACACTATCAGGAATCCCTGGACTTTTCATTACCACATCAGCAGAAAACACTTCAGACTCTGTATGCCTACCTTCTTCAAATTCAATAACATTATTTAAAAGAACTTTTTTATATTTTTCTGCTATCATTCCTTTATCGGTAACAAAAACCTCAAAACCTTTTTGTTTCCCTAAAAGAGCTGTACCTACTCCGCTTTCTCCACCTCCTAAAACAACCAATCGCTTCATTTATCTCAACTTTAGGGTTACCATAGCAAATACTGCCAATAAAATACCTACAATCCAAAATCTGGTAACAATCTTACTTTCGTGAAACCCGCTTTTTTGATAATGATGATGGATAGGTGACATTTTAAAAATTCGTCTACCTTCACCAAATTTCTTCTTTGTGTATTTAAAATAAGACACTTGTAAAATCACTGATAAATTCTCAATTACAAAAACCCCAGCCAAAATAGGCAACAATAATTCTTTTCGAATAGCAATAGCAATTACAGCTATGATACCTCCAATAGTTAAACTACCTGTATCTCCCATAAAAACCTGAGCTGGAAAGGTATTATACCATAAAAAACCTATCAAAGCTCCTGCAAAAGCAAATATAAAAACAGTCATTTCTCCTGACTTTGGTATGTACATTACATCTAAATAATCTGCAAAAATTATATTTCCAGATACCCATGCAAAAATTGCCAACGCAATAACCATTATTGCCGACGTACCTGCCGCTAACCCATCTATGCCGTCTGTTAAATTAGCTCCATTAGATATTCCTGTTACAATAAAAACTACAACAAAAATGAACACTACCCAACCATATTTCCTATAACCGTCTCCTAAAAAACTTAATGCTTTTGCATAATCCAATTCATTATCTTTCAAAAAAGGAACTGTTGTTTTTGTAGATTTATGCGCATCTCCAAAAACTTTCTTTTTTCCATTTTCCTGAATAGTTTGTTCTGCTAAAGGCAATTGTTCTTTTATTGTTACATCTGGATGAAAATAAAGCATAGCTCCTACAATTACACCCAAACCTACTTGACCTAAAACTTTAAACTTACCTTTTAATCCTCCTTTATCTTTTTTGAATACTTTTATATAATCATCAGTAAAACCAATAACCCCCATCCATAATGTGGTTATCAATAATATTATGATATAAATATTTTCAAGCTTTGCTAACAACAATACTGGTATTAAAGTTGCCAAAATAATGATGATTCCTCCCATAGTTGGAGTACCAGATTTTTGAGCTTGCCCATCTAACCCTAAATCACGAACAGTTTCTCCTACTTGTTGTCTCCTTAAAAAGTTTATGATTTTTTTTCCAAAAATCATAGATATCAATAACGACAAAATAAATGCAGATGCTGCACGAAATGTTATAAACTGAAACACACTTGCTCCAGTTAAATTAAATTCATTTTCTAAATATTGAAAAATATAATACAGCATTCGTTATGATTTTTTTAATTGATTAAAACAATTTATCACTTCTTCTAAATCATCAAAATGACTTCTTTCACCATTTATCTCTTGATAATTTTCATGCCCTTTTCCTGCTATTAAAATTATATCACCAGGCTTAGACAACTTACATGCCGTTTTTATAGCCTGCCTTCGATCTAAAACCGACAATGTTTTTTTGTAATTTTCAGCAGCCACTCCTACTTCCATCTCATCAATTATTACTTGCGGATCTTCAGTTCTTGGATTATCTGAAGTAAATACTACCTGAGTACTTAATTGAGATGCTATATGAGCCATTTTTGGTCTTTTAGTTTTATCTCTATCTCCACCACAACCAACAACAGTTATTACTTGTTCATTCCCTGTTCTTATATCATTTACCGTCTGTAAAACATTTCTTAAAGCATCTGGCGTGTGTGCATAATCAACAATCCCAGTTACTCTATCATCTGATACAGTGTACTGAAAACGACCACTAACACTCTCCAAATCACTCAACAATCTTAATATTTCAATTTTCTCCAAGCCTAATAAATTTGCCACACCATATATTGCCAACAAATTATACGCATTGAAAACACCTATTAACTTTGTCCAAACTTCTACTCCATTTACAGTTAACAAACTTCCTGAAAAACTTTTCTCTAAAACCTTAGCTTTAAAATCAGCTAATGTTTTTAAAGCATATGTTTGCTTATTAGCTTTACAGTTTTGTAGCATTATCTGTCCGTTTTTATCATCAATATTTACCAAAGCAAATGACGTCTTAGGTAATGAATCAAAAAACTCTTTTTTAACATCCCTATACTCAGCAAACGTTTCATGATAGTCTAAATGATCGTGAGATAGATTTGTAAACACCCCACCAATAAACTCTAACCCTTCTGTTCTTTTTTGATGAATTCCATGCGAACTCACTTCCATAAAACAATACTCAACACCTCCCTCCACCATTTCAGCTAAATACCTATTAATCATAACCGAATCTGGAGTGGTATGTGTTGCTTTATACTCTTTAGCATTAACTACAACTTTTACGGTAGATAATAAACCTACTTTAAATTCAGCCTTCTTAAATAACTGACACAAAAGTGTAGCAATAGTTGTTTTACCATTTGTACCAGTTACCCCTATTAATTTTAATTTCTTCGAAGGATTTTCATAAAAATTAGCTGAAATAATAGCCAAAGCACTACTTGAATTATCTACCTCAACATAAGTCACTCTCTCATCTTTAGCTTCTGGAGTTTTCTCACAAACAATAACAGAAGCCCCAGATAAAATAGCTTTATCTATAAACAAATGCCCATCAACAGACACTCCTCTTTGAGCAACAAAAAGATCTTTATCACCAACCTTTCTACTATCAAAAATAACTTCATTAATCCCCACATCTGTACTTCCGAAAATAGAATTTACAGATACCTTATACAATATGTCTTTTAACCTTTTCAACTATAATAATCTTAAATAAACAGTTGCTCCTTTTGATACTTTCACTCCTTTTTTTATTGATTGCTCCATCACCTTCCCCATTCCAGAGAATTTGACTTTCAACCCCATATTCTCCAACAACGAAATAGCATCCATACCACTCATATTAACAACCTTTGGCATAATTGTTTTGTACTTCCCTAATTTCTCATAATAATCCTGATACTGTTTATCTATTTTCGCAAAAGAAATAGTATCAGAAACTGACTGATTATCAATAGGTGTAGTTGTGTATATTTTTTGTGCTATTTCTTTAAATATAGGAGCAGCAACATCCGCCCCGTAATATCCTTTTTCTTTCTTAGGCTCATGCACTACAACTATACATGAATATTTAGGCTCTTTAGCTGGAAAAAAACCAGCAAATGATGCCACATATTTTTTATTTGAATAATGACCAGCTACCACTTTTCCATCTCCATCTTTATGCCTTGGAATGTATTTTTTTGCAGTACCTGTTTTACCTGCCATTGAAAAATTAGAAGAATATATTTTTTTAGCAGTTCCTTTCTCAACTACATTCTCCATAACTTTTCTAATTTTATCTAATGTTTTTTGAGAAGCTATTTTCTCTTTCAAAACTTCTGTTCCGAAACTTTTATCAACTCTATTCCCCATCCTTAACTCTTTCACAAAATAAGGTTTAACTAACTTCCCATTATTAGCTACTGCATTATAAAAAGCTAGCGTTTGCAAAGGCGTCAACGAAACTCCATAACCCCAAGCCATCCACTCTAATGAAATAGGACTCCAGCTTTTTTCCTTCGGATTGGGTATATAAGGCTTTCCTTCTCCTTTTATTTTTACTCCAGTTTGTTTATCTAAACCAAAGGATTTAATTTTATCAATAAATTCTTTAGGGTTTTTATCATAATGCTTTCTTATTGTCTTTACAATCCCAACATTTGATGAAACCTCAAAAACTCTAGCTAACGATATCTTTCCGTACCCCCCATACTTACTATCCTCAACTTTTCTATTATTAATAAAAATTTTCCCTTTACCACAGTCAACTACCGTAGAAGTATCTGCAACTTTATCATCTAAAGCTGCCATTAAACTCGCTAACTTAAATGTTGATCCTGGTTCATGACTTTCCCATACAGCATAATTTCTTTTTTCATAATACTTCCCTTTTGAAGTTCTACCAAGATTAGAAATCGCTTTAATTTTACCAGTTGCCACTTCCATAACAACAGCACACCCATGCTCTGCATCAAAATCTTCTAACCTTTTTAATAAAGCATGATGAGTTATATCTTGAATATTAACATCGATTGTTGTTATTATATCATGACCATCAATGGGTTCTTTCTCATTTACATCATTAATCGGTTTCCACTGCCCTTTTGCAATTTTCTGTTTCAATCTCATTCCATTTTTCCCCTCCATGTAACCTGCAAAAGCTCCTTCTATACCTGCTCCTCCTCTGTAATCATCATACCCTATCGTTCTTTCCGCAATCTTACCTATTGGATGCACCCTTACAGTTTCTTGCTCAGCAATAAAACCTCCTCTATAAATACCTAGCCTTAAAATTGGAAAAGTTTTTATTTTAGCATAATCATTATACCCTATATTTCTTGCGATTAACAAATAACGGTTTTTACGTTTTTTTGCGTTTCTTAATTTTTTTTGATAATAATCTGCTGATTTCCCCAACAATCTAGACAAAGACTCTGACAACCCTCTAATATTTTTTTCAAAAACACCAGATTTCACCGTCATCACATCCATTCTTATAGTAAATTTAGACATTGAAGTTGCCAATAAATTACCATCTGAAGCATACACATTCCCCCTATTTGCGAATATTGTGTCGTTTCTAACTGTTTTTTCTTGAGATAATTTCCTATACTTATCTCCATCTATATACTGAAGTTTAAAAACCCTAAAAACAATAACCACAAAAAAAAGCGTCATTAAAATTACAACTACATAGAGTTTATTTAATATGCCTTTTTTTACCACCATTATTATTTATTCTTTTTTTAAGGTTACTTTAATTTTTTTTGGGGGAGTTTTTGCCGGCTTAAGTTTTTTTCCTTTCACCTTTTTACGAATACTACTTTCTAACTTCATCCGCATTAAAATAGTACTCGTATCAACATTTTCCGCCCTTAACCGTCTTTTCTCTCTATTCAACTCCGCTATCTTTACCACCTTTGCATCTGCACTATGCGCGCTTGAAATCATGATAAGCAATAGCCCTACTATAAAAATAAGTATTCGCCAGTTTTTAAAAGCACTTTCATCAGTAAGAAAACTACCTCTCAAAACATCATAAACACTTCTTCTAACTTTAGACATAAAAACTATTTTAGCGTTGCTATCCTCAACTTAGCACTCCTAGCCCTATTATTCTCTTTTATCTCTTCTCTAGTAGGCACAATTAACTTCCCCACCTTTTTTAAAGGAACACTTATGTTTCCAAAAAAATCTTTCTCAGGCTCACCACTAAACAATCCAGTTCTAATAAAGCGCTTAACCAACCTATCCTCTAAAGAATGATATGCTATTACACTTAATCGTCCTTCCTCATTTAACAACTGCGGCATTTGCTGCAAAAACTCCTTTAACACCTCTAGTTCTTGATTTACTTCTATACGAATAGCTTGAAATATTTGAGCCAATATCTTATGCTCTTTCGCCTTAGGAAGAAACCTTTGTAAAACCTCTTTTAATTGAAAACTTGTTTTCACTTCTTCTACCTCTCTAGCCTCAACTATTGTTTTAGCCAATACCTTAGCATTTCTAAGCTCTCCATACAAAAACAAAACATCAGACAACTCTTGCTCTCCGTAAGTATTTATAATTTTCCTAGCTGAAAGCTTTGACTTCTGATCCATCCTCATATCCAAATCAGCATCGAACCTTGTTGAAAAACCTCTTTCAGCAGCATCGAACTGATGAGAAGAAACCCCCAAATCAGCCAAAACACCATCAACCTTCTTCACTCCATAAAATCTCAAAAACCTAGATATAAATCTAAAATTCTCACCTATCAACACAAATCGGTCGTCTTCAATTTTATTAGCATGCGCATCTGGATCTTGATCAAAAGCAAACAACCTCCCATCCTCTCCCAAGCGACTCAAAATCTCACGTGAATGACCACCTCCACCAAATGTAACATCCACATAAACACCATCTTCTTTTATATCAAGCGCATCCACACTTTCCTTCAATAACACTGGACTATGATAATTCATCTACCTCTGTATTTCCCATCACCTCTTCTGCCAAATCTGCAAAATCAACAACAGCTTCATCTATTACTTTTTCGTACTCTACTTTATCCCAAATCTCAATAATATTAACAGCAGAAGACAAGACAAGCTCTTTACTCAAACCTGCAAACTGACATAAATCTTTCGGGATTAAAATCCTCCCAGAAGCGTCAACCTCCACTATCTTTACCCCCGCAGTAAATCTCCTTATGAAATCATTATTCTTTTTAACAAAACGATTCAACTTATTCACTTTACCCATCATCAAACCCCACTCTTTCATCGGATACAACTCCAAACATGACTGAAAAACAGAACGCTTAACAACAAAACCATCTTGTAACACTGATGATAATTGCTTCTTAAAAGCCGATGACATCATCAACCTTCCTTTAGCATCCATCTTACACTCATATGTCCCAATTAGGTTTACCACTTAATAAATTGATAGTTTGCATCAAAAATATAAAAAAATTACCACTTTTTACCACTTTACCCCACTTTGTTAATAAGTTTTACCACAACACTTAAAACACTGATAACAAACACCTTTACACTATCTCTTCTAATGAAAATAATAAAAATGAAAATGTGCTAAAAAAAAACTACATTTGTCGATAAGTCAAATCAAACTTTTTTATGACTGAATTTTTAAAAAAAGAAGGCAAATTTACATACGCAGAAGCTGGAGAAGGAACACCGATCATCGTTTTACACGGGCTCATGGGAGCATTGAGTAATTTTGACGCAACTTTTAGCTATTTATCAAAAAAAGGATATAAGGTTATAATTCCTGAACTCCCTTTATATTCACTTCCTCTACTAAAAACAAACGTTAAAAATTTAGCTAAGTTTATATATGAATTTATTGAATTCAAAAACTTAAAAGATGTTGTTTTATTAGGTAATTCATTAGGAGGCCATATTGCTTTATACTATATTAAACACTATCCGAAAGACATTGCTGCCCTAGTTTTAACTGGTAGTTCTGGTTTATATGAGAATTCAATGGGGAATAATTACCCTAGACGTGGAGATAAAGAATTTGTTAGAAACAAAACTCGTGATGTTTTTTACAATCCTGAGATAGCAACTGATGAACTTGTTGATCAAGTTTATGAAGTTATTAATGATAGAAATACATTAATTAGAACATTAGCTATTGCAAAAAGCGCTGTAAGGCATAATATGGCGAATGATTTGCCAAATATGGAACAACCAACATGTTTAATTTGGGGAAAACAAGATACAGTAACCCCTCCTGAAGTTGCTGAAGATTTCCATAGATTATTACCTAATTCTGATTTATATTGGATAGACAAATGTGGTCATGCAGCAATGATGGAGACACCTGAAGAGTTTAATCGTCTTTTAGAAGAGTGGTTAACAAAACGTAATATATAACAAGCTATTTATTTACATGAAAATCAAATCAGCTGATTTTATAATGAGTAACTCTAATGTTACTAAAGCCCCAAAAGATCGACTTCCTGAGTATGCATTCATTGGCCGATCTAATGTAGGTAAATCTTCATTAATCAACATGTTAATGGAGCGTAAAGATTTAGCTAAAATATCTGGAAAACCTGGAAAAACTCAACTTATTAATCATTTTAAAATTAATGACGAGTGGTTTTTAGTGGATTTACCTGGATACGGTTATGCCAAAGTTTCTAAAAAGAAAAGAACAATCTTTCAATATTTTATTGAAAATTATTTTAAAGAAAGAGAACAACTAGTATGCACCTTTGTTTTAATTGATAGCCGCCATGATCCTCAAAAGATCGATTTAGAATTTATGCAATTCCTTGGCCAAAATCAAATTCCTTTTTGTATCGTTTTTACTAAAGCAGATAAATTAGGAAGTTCAAAACTAAACAAGCAAATTACGTCTTATAAAAAGAAGCTTTTAAACACATGGGAAACACTTCCTAATTCATTTATAACTTCATCTTCAACTGGGCTTGGACGTGATGAGTTTTTAAGTTTTATTGAACAGGTAAACCATGATGTAGCTAAGGATTTTAAATAATTGGTAGCTACCTCAAAGTAACAAAATGCATTCAACCAAAGAAACCCTTGAAGTTTTACACGAAGACAATCATTTAATAATTGTTAATAAACGTTCTGGAGACATTACTCAAGGTGATAAAACTGGAGACAAACCTCTAAGCGATGTTGTTAAAGAATACATTAAAAAGAAATATAACAAACCTGGAAATGTATTTTTAGGAACGGTTCATCGGTTAGATAGACCTACTTCTGGTGTAATTATTTATGCTCGCACTTCGAAAGCTTTAGAGCGATTGAATAAAATGTTACGTGATAAAACCATAAAAAAAACATACTGGGCAGTTGTAAAACAACAACCAAAAAAAGAAAGTAACACTTTAATTAATTACCTTAAAAAAAATCCAAAGAACAATAAATCTTCAGCATACGATAAAGAAATTAAGGAAAGCAAAAAAGCTATACTTCATTATAAGACCATTAAGCGTTTAGACAATTACTCTTTATTAGAAATTGATTTAGAAACTGGTCGACACCATCAAATTAGAGTGCAACTTTCAAACATTGGAAGCCCTATAAAAGGAGATTTAAAATACGGATTTAACAGAAGTAATAAAGATGGAAGTATTCATTTACATGCACGAAAAATTGAGTTCATTCATCCTGTAAATAACGATTTTATTAAAGTTGTAGCACCTACACCTAAAGATTCAATTTGGGATGCTTGTATGTAATTTGTATATTTAGACAAATTTCAACAATGAAAGCCTTCAAGTATTTATCTATTTTAGTTTTACCACTAACAGTATATATTTCTTTTACACAAAATGGCTTATTTACTTTTTTACCACTAATTACATTTTTTGGGCTTGTACCTTTTTTGGAACTTTTTTTTTCTCCAGATAAAAAAAACCTCACACAAGATCAAGAAGATATAGAAAAAGAAAATAAGATATATACTGGCATCTTATACTTCACCGTTCCTTTACAGTTATTCTTTTTAGGATGGTTCTTTATTATAATGCAAGATCCTAACCTTACATTTACAGATACTACTGGTAGAGTTTTTGCTATGGGATTAATGTGTGGTGTTATAGGTATCAATGTTGGCCATGAACTTGGTCATCGAAATAATAGATTTGATGAATTTTTAGGAGAAGTTTTATTACTAACCTCTTTAAACACTCACTTTCTACCTTATCATAATGCTGGTCATCATTTTAATGTGGCAACCCCTAAAGACGCAGCTACTGCAAGAAAAAATGAAATAATTTACCTCTTTTGGTTTCGCTCTCATTTTCAAAGTTATTATCAGGCTTGGAAAACAGAAAGCATACGATTAAAAAACTCAGAAAAAAGCTGGTTTCACTATCAAAACAGAATGTTAATCTATACTTTTTGTAATATTATTTTACTAGGTAGCTTATTCTTTTTCTTAGGATTAAAAATGCTTCTTATATTTTTAATCACAGCAATAATAGGAATTTTATTACTTGAAACTGTAAACTATATTGAACATTACGGACTATTACGTAAGAAAAACGAAAGAGGAAGATATGAGCGTGTTAAAAGAACACATTCCTGGAACTCTGATCATGTAATCGGGAAAACAATGTTGTTTAATTTATCTCGACATTCAGATCATCATTATAATGGAAGTAAACATTACCAATTATTAAAATCATTACCTGAAAGCCCACAAATGCCTACGGGTTATCCTGGAATGATGCTACTAGCTCTATTTCCTCCATTATGGTTCAAATTAATGAATAAAAAACTAGAAGAACTCTAAGCAAAATGAACATCCCTCAACTTATTCAGCATCAAAGAAAATTCTTTACAAGCCAACAAACTAAAGATGTAGCATTTAGAAAAAATATCTTAAAGCGCTTATTAAAAGAATTAATAAAAAGAGAACGTGAAATTATTAAAGCTTTGTACAATGATTTTAAAAAACCGGAATACGAAGCAGTAATGACTGAAATTTCTATTGTGATTTCTGAATTAAGGATGACTATTAAAAATATTCATTCTTGGAGTAAACCTAAACGGGTTTTACCTTCTATTTTAAACTTTCCATCTTCTGCTAAGATTTACAAAGAACCTTATGGAACAGTTTTAATTATTGCTCCTTGGAATTACCCATATCAATTGGCTTTTTCTCCTTTAATTGGAGCTATCGCTGCTGGAAATACAATTATTGTAAAACCTTCAGAATTAACACCTAATACAAGTAAAATAACTAAAGAAATTATTGAAAATGTTTTTGACATCAACCATGTTACTGTTGTTGAAGGTGGTGTACCAGTTGCTCAGGAATTATTAGCACAACGTTGGGACTATATTTTTTTTACAGGTAGTGTTCCTGTTGGAAAAATTGTTGCTAAAGCAGCTGCTGAGCACTTAACTCCCGTAACATTAGAACTGGGAGGTAAAAGCCCATGTATTGTTGATGACACCGCTAATATTAAATTAGCCGCTAAACGAATTGTATGGGGTAAATTTATTAACGGAGGACAAACGTGTATTGCTCCAGATTATTTATTAATTCATAAAACAGTTAAAGATAGTTTTGTTCGTTATTTTAAAGAAGAAATATCAAAAGCTTATGGTGATAATCCTAGTGAATCTCTAGATTACCCTCGTATTGTAAATGCTCGAAATTTTGATCGTTTAGCTAAAATGTTAACCAATGAAAAGGTATTAATTGGTGGTGAAACCAATAAAGATAGCAACTATATTTCACCTACCTTGTTAGATGAACCTAGCTTAGATAGTGAGTGTATGAAAGGTGAAATTTTTGGACCTATTTTTCCAGTTATTTCTTATGAAAATGAAAATGATATTGAAAAAATTACTTCTAATTATGACAAACCTTTAGCATTATATGTATTTACTAATCGTAATTCTTTTGCTAAAAAAATCATAAAACGTTATTCATTTGGAGGAGGTACTGTAAATGATACTACTGTACATTTTGCAAATAACAGATTACCTTTTGGTGGAGTTGGTGAAAGTGGAATTGGAGGCTACCACGGAAAACAAACATTTGACACTTTCTCTCATAAAAAAGGAATAGTAACAAGAGGCACATGGTTAGATATTCCTACTCGATATGCTCCATATAAAGGAAAATTAAAACAACTTAAAGCTTTAATGAAACTTGGATAACCCTATTATGACACAACAAAAAACAGTATCAGAAGCTATTAATTATCGCCGTTCTGTAAGAATATATGATGAAAACAAAACAATTGATTCTTCTATTGTAAAAAAATGTATAGAACAAGCTAGCTTAGCTCCTACTAGCAGTAACATGCAACTATGGGAGTTTTATCATATAACCTCTAAAGAGGTTATTACAAAAATAGCTCCATTGTGTTTTAATCAAAACGCCGCAAAAACAGCACAAGAATTAGTTGTTTTTGTAGTTAGAAAAGATTTATGGAGGAAACGCGCAAAAGCTAATTTAGATTTTATGGATGAAGCCTTTGGGAAAAACACTCCAAAATCCAAACAAAGTAGTAGAGAAAAAGTAGCAAGAAACTATTATGGAAAACTCATTCCATTTGTATATTTTGATTTCTTCGGAATTTTAGGCATATTTAAATACCTGTTAACTTTAATTACAGGACTATTTAAACCAATATATCGTGAAGTTAAAAACAGCGACATGCGAATTGTTGCTCATAAAACTTGTGGTTTAGCTGCTCAAACTTTTATGTTATCAATGGCTTCAGAAGGGTATGATACTTGCCCTATGGAAGGTTCAGATACTTGGCGTATAAAACGTGTTTTAGGTCTACCAGTTAGTGCAGAAATCAACATGATTGTTTCTTGTGGTATTAGAAAACCTGAAGGTGTTTATGGAAAACGCTTTAGAATACCTTTTGACGAAGTTTATAAAAAAATTTAAGTTTTTAATACCAAAAATCAGTTCGGATAAAATTTTAAAACCACAATTAAGCAACAAAGTTGCGTTAGGGGAAAAAATGTATATCTTTGCCATGTGAAAAAACACAAAAAAATAGTAGGCAAATTTTTTTTAGGACTCATGATAATGATGCACCTATCTACTTTTTTTCACTCTTTTTTTCATCACAATTCAACAAAAGTTACATCTTCTAAAAATATTGTTAAAGTTAGCGATTCTGAAAACGAGTGCTCTTTCTGTTATTTAAATCTAAACAATTTATATACGAATATTGATAAACAACAATATTTTATAAATACTTTTTATCAAAGATTAAATGTATACTATATAAATTCACATTTTACAACTTCCTTTATAGGAGCTGAAAATTCGAGAGCACCACCATTTTACTTATAATATACCATTCCTTTTATAAAGCAATTAATATATAATCAAACTTTTACTTATTAAGTATATATAGAATATTTTTTATTCGCTTTTTAATCTAGGAAATTCTTTTCACAAAACAAATTATTACACAAACCTACTCAATGCTACAAGCCATAAACCTATCTATGTGCTATGGGGATAAACATGCACTAAAAGATTTAAATTTTTCAGTAGCTCCAGGAGAAATATTTTGCCTACTAGGGCAAAATGGTGCTGGTAAAACAACCACCATTAATATTTTTTTAGGACTATTAAAACCAACGTCAGGAACCGCTACTATAAACAACAGCTCTTCTCTTAATAATAGTAACGTAAGAAAAAAAATAGCTTATATACCTGAAATAGTTCAGTTATATAGAAATTTAACTGGGCTGGAGAATTTAAACTTCTTTAGTCAATTAGCTGGTTTTAAATATTCAGAAAAGGAGTTAATTACTTTTTTAAACACCGTTGGACTTCAAGAAGAGGCTCATCGAAAAAAGTTAGCTACTTATTCAAAAGGGATGCGTCAAAAAGTGGGTATTGCTATTGCATTATCTAAAAATGCTAAATATATTTTAATGGATGAGCCTACTTCTGGTTTAGACCCTAAAGCTTCTTTTGATTTTACAGAAATCTGCAAAAAACTTGCTAAAAATGGAGTAGGGATCCTTATGGCTACTCATGATATTTTTAATGCGGTAAATGTAGGATCTAGAATAGGTATCATGAAACAAGGCACAATAGTTCATACAGCTGAAACTTCAACTATTAACGCACAACAATTACAAGAATTATACATCAAAACAATATAAAATAATTCCTTTTAAATATAGCAACATGAAAATTAATAAATTAATTCTATTCGCAATAACATTTTGCGTGTATCAAATAGCCTACTCACAATCTAAAATTAGTGGAGTTCTAATAGATGCCAATAAGCAACCTATTTATGGAGCTACAGTTATAGTAATCAAAAACAATAACAAAACTCATACTGCATCTGACCTTGACGGAAAATTTTATCTTGAAACAAAAAAAGGTGGATTGCATACTATTCAAATATCTTATGTAGGTTACAAAACTTACCAACAGGAAATAACAATTACATCAAAACAAAATTATGACCTAGGAAAAATAATACTAGCTTTATCTAATGAGTATTTACAATCGGTTGAAATAATTGGTAGAACAAGAAAAGATTATAACAGTGATTATTCTTTTTCAGCAACTAAAATAGCTATCAAAAATAAAGAACTACCACAAGCTGTAGCTAGTGTAACTAAAGAACTTATTTCTGATCGTTTAGCTTTTCAATTACCAGATGCTGTAAAAACAGTAAGTAATGTATCTGCTACTGGCTTGTACAATCACTACAATATTAGAGGTATTACTCAGGCTGATGATGGTCAAATAGTTAACGGTATGCGTACTCGTCAGTATTACTTTTTACAACCAATAACATCACATTTAGAACGTGTAGAAGTTATCAAAGGACCTTCTTCTGTAACTTTCTCTAGTTCTGATCCAGGAGGAACTGTGAATATGGTTACAAAAAAACCATTATTAGAAAAACGTAGTGAAGTTTCTTTAGCTACTGGAAGTTTTGGAACAATTAGAGCTACCGCAGATTTTACTGGGCCACTAAACGAGTCAAAAACATTATTATATCGTGTTAACGCAGCTTTTCAAGAAGCAGATTCATTTAGAGATGTTGTAAATAACAATGCCATTTTATTTTCTCCTTCTTTAAGTTACATACCTAATGAAAACACTTCATTTAATGTAGAATTGATTTACAACAATGCCGAAGGTAATTTAGATAGAGGTCAGCCAATTTTTGGAGCAATAAATGGTGAGTATGATATCAATAGTACACCTATTACAATGAATGTTGGCGCATCAAACGACCATTACAAAACAAAAGAGCTAACATTTATGGCTAGCTTCAATAAAAAATTTTCTGAAAACTTTGGTTTTAATGCTCAATATATGAAGCAAACTTGGGATGAAGATTTAGCTGAACACAGAATAGACGGTTCAGCTGTTGACATTAATGGTACTATAATTCCTACACTTGCAAGAATGAGATATGATAAAAGGCAACAGTTTTGGGAAACAGATAACTTTAGTGCATATTTTAATTACGATATTAAAGCAGGAAACATTACTAATAAAATATTGATTGGTTATGATGCTTCACGTTGGGAAAGAAAAATTGGAGCAGGATTCAATAGAGCAAGACGCTATTTAACAGTTAGTGGTGGTCAAGCTAATTTTAACCCAAGTAACGCAGCTAACTTTCAACAAATGGTTGTAAATGGTGTAACAATGCCAGTCCCTGCTGTTCCTCATTTTGATTTAGAAAACCCTTTTAACGGTGCAAGAAACACAAGTGCTTACAATCTTTCTGAATTAACAATTCCTGCAAATTTAAATTCATCTGATGGAATATACATTCAAAATCAATTTAAGATTGGAAAATTCTCCGCATTAGTAAACTTAAGATATGAATGGTTTTCTGATATTTTTAATTATAAAGCGGATGAAAAAGAATTTAAAACAAATGCATTTGTACCAAGAATTGGTTTAACTTATGAAATCACTAACAATATTAGTGCATATGGAACTTATTTAGAAGGTTTCCAACCTCACACAAATACAGTTTCATTATCGCCAACAGCAGAAGGTTTCTTTTGGGCGGCTTCACCAAGCAGGTTCGATCCACTAGAAAGTAGTTTAAAAGAAATTGGTGCAAAAGGAGAATTTTTAAATGGTAGAATATTTGCAAACATTGCTTTGTTTGATATTACTCAAAAAAACATCTTATTAGGTAATACTTATGATTTAGATAATTTAACAACAAGAGGTAAGCAACGTAGTAAAGGTTTTGAATTTGATGTTTCTGGTTATATTACATCAAATTTTCAACTTACAGCTTCTTACGGTTATACAGATGCTAAAATTGTAGAAGATGCAATACCTGAATTTATTGGAGCACGAATAGGAGGAGCTCCAAAGCATAATGCAAACTTCTGGGGTCGTTACGATTTTAACAATGAAGCTTTAAAAGGTATTGGAATAGGTTTTGGTGCCCAATATGTAGATGAAAGATATACTTGGTACAACCCTACATATGCTATTAATAGAGTATTATTACCAGATTACACAGTTTTTGATGCTGCTGTATATTACAAGCCAAATAATACAAGTATGCAATTAACTCTTAAAGTAAACAATTTATTTAACAATACTTATTGGTTAGGAGGTTTGAATCCTTCAAGATTAGGTCCAGGAGCTCCAAGAAACTTCATGCTAAATGCTACCTATAAATTTTAATTACCATGAAAAGTAAACTTGTTATTTTAATAGCAAAGCAATTTTTTAAAAAGACCTTTATTACTAAAGGTCTTTTAGTGCTTTTATTTATTTATTTAGCAGTTTTAGGGTATGTTACTGCTAATAGTTGGGCCGCTTTTGAAAAAAAGCATCATTCAGTAGAACATCATCAAGAATCTTCAAGAAAAAGTTGGGATGAAAATCCAGACAAACATCCACATAGAATGGCACATTTTGGGTCATTCGTTTTTAGGGCACAACATCCTTTAAGTATTTTTGATTCTGGACTAGAAAGTTTTACAGGTAATTCTATTTTTTTAGAATCTCATAGGCAGAATACAGCAAATTTTTCTGAAG
The DNA here is from genome assembly GCF_964512825.1 of Tenacibaculum halocynthiae. Lineage (NCBI taxonomy): Bacteria > Pseudomonadati > Bacteroidota > Flavobacteriia > Flavobacteriales > Flavobacteriaceae > Tenacibaculum > Tenacibaculum halocynthiae. The sequence continues at coordinate 12,584 of NZ_CAZELG010000002.1, read as the reverse complement.
CAAGTTTATCTACAGGCTTAGTTCGTTTTGGTGATTTAAATATCACCATGTTATTACAGCTAATTCTACCTTTAATAATATTCTTTTTGGGATACGCTGCAATTACTTCAGAAAAAGAAAACGGAACGATTAAAATAATTTATATTCAGGGGGCTGGTATTAAAGAAATACTTTTGGGGAAATCTTTAGGATTATTTTTAGTTTCTTCACTTTTCTTTTTACCATCTTTATTTTCTTTATGGGGAATTTCTTTTATAGAAAATGATACAATCAATAGTGCAATAACTACAAGATCATTGTTAATAACCGTTAGTTATATTCTGTTTTACATGATTTTATGTTGTGTAACTGTAGTATTCTCAGGAAAGAGTCAAAACTCAAACAAAGCACTCTTAAGTTTATTAAGTGTTTGGTTATTGTTTTTCATTATCGTTCCTAAAATGGCACAAGTTGTAGGAAATTCAATATATCCTAACCTTTCAAAAATTGAATTTAAAGCTGCTATTGAAGAAGAAGTTTCTAAAATTGGTGATAGTCATGATCCTGATGATCCATATTTCAATTCACTCCGTGATTCAGTTTTAAAGGTACATAAAGTTACAAACATAAAAGATTTACCTTTTAATTATAGTGGGTTTGTAATGAGTAAAGGAGAAGAACAATCGTCTACAATTTATAACAATCAACATAAAAAATTGATAAATACTTATAAAAAACAAAATAGCATCTCTAATGGATTGGTATTGTTGAATCCGTACTTAGCGATTAAAAATTTGTCAATGAGTTTTTCTGGGACTGATTTTGACACCTATGTAAATTTCTTATCTCAAACAGAAAAATATAGATACAAGCAATCGCAATACATGAATAAACTTCAAATGAAATTTATTAGTAATAAAGCAACAAGCAGTGAAGGGAAAATTAATGTTATTGATAGGTCCTATTGGAAATCTGCTCCTAAATTTAGTTATAGGTATATTCCGATTCAGAAAATCATAAAAAATCAATTATTAGCTATTTCTACATTGTTTTTTTGGTTACTACTTGTACTAATTTTAATCACTAAGTATTCTAAACGTTTTAAAATTATTTAACCATGTATTCTTTATTAATTAAGCATTTTTTTAAGTCAAAAATAGTAGTATTAGCTTTTGGAATCTTAATGGTTTTAGGTTTTTTGAGTATAGGAACAGGAAAACAATTTTTAACACAAAAACAAGAAGTAATTGCCAAAGCCAAAATTGAACAAAAAAAACATATTAAAATACAGACGAATCTTCATAAAAACGATTTAGGATTACTTTTATATTATTTAAAGTTTTCTTACATCAATCCTGTAAGTTCTTTAGCTGGAATATCTATTGGCCAAAGTGATTTGAATTCTCATATACAAAATGTTACTATTTTAAACTTAGAAGGCCAAAAGTACAATACTGACTTAGTAAATCCAATGCGTTTACTTGTTGGGAATTTAGACATTAGTTTTCTCATTATTTTTCTTTTCCCACTAATTATTATCGCGTTAAATTTCAATATTTTATCGGAAGAAATAGAAAAAGGAACTTGGAAAATGATTACTATTCAAGGAAAATCATCATTCAACTTTTTGTTAAAGAAATTCTCTATAAGAATTGGTTTCGTTTTTATTATTTTAGGGTTACTTTTTTTATTCGCTAAGATTATTTTAGAAATTTCTTTTAGTGTAAATTTTCTAAAGATTATTATAATTAGCTACTTGTATATTTCATTTTGGTTTGCCATTTGTTTTTTTGTAATCATGTTTAGAAAATCTTCAAATACAAATGCAATTGTATTACTATGTAGCTGGTTACTTTTAGTAGTTTTTTTACCAGTTTTGGCAAACAATTATATAACAAACAAATATCCAGTAGATGAAGCATTTACAATGACTATTAAGCAAAGAGACGGATATCACAAAAAATGGGATACCGATAAAAAAGAAACTTTAGATAAGTTTTATGCACATTATCCTCAATTTTCAGATTATAAGTTACAGGAAAAAGGTTTTTCTTGGTTGTGGTATTATGCAATGCAGCAAATGGGTGATGATGAGTCAAAAAAAGAAAGCAACTCCTTACGCGAAAAAATACTTAAAAGAGAAAAACTAAGTAAACAAATAGCACAGTTTTTCCCTCCTATGCAAACTCAGTTAGTTATGAATGATATTGCTGGAACAAGCCTTACTAATCATATAAGTTTTTTAAATGCAACCACTGAATTTCATGAAAAACTACGTTTAGAATTTTATCCAAAAATATTTGATAAAAATTCAGCAAATAGCGTTAATTGGAATAATTTTACACCTGAAGTTTACAAAAAGAATAGCTCTACTTCTTGGGTAAAAAACATACTTCCAATCACTATAATTACTTTCCTTTTATTACTATTTGGAATTATAAAGTTAAGAAAGATTTAATTTTATAGCCTAATCATATTTTTATTATGATTGGGCTATAATTTATTTCTTTGGTATAAAAATTAACACATTTTCACTCTTCTGTATCTCCTGTTGATTCAATTTCATTTTTACAAACTTCCCATCTAAATATTTCTGTGCTTGATTTTTATAGTACGAACTAAATACATTTCCTGATTGCCCTGTTGGTAAAATAGCCATACTGTTTTCTACATCTGAAAAATCAATAATTCTTCTAGTTGATGGCCCAGCACTTACTTTATAATATCCAGTACTATCAATTTTATAAATCTGATTGTTAATTACTTGATCGCCCCCTATAGTTTTAAAAGGACCTACATTAAACAGCTTACGTAAAAGCCCTCCTGCTTTACCTATAGCATGCTCATATTCTACAGATGCTACTCTTTCCCATCTCCAATCATCAACATTTTCTCCTAATTGATTTTGTAAAAACAGTATTGCTTTCTTAAATGATTTCGTAACTATCTCTTCCTTTGTTTCTATTTTATCTTTCGTTGTAATATCATCCCACCAAACTGATACTTTCTTTTTTACTTGACTTGCTACTACTTTTTCTTCAAGAGGAGTACTTACAAATTGCTCTAAAGCATCTCCCATTTCATCTTTAAAAGTATTTTGTACAAACTCATACCATAAACGATTATAAACAACGGGAGCTACTTGTTCTTTTTCAAATACTCCATTCCATGTTTTTAATATTTGTAGTGCTTTTTTTTCACTAGGAGATAATTTAAATTTGTCAATGCTTTTTATCAAATGACCAATAACTTCAGGAGCTGTTACTGAAGTTACATCATATATCATTTTAGCTACATCTTCTTTTGTGAAATCATTTTTAGCATCTAGTAAATTCTCTATTCTTCTTGCTCTATTTTCAGGTAAATAATAACCGGGATATAGCATTCCAGCAATAGAATCTGGTTGATTATTTGCTGAATACACATAGTTGTTTTTTGGATTTATTGCTTGAGGATTTTCCTCAAAATCCAAATAACTCAATATCTCATCTTTTCCAGAAGCGCCATCTAAAATTAATTTAGTATTTAAACTGTCTCTGTATTTATATAACTTCCCTGATGCAAACCAGGCTATATTATTTTTAGCATCACCATACATAATATTCAATCCAGGTGCGTGTAATTTACTAGCTCCTTTTTTAAAATCAGATAAAGAGTTAGCATGAGACATTTCATAAGAAACATCTAATAACTCATTATTTAACTTCGTATAAATCCACTGCATAGCTATAGGACGAGTATCATCTAGAAATTCAATCAATCCATTCATTATTGGACCGTGCTTACTAACCTTTACTTGATATGTAGTGTCTTTTTCTCCTTTAACTTTTATGGTCTTATTTATCAATTTATACTTTTCATAACCTAAAGGTGTTTTATATTCTAAAGCATTATCTGGGTTATTTTGTTCATAATAAAAATCTACATCATCATTTTCAAACATTGTTAATCCGTAAGCATAATCTTTATTATGACCTAATAAAGGAAATGGAGTTAATGCTAAATTAAAACCATACATTTCATAACTAGGCGTTTTAATATGCGATTGGTACCATACAGAAGGTTGAGAAAACCCTATATGTGGATCATTAGCAAAAATCACTTTTCCTTTTTTAGTTTTTTCCGGTCCAATGACCCATGAATTACTTCCAATAAATGGAGATACTGGTAGCTTTTCTAATAAAGTATTAATTGCTTTAGCAAAACCAGCTTTTAATTCAGGATTTTTTTCGTTTTTAATAACTGTTAAATTATCAAACGTAGCTCCATTAAGTTCATCGAAATAAGCATCTCCTAATTTTTCCTTCACTTCAGTTAATAAAGGATCTGTTTTATGAGCAACAGCAAAACTAAACGCCATATAACCATACACATTATAAATATCACTTAAAGTGTACTCTTCCTTATCTACACCTACCATATAAAACTCTAAAGGTGTTGCTCCTTCTTGCATAAATTGATTTATTCCATCTAAATATGATTGTGTTAATTGATATGATTGTGAGTTTTTATCTAATCTTTCAATTGTTTTTTTTGTTGCTTCCTCAATTCCTAATCCAGAAAAAAAAGTGTCAACTCGTAATAATTCTTTTCCAAAAATTTCAGATAATCTACCCGCAGCTATTCTTCTTATTAGTTCCATTTGCCACAATCTATCTTGTGCATGAACATACCCTAAAGCTTTATAGGCATCTTTTTCATTTTCAGCATTAATATGTGGAACTCCAACTTCATCATAATATACTGTTACTTTTTCAGATATGTTGGCTAAAGCTACTTCACCATTATACACAGGCTTTAAACTATTGGTAAACAACCAAATCCCTATAAATAGTAAAATCAATAAAACTAAAATTACCTTTAATAATTTTTTAAACACAGTCATAAATCTGTTTTTCATCAAATATAAAAGAAATTTAGTTTGTTTATTATACGTCTTAACTTTTTAGCTTGGGTTTTAACAGTGTATTTTTTACACACTCATAATTTTATAATACACACTTTTTACACAAAGTATAAATAGCAAAAAAACACCCAACAAAAAACAAAGCACTGAAAGACAATACATTAAAAACTTTGAAGGTAATCTTAAAATACGATGGCATGTTTATTTCAATATCTAATGCAAATAATAATTATAAACTATTTAAGTCATGAAAAAATTAATTTTAGCTACAGCTATTTTTGCAGGAACAGTTTCGTCATATGCTATTACTAATAATGAAACACCACTTACAAACACCACATATTGTTTTAAAAACGATTCTTTTAAAGAAATCTCATTAGATAAATTGCCTTCTGCTTTAAATAAAGCTCTAAAAAAGGATTTTACTACAGCAAAAGTAAATAAAGCATATATTAATCAACACAATCAATACAAACTAGAACTTAGTATTAATAAAGAAATAAAAATTATTTATGCTGATAAAGATGGTAATTGGTTAGATGAAAAAGAGATAAGTAATCTTAAAAAATAATTTTCTGTTTTCCTTTCAATTTTCTCTTAAAAAGAGCGTTTTAAATAAAACGCTCTTTTTTTTATTCTATAAAGAGTAAACCTCACTAACTTAATAAGAGTATAACCATTTTATGAACAAGATTTTATTAATTGAAGACGATATTACTTTTTCAAAAATGTTAAAACATTTTCTTGAACGTAACCAATACATCGTTGACATTAGTTATACTATTAAGAATGCCTTTACTTTATTAAAAAAAAACTCCTACAATTTAATTTTTACAGATCTTCGTCTTCCCGATGGTGATGGTATTAACTTTTTAAAACAAGTAAAAAAAAACAATAACATTCCTGTTGTACTAATGACAAGTTATGCTGAAGTTTCAACAGCTGTTCAAGCAATGAAACAAGGTGCTTTTGATTATGTTTCTAAACCATTTAACCCTGATGAAGTTATTGAAGTAATAAAAAATGCTTTAGAAGAAAAATCAAAAAACAATATAATAACCAAAACACTAATACAAGAAAAAGGAGAAAACAACACTCAATTTATCAAAGGTATTAGTTCAGCTTCAAGAGCTTTATATGAGTATATTGATTTAGTAGCACCAACTAACATGTCTGTACTTATTAACGGTCAAAGTGGTACTGGTAAAGAAGTTGTTGCTAAAACTATTCATAAACAAAGTACACGAAAAAATCACCCATTTATAGCTGTAGATTGTGGAGCTATTCCTAAAGAAATTGCTTCCAGTGAGTTTTTTGGACACAAAAAAGGTGCTTTTACTGGCGCTACTAACCATAAAACTGGTCACTTTGAAGCAGCTAACAATGGAACTCTTTTTTTAGATGAAATTGGAAACTTAAGCTATGAAAATCAAATACAATTATTACGCGCTTTACAAGAGCGTAAAATAAAACCTGTAGGAAGCAGTGAAGAAATAACTGTAAATATTCGATTAATCACAGCAACTAATGAAAACTTATTAAAAGCTGTAGAAGAGGGTGATTTTCGTGAAGATTTATATCATCGTATTAATGAGTTTTCTATTAAAACACCTAGTTTAAAAGATAGAAACGATGACTTAATTTTATATGCTGACTTTTTTCTTAACAAAGCCAATCAACAACTTAACAAATCTGTTATTGGTTTTTCACTACAGGTTTTAACTATATTTCAATCTTATCATTGGCCAGGTAACCTAAGAGAATTATCAAATATAATTAAAAGAGCTACACTTCTAACTCAAACTAAAATCATAGAAAAACATACACTCCCTGACGAATTAATATATGTGGAGGAAGAAAAATCAACTTCAATTAAATTCTCTACAAAAGAAAATGAAAAGAAACTTATTTTAAAAGTTTTGGATAAAGTAGGAAATAATAAAACTAAGGCCGCTAAACTTTTAAACATTACAAGAAAAACTCTCTATAATAAAATAAACGAATACAACCTTAATTGAGGTAATTTTCAAGTTCTAAAACAAAGCATTCCAAATTTGCTTTAAAATTTTCATATATAGAATCATTTATTCTTGTGGTTGTTTCAAAAGCTTCTAAGAATTCTACAATATCAGTTGCTTCAATTTGTTTAAACATACTTAACATTTTATGACTGACATTGTTAAAACTAACTATGTCTTCTTCACTAATAGCCTTTTCTAAATTTGCACTATTTTTTTTTGTCTCCTTCAAAAAAAGAGCTAACATATTTTTTACTTCTGTTTCATCATTATTAAGAAATTCTTTCAAGGACAGAAAGCTGAAAGTTTTCAGCTTTAATTTACTTGGTGGTTCTAGATCTTTTTTACTAAAAAAACTCTGAATCAAGTACTCTAATTTAACCATTGAAAATGGTTTTAATAATATATCAGAAAAACCAATTTCTATATATTCTTTTTTAGAAAAACTCGTTCTACCAGTCATAGCTATTATTGGTTGCTGCTTGTACGAACTCATTTTTTTTAGCGTTTCCATAAATTGTATTCCATTCATTTTTGGAAGTTGTATATCTGTTAAAACAAAGTCATATACTAATTCATTAATACTTTTAAGAGCATTTTGTCCGTTAGTAAATAGAACAACTTGTATCCCTAATTGCTCAAAAATATTTTTTAAAAGCTCTCTTATAGTTACATCATCTTCTACAACTATAGCCTTTAATTTATTTTTAAATTTTATAGGTTGCTTCTTTTCTTCCGGTAAGGTATTTTCTGAAAATCGTATTGGGATTTTTAAAATAAAAACACTTCCTTCACCCAAACTACTTTTTAAAGTTAAAGTTCCTCCTAATAATTCTGTAAGTTTTTTAGAAATAGTTAAGCCTAAACCAAATCCTTTTTTCCCTTTTTCATTTAATTGTAATTGTGAAAAAGGCTTAAATATTTTTTCTTGCTCACTTTCATCTATTCCTAATCCAGTATCACTAACTGTAACTTCTAAATATTTTTTATTACTTATAGTTTGAAGTTTAGCTTCAATTTTTATAACGCCATTGTTTGTGAATTTACAAGAGTTAGTTACTAAATTATAAAGGATTTGTTTTATTCTAAAAGGATCACTCAATATATTTTTATTAAAAGCTTTATCGGATTTTAAAATAATTTTAACGGGTTTTTCTTTTATTAAGTTTTTAGCATTTTCAAACACTTCATTCAAAAGCTTTTCTATGTTAAAAGGAATACACTCAATACCTATTTCTCCATTTTCAAGCTTTGAAAACTCTAATAAATCTTCCACTAACTTTCTCATATACACTGAGGCAGTTTGTATATGAGTTACTTGATTCTTTTCTTTAGTATTGTTTATTGACTTTTGTAATAATTCACTGTAACCAATTACTGTACTTAAAGGAGTCCTTAAATCATGGCTTACCATTGAAATTAATTGTTCTCTACTTTTTAAAAGTGAAGACGTTTTAATATTTGCATTTTCTAACTCTATTCTATAATGTTGACTCTTCCAAAAATCATTTAGTATAATAAATGAAAAGAAAACGATTATAATAAAGCTAACTCCACCAGCTAATAAAATAATATTCTTGCTTCTACTTAGCATTTTTTGATGTTGATTATGAATATTACTTGAATAAGAAATGATGCTTTTTTCTAAACTATTAAGCACCTCTATAAGCTTTCTCGAGATTATTAAATCGTTCTCTACTAGCTCTTTTTCTTTTACTCGTAAAAATCTCTTTTTATTATTACTCTGCTTTTGAGCTTTTTGTAGTATTATTTTAGAAATAGATACTAATGAATCTATTTCTTTCTGATTTATATTTTTATCTTTATTATCATCATCAAAACTATTAATATATTTAAAATACTCTTCTAAACTTTGTTTTGTGCTTTTATCAAAAAACTTTGAGTTTTCAACAAACTCTTTAGTTGTAATTTTTCCCAAAAGAGTATCTATAGATCTAAGTTTATTGATAGCTTCATTTATAGATTTATCAGAATTATTTCTTCTAGAAATTCTATATAAACTAGTTATATTTTTATACTTTTTATTGATGCCTAATTTTATACTATCTAAAATACTCTTTTGCATAGCATTTTCTATTATAAAATTAAGTGAATCAATTTTTAACAACAATAATTTATTTTCTGTAGTATACTCATTAATTTTTTTTGCAGAATTTAATTGGATAGCTGCTCTCCCTAGATTTTCGTTTTCATAAATACTAGCAATTAAACTACTTGTTTTTAGTATTCTTTTTTTATCAGCAATACCCTCTTCTTGAATATAAATAAAGGTTTTAATTTCAGAAAACAATAATGCTCCAGAAATAATTGCTAGAAACCCCAGAATTATATATCCCATTAAAACCTTAAACGTTATTTTATGCTTTAATAATTTCATAAAAACAGTATAAAAATATTCGAATTATTCTTTTGTAACAACAACGATGCATTCTAATCTTTGTTGCTTAAAAACACCATATCTGCTAACATTACTTGTATTAATATATAATTAGTAAAAACAATAAAAGATTGTTTGTATTTTTGTAATTATAAAAATTCATTCTACCAATGAAAAAAATACAAATGGTTGATCTACAAGGTCAATATCAAAAAATAAAAGACGTTGTTGATACGTCAATTCAGGAAGTTTTAAATTCATCAGCTTATATTAATGGGCCTTATGTTAAAGAATTTCAGGCCGACTTAGAAAAGTATTTAAACGTTAAACACGTTATTCCTTGTGCTAACGGAACTGATGCTTTGCAAATTGCAATGATGGGATTAGGATTACAACCTGGTGATGAAGTTATTACTGTTGATTTTACTTTTGCTGCAACTGTAGAAGTTATTGGTTTACTTAAATTAACACCTATATTAGTTGACGTTGAACTTGATACTTATAACATAGACATTGAAGCTCTTAAAAAAGCTATAACTCCAAAAACAAAGGCTATTGTTCCTGTACATCTATTTGGTCAATGTGCTAATATGGAAGCTATTTTAACTATTGCTAAAGAGCATAATTTGTTTGTAATTGAAGACAATGCTCAAGCTATTGGTGCAGATTACACTTTTACTGATGGAACAAAAAAGAAAGCTGGTACTATGGGGCATGTGGGTACTACTTCATTTTTCCCATCAAAAAACCTAGGATGCTATGGTGATGGTGGTGCTATTTTCACTAATGATGATGAATTAGCACATACATTAAGAGGAATGGTAAATCATGGAATGTATAAACGTTATTATCATGATGTTGTGGGAGTTAATTCACGTTTAGATAGTGTACAAGCTGCAGTTTTAAAAACAAAATTACCTTTACTAGATAATTATTGTGAAGCTAGAAGAAAAGCTGCTTCGTATTATTCAAATTCATTTGCTAACAATTCAAGTATTGTAACTCCAGTTATTAGTGACTTTACCACACATGTTTTTCATCAATACACTTTTAGAGTTACAAACGGTAAGCGTAATGAGCTACATAAGCACCTACTAGATAATGGAATTCCTAATGCTATTTATTACCCTGTTCCTTTACATGCTCAAAAAGCATATCAGGATGATCGATATAATGAAGAAGACTTTAAAATAACTAACCAGTTAATTGATGAAGTAATTTCATTACCAATGCATACAGAATTAGATGAGGAACAATTAGTATTTATTACTACTACAGTTTCTGAGTTTTTAAAATAACCATTTAATTTGTCAATCGAAGAAGAACTTAACTTCAAAAAATCATTAAAAAAGATATAGTTTACATTTTTAATAGGATTTATTTGAAATTAAGTTCTTTTTATTTTTTCAAAAAATACAGCAAACTTGCTATAACTTAGTAAATAGAATATTCAGATATACTATTAGTTATAATTTTTTTACATAGTAATTATAAATAATAGCAAACAAATTCACACAAAAAATAAAGTCATGAAAAAAATTTTAGTTACTGGAGGATTAGGGTTCATTGGTTCTCATACTGTAGTAGAATTACAAAACTCTGGTTTTAAAGTAATTATTATTGATGATTTATCAAACTCAAAAATTGAAGTTTTAGATAATATTACAGAAATAACAGGAGTAAAACCAGAATTTTATAAGCTTGATCTAAAAATAAAATCTAATGTTCTAGATTTCTTTAAAAATAAAAAAATTGATGGTGTTATTCACTTTGCTGCGTTTAAAGCTGTAGGTGAAAGTGTTCAAAATCCATTAGATTATTATGAAAATAATATTGGAAGTTTAGTGTACTTATTACAGGGAATGCGTGATAATAATATTGACAACTTGATTTTTAGTTCTTCTTGTACTGTATATGGACAATCAGATGAGTTACCCATAACTGAAAATGCTCCAATTAAAACTGCAGAATCTCCATATGGAAACACTAAACAAATTGGAGAAGAAATAATTAAAGAAAGTTGTAAAGCTTATGCTATGAATGCAATTGCTTTAAGGTATTTTAACCCTATTGGAGCGCATCCAAGTATTAAAATAGGTGAATTACCTTTAGGTATCCCTCAAAATTTAATTCCTTATATAACACAAACTGCTGCTGGGATAAGAAAGGAATTATCTATATTTGGTAATGATTATGAAACTCCTGATGGAACTGCTATTCGAGATTACATACATGTAGTTGACCTTGCAAAAGCACACATAGCTGCATTAAATCGTCTATTAGAAAAAAAGAATACAAAGTCTTTTAACTTTTTTAATATAGGTACTGGAATTGGCACTTCGGTTTTAGAAATTATTAAAACTTTTGAAAAGTGCACTGGTGTAAATCTAAATTATAAGTTTGTTGCTAAACGTGAAGGAGACGTTACTAGTGCATTTGCAAGTACAAAAAACGCAAACGAACAACTTGACTGGAAAGCTGAAAAAAGTTTAGAGGAAGCTCTACTATCAGCTTGGAAGTGGCAACAAAAAAGCAATAATGTATAGAATAAATACTATCTATATAGTATCGTGAAAACTATTATCGTCTATACTTATACTAAAAAAATCAATAAACTATCTAATGAATTATTCAAAACATTGTGATTTATGTAAAAATAAACAAATGGAATTGAAAAATGGATTGATATGTAGTTTAACAAATAAAAAACCTGATTTTAAAATATATTGTACTAAAATTGATTTTAGTAAAGATTTACAACAAATATTAGAATCAGTTAATATAGAACTAGAAGTTATAAAGAAAGATAAAATATCAATTTATTTAAGTTTTTATCTTTTTTCAACAATTGGAACTTTTATTATATTTGGTGGAATATCTCTTTTAAAGTCTACTGAAAACAGCCGATATGCCATTGAAATTGTATTTCTGGTAATTAGTCTTGGTATTAGCATATTTACAATAACATATCATAACATTAAAAAATACAGAAGAAAACTACATAATGCAAAATTTGATAAATATGAAATAGATTCTTTTCTTAAAAAATATAGGATTGAATATACATCAAAAACAAGTTTTAATGATAAAGTTCACGGTACTCAACAAATAGATATTGAAATAAATTTCTTTAATAAGACAAAAAAATCAACTAGATCTTCTTATAACATAGATTGCTAATCTTATATTCAAAAGTATTATAAACTAATAGAGTCTTTCCAAGCTAATACTCCCCACAGTATTGAACTACTGCTTACTTAGGTTGTGTTTAAAAAGTAAGGTA
>NZ_CAZELG010000001.1:0-5354 GCF_964512825.1 Tenacibaculum halocynthiae | reverse complement strand
AGCGACACGATCACAGAGATTTTGGAAAGACCATTAAAAAGTCAGTTAGTTCGATTCTAACGTTTCTACAAGAAGTTAATTAAGATTTTGGTTGAGAGATATCAAATATTAAGGTTAACAAAGTTCATTGAAAATATTGAAATTGACAGCGTAATTAAAGAGTAGAATTACCACAGTCTAATTAATTAGATTAAAAAAATTCTTTTGAAACTTATTCATTAATAATATTAAAGATTATACAATGAAGAGTTTGATCCTGGCTCAGGATGAACGCTAGCGGCAGGCTTAACACATGCAAGTCGAGGGGTAACAGGGGAGCTTGCTTCCGCTGACGACCGGCGAACGGGTGCGTAACGCGTATAGAATCTGCCTTGTACAGGAGGATAGCCTTTAGAAATGAAGATTAATACTCCATAATATTGAGAAGCGGCATCGCTTTTTAATTAAACATTTATGGGTACAAGATGACTATGCGTCCTATTAGCTAGATGGTAAGGTAACGGCTTACCATGGCAACGATAGGTAGGGGGTCTGAGAGGATTATCCCCCACACTGGTACTGAGACACGGACCAGACTCCTACGGGAGGCAGCAGTGAGGAATATTGGTCAATGGAGGCAACTCTGAACCAGCCATGCCGCGTGCAGGATGACTGCCCTATGGGTTGTAAACTGCTTTTATACAGGAAGAAACAGTCGTACGTGTACGGCCTTGACGGTACTGTAAGAATAAGCACCGGCTAACTCCGTGCCAGCAGCCGCGGTAATACGGAGGGTGCAAGCGTTATCCGGAATCATTGGGTTTAAAGGGTCCGCAGGCGGTCAATTAAGTCAGAGGTGAAATCCCATAGCTTAACTATGGAACTGCCTTTGATACTGGTTGACTTGAGTTATACGGAAGTAGATAGAATGTGTAGTGTAGCGGTGAAATGCATAGATATTACACAGAATACCGATTGCGAAGGCAGTCTACTACGTATATACTGACGCTCATGGACGAAAGCGTGGGGAGCGAACAGGATTAGATACCCTGGTAGTCCACGCCGTAAACGATGGACACTAGTTGTTGGGATTTATCTCAGTGACTAAGCGAAAGTGATAAGTGTCCCACCTGGGGAGTACGATCGCAAGATTGAAACTCAAAGGAATTGACGGGGGCCCGCACAAGCGGTGGAGCATGTGGTTTAATTCGATGATACGCGAGGAACCTTACCAGGGCTTAAATGTGGTCTGACAGCTTTAGAGATAGAGTTTTCTTCGGACAGATCACAAGGTGCTGCATGGTTGTCGTCAGCTCGTGCCGTGAGGTGTCAGGTTAAGTCCTATAACGAGCGCAACCCCTATCGTTAGTTGCTAACAAGTAAAGTTGAGGACTCTAGCGAGACTGCCGGTGCAAACCGTGAGGAAGGTGGGGATGACGTCAAATCATCACGGCCCTTACGTCCTGGGCTACACACGTGCTACAATGGTATGGACAATGAGCAGCCACTATGCGAATAGGAGCGAATCTATAAACCATATCACAGTTCGGATCGGAGTCTGCAACTCGACTCCGTGAAGCTGGAATCGCTAGTAATCGGATATCAGCCATGATCCGGTGAATACGTTCCCGGGCCTTGTACACACCGCCCGTCAAGCCATGGAAGCTGGGGGTGCCTGAAGTCGGTTACCGCAAGGAACTGCCTAGGGTAAAACTGGTAACTAGGGCTAAGTCGTAACAAGGTAGCCGTACCGGAAGGTGCGGCTGGAACACCTCCTTTCTAGAGAAAGATGGTGAGTTACAAAAGAGGTACATTTTGCTCTTTGCTGTTAATTTTAAAATACACTAATATATAGCTATTATAGTCTCGTAGCTCAGCTGGTTAGAGCGCTACACTGATAATGTAGAGGTCGGCAGTTCGAGTCTGCCCGGGACTACAAATAAATAAGTATATATTAGGAAGGAAATTCTGGAAGTTAGAGAATTCAACATTCATAATTGAGGATTCATATTCTGAATTTCATAATGGGGGATTAGCTCAGCTGGCTAGAGCGCTTGCCTTGCACGCAAGAGGTCATCGGTTCGACTCCGATATTCTCCACAATTAGGCTATAGGTCTAAAAACGTTCATTGACATATTGGTAAAAATGATATCGTAAAGAATCAAGATAGAGAAGTTAGATTACGATCTAACGACAATATTTTTATAAAAATAAAGAATTATAAAGAGCTCGTTGTAGTAGAGATACTGCAGCAAAAAGTACAATAAGCTAAATAAGGGCGTATGGCGGATGCCTAGGCTTTCAGAGGCGATGAAGGACGCGATAAGCTGCGATAAGTTACGGGGAGTGGCACACACATTATGATCCGTAAATTTCCGAATGGGGCAACCCGGCATGTTGAAGACATGTCACCTATTTATAGGAGCAAACCCGGAGAACTGAAACATCTAAGTACCCGGAGGAAGAGAAAACAATAGTGATTCCGTTAGTAGCGGCGAGCGAACGCGGATTAGCCCAAACCAATGCTGTTACGGCAGTATTGGGGTTGTAGGGCTGCGACATTAGAGTCTAAGTGAACTAGAATCGTTTGGAAAGACGAACCAAAGAGAGTGATAGTCTCGTATAGGTAAGCGAAGATAATATAGCAGTACCCTGAGTAGTGCGGGACACGAGTAATCCTGTATGAATCTACCGGGACCATCCGGTAAGGCTAAATACTCCTGAAAGACCGATAGTGAACTAGTACCGTGAGGGAAAGGTGAAAAGAACCCTAAGTAAGGGAGTGAAATAGAACCTGAAACCGTACGCCTACAAGCGGTCGGAGCACATTTACTGTGTGACGGCGTGCCTTTTGCATAATGAGCCTACGAGTTACTGTTGCTAGCAAGGTTAAGGATTTAAGGTCCGGAGCCGAAGCGAAAGCGAGTCTGAATAGGGCGACCATAGTTAGTAGTAGTAGACGCGAAACCGAGTGATCTACCCATGGGCAGGTTGAAGCTGTGGTAACACACAGTGGAGGACCGAACCAGTTGACGTTGAAAAGTCTTTGGATGACCTGTGGGTAGGGGTGAAAGGCCAATCAAACTCGGAAATAGCTCGTACTCCCCGAAATGCATTTAGGTGCAGCGTTGAGCGAAAGTTTTATAGAGGTAGAGCTACTGATTGGATGCGGGGGCTTCACCGCCTACCAATTCCTGACAAACTCCGAATGCTATAAAATGTTACTCAGCAGTGAGGGCATGGGTGCTAAGGTCCATGTCCGAGAGGGAAAGAACCCAGACCATCAGCTAAGGTCCCCAAATATATGTTAAGTTGAAAAAACGAGGTGAAACTGCTTAGACAGCTAGGATGTTGGCTTGGAAGCAGCCATTCATTTAAAGAGTGCGTAACAGCTCACTAGTCGAGCGGTTTTGCATGGATAATAATCGGGCATAAACATATTACCGAAGCTATGGATTTTATACTAGTTATAAAGTGGTAGGGGAGCATTCTATTTGCGCAGAAGGTGTACTGTAAGGTATGCTGGAGCGGATAGAAAAGAAAATGTAGGCATAAGTAACGATAAAGGGGGCGAGAAACCCCCTCACCGAAAGACTAAGGTTTCCTCAGCGATGCTAATCAGCTGAGGGTTAGTCGGGACCTAAGGCGAATCCGAAGGGAGTAGTCGATGGCCAACAGGTTAATATTCCTGTACTTCTTATAATTGCGATGGGGTGACGGAGTAATGAAAGCACCGCGAACTGACGGAATAGTTCGTTGAAACATGTAGGTATTAGACTTTTAGGTAAATCCGCTAGTCTAGCTGAAGTGTGATAGTACAACAAGTCTTCGGATGCGTTGATAGTGTGCCTAAGGGCTTCCAAGAAAAACCTCTAAGCTTCAGATTATGAGAACCCGTACCGTAAACCGACACAGGTAGTTGGGATGAGAATTCTAAGGTGCTCGAGAGATTCATGGCTAAGGAACTAGGCAAAATAGACCTGTAACTTCGGGAGAAAGGTCGCCAGCAGCAATGCTGGCCGCAGTGAAAAGATCCAGGCGACTGTTTATCAAAAACACAGGGCTTTGCTAAATTGAAAGATGATGTATAAGGCCTGACACCTGCCCGGTGCTGGAAGGTTAAGTGGAGGGTTTAGCTTCGGCGAAGATCTAAAATGAAGCCCCAGTAAACGGCGGCCGTAACTATAACGGTCCTAAGGTAGCGAAATTCCTTGTCGGGTAAGTTCCGACCTGCACGAATGGTGCAACGATCTGGATACTGTCTCAGCCATGAGCTCGGTGAAATTGTAGTATCGGTGAAGATGCCGATTACCCGCAGCGGGACGAAAAGACCCCGTGAACCTTTACTATAGCTTCGTATTGACTTTGGATAAGTAATGTGTAGGATAGGTGGGAGATAATGAAGCGGCGTCGCTAGGCGTTGTGGAATCATCCTTGAAATACCACCCTTTGCTTATCTAGAGCCTAACTCAGCGATGAGAACAGTGCGTGGTGGGTAGTTTGACTGGGGTGGTCGCCTCCAAAAGAGTAACGGAGGCTTCTAAAGGTTCCCTCAGCACGCTTGGTAACCGTGCGTAGAGTGCAATGGCATAAGGGAGCTTGACTGAGAGACATACAGGTCGATCAGGTACGAAAGTAGAGCATAGTGATCCGGTGGTTCCGCATGGAAGGGCCATCGCTCAAAGGATAAAAGGTACTCCGGGGATAACAGGCTGATCTCCCCCAAGAGCTCACATCGACGGGGGGGTTTGGCACCTCGATGTCGGCTCGTCACATCCTGGGGCTGGAGAAGGTCCCAAGGGTTGGGCTGTTCGCCCATTAAAGTGGCACGCGAGCTGGGTTCAGAACGTCGTGAGACAGTTCGGTCTCTATCTGCTGTGGGCGTTAGAAATTTGAGTGGATTTGACTTTAGTACGAGAGGACCGAGTTGAACTGACCTCTAGTGTACCTGTTGTCACGCCAGTGGCACTGCAGGGTAGCTACGTCGGGAAGGGATAAGCGCTGAAAGCATATAAGCGCGAAACCCACCACAAGATGAGATTTCTTTAAAGGGTCGTGGGAGATTACCACGTTGATAGGCTATAGGTGTAAGTGCAGTAATGTATGTAGCCAAGTAGTACTAATAACCCATAGGCTTATGTACGTACTTCCCCTCCTTGTGAGGGGAAGCAAACTCTTTGAAACTTTACAATATTATATTTATCAATATGTTAACTTATACAGTTGAAATACACTGAAACAATTTAAGGTGATTATTGCAATGGGGCTCACCTCTTACCATTCCGAACAGAGAAGTTAAGCCCATTAGCGCCGATGGTACTGCCACAGGTGGGAGAGTAGGTCGTTGCCTTTCTTTTAAACCGTTCTTTAGTAA